>CALEGD010000105.1 GCA_937877075.1 uncultured Acholeplasmatales bacterium
CATAAGATTTTTATTTAAAATTATGTGTTTTTAGGTTTAATAGAGTTCAATATTGTTCAATAAAATGCTTATCTTCTTTCAAGTAATGAGACGGACTCTACATGCGTGGCGTTACCCCTATAAGATTTAGATTTGTTCCCTAAATTAAAAAAAAGAGGCTAGATTTACCATTTTATAGTAAATTTCTAACCTCTAATAATATTTATTCAATTTTTTAAATTTAGGTTTAATAATGTTTAGCATTATTTAAAAAGTGTCTATCTTCTTTCAAGTAATGAAACAGATTCTACATGGGGTGTATTTGGAAAGAGATCAATCGGAACTACATATTTTAAATCGTAACTCCTTTGCAAATGATCGATATTCTTTGCAAGAGTTGATGGATTACAAGAAACATAAACTATCTTTCTAACCTTTGCTTTTTGGAGATAGTTAAGAAGATTTAATTCCATGCCTCGACGTGGTGGGTCTACTATTACTACATCAGGAACATAGCCTTCTTTTTGAAAATTATGAAGATGAGGAAGTATTTCCCCAAAATAGAATTTTGAATTTTGAATTCCATTCATCAAAGCAAATTCCTTTGCATCTTCAATATTCTCGCGGTTATTATCGATTCCGCGAACTTCTTCTACATGGCGAGCTAAATAGAGCCCGATGCTTCCAATCCCACAATATAAATCTAAGACCTTTTCAAATCCTTTTAAATTAGCAGCTTTGATGATTTCATCATAAAGGACGAGTGTTTGTTTAGTATTAAGTTGAAAGAATGCTGTAGGTGAAATAATGAACTCTAAATCACCAAGTTTTCCTTTAATCTTCGTTTGTCCGGCAAGATTAATAACTTTGTTATTGATGATTTCAATAGATTTCGGATCAGAATTAATCGTATAATTCACCGACTTTACATTTTCTATCTTAATCACTTCTTTTAAGATTTTAAAAAGCCTTTGATCTTCTTTCATTAAAACAAAAGTAACTTGTACTTCTTCGGTTTCTTCAAAACCCCGGATAACTAAATAGCGAAGGTTGCCTTGACGGAAACGGGGATTATAAATATCAATATTGCTTTTAGTCAGGTAATCCAGGATTTCTTGCATTACCTTTTGTACAAGAGGGTTTTCAATCGGATACTCATCAAGATGAATAAGGCGGTTAGTATTATGTTGATACATCCCGACTACAACTTTATCGCCGTCATGACGGACCGGAAGTTGGGTTTTATTCCGATATCCCCAGATATCCTTAGCGCCAATGGTATCATAAAATTTAACCTTGGAAAGATCACCATGATAATAATGGTTAAAGGCTTCCATTAAGATATTCTTCTTCTGCCTAATTTGTTCTTCATAAGACATGATTTGAAGAGTACATCCCCCACAATCAAGTAATACAGGATGAGGAGGATCTACACGATGGGGGGATTTCGTTTTTATCTTTGTGATTTCACCAATCGCATATCTTTCTTTTCTTTCTTTGATTTTTACTTCTACTTCTTCGCCTACAAGCGCACCCTCTACAAAGACCGCTAAGCGCTTGTAATAACCGATCCCCTCACCATTAATTCCAATTCTTTTAATACTTAGTAAAATTAAGTCATTTACATTTAAATTTGCATTCATAATATTCCTTGCTTTCATAATGTATCTATTATACGCTTTTTACCAATTTTTTTCAATCTATTTACAAAAAAGTCGCTTTAAAGCAACTTCTTTGGAAGAACTTAGTTCTTCAAAAAATAATCTAGGTTTTTAATCGTATACCCCTGTTCCCTAATCCCATCAATTATACTTGGCAAGGCTTTGCAATTGTCTTCCGAAACGGTATGCAAGAGAATAATCGCCCCGTTATGGAGATTATCCATCACACTCCGGTAGGCAAAGTCTTCACCTTTTTGGTTTCTGGTTTCCCAATCCTTATAAGCCAGTGACCAAAAGAAAGTCTTATAGCCAAGGTTTTGAACTTTCAATAAACTTTCTCGATTGAACTGACCCGAAGGTGGGCGGAACAATTTCACCATCGGTCGCATTGTTAGTTTATAATAAGCTTCTTCAACTTTTTTTATTTCGCTTTCAAGTTCTTGGTCATTTAACTTGGTAATGTCTTTATGACCCCAAGTATGATTTCCAACTAAATGGCCTTGAAAAGCTATTTGTAAGAGTAGATCGCTTTCTCGCTTTACAAAATCTCCGGTTACAAAGAATGTACTTTTTACACCCTTTTCATCTAAAACATTAAGAATCTTCGGTAGTACTCCATTATCATAACCGGCATCAAAAGTTAAAAAAACTACTTTTTCATCGGTTGGGCCGACATAATAAGATGATGTTCCTTCAATTTCTTTTAAATAGGGTCCGGCATCAGGCGTTCGATGTTCGGAGTTTCTTTTGAAACCCCAACCGTAGCTCGATGCGGAAAGGGATGGTATACAGATTAAACCTAATATGAATACAATAATCAGAAAATATTTTTTCATAAAAACCTCCTAATGTATTCATAACTATTCTTTACGAAAGAGAGCTTTTTTTAACTGAAAAAAATTGCCATGATAGTTCAGTATTAAACCTGAAATAATAAAATAATTTGCATAATAAAGAACCAAAAAACTGTAGGACATAACCGTAATTATAGTATAACCAGTACCGAACCGATTCATTAAATTTATAATGATGACAAAAATTCCAAGCAAAAGATAAATTAATAATGTTGAAAAGATGGCGCCTTTATAAGCATCACGAATTCGCATTTTCACCGGCGGCGCATACATAAAGAGAATTAAAACAGTGCTAAATATTATCAATAGTTCTAGTATAAATTGAATAACTCGGACTAAAAAAACAAAGCGAGCGGGAATGTATTTGGTAATAATAAGATTACTAAAGATAATTAAACTGATTTCAAACAAGATTACAATTAAAAGCATCATAAACATAAAAAAAGCACTGATACGGTTTTTTAAACCATTTCGGTCTTTTATTTGTAAATAAATAAAATCAGCCATTCTATTATAGGCATTAATGGTTCTTGAGGCTCCCCAAAAAAAGTTAAAAAGAACGATGACAGAAAAGCCGCTCAATGATAAATTTGGTAGAGCGGCCATTAAGGTTTCAGAAAAGTTTTCAGAAAATATATTGATTACTTTCGGTAACAAGAATGTTTCCAGAACATCACCGGAAAGAGTGATAATCTGAAATGTTAATGTTAGAATCGAAATTAAGGATATTAGAATATAAAAGCAGATGGCAGCACTGTTTTTAGGAATCTGATAATAACTATTATAGCGATTATAATAGTAAAGCAGTTTCTTAATATATTTATAAGCTTTCATTTCATCACCAAGTATATTTTTTGCCCTCTTTAAGAGAGTATACAAAAAATTACATCAATGGTGAAAATGCTCTTAAAACCGCCACCAAAAGTTTTTTAAATATCGAAATTTTTTGGATATCTTCCTTTGTAACAACCTTTGCTTCTTCTAAACACTCTATTGCATCTTCGCGCATTTCTAATACTGAAGAGGTTTTATAAAGAAGACAAGAAACTTCAAAATGTAAATAGAAGCTACGGAAATCAAGATTTGCCGTTCCGATTAAGGCAACCTCATCATCAGCAACAATCATTTTTGAATGAAGAAATCCCGGAAGGTACTCATATATTTTTACACCGGCTTTCATTAATTCCGGATAATAAGATTGAGAAATCATATAGATAACTTTTTTATCGGGAATATGAGGCATCATAATTCTAACATCTACCCCGCTTAACGCTGCTAAGCGTAAAGCCGTAGAAATTTCATTGTCGATAATCAAATAAGGAGTAGTAATATAGACATAATTCTTGGCGTTATTGATTATATGCATATAAGCCATTTCGATCGATTGATGATTATCAATCGGTCCGTCACCAAAAGGTTGTACAAACCCATTAGTCGGATAAGTCTTTGTTGGATAATACTTTTCATAATCAAAAACTTCTTCGCTTGAAGATTGCCACATTTCAAGGAAAAGGAAAGTTAAATTCCAAACGGCGGAACCCTTCAAAATAATCGATGCATCTTTCCAATAACCGAATTTAACTTTTTTATTAATGTATTCATCAGCTAAATTAATCCCGCCAACAAAACCGACATTACCGTCTATTACAGTAATCTTCCGGTGATCACGGTAATTGATGAACATTGAAAGCCTCGGTCGATAGGGATTAAAGTTTATCGTCTTAATACCCTTTTTAATCATCTCGCGTTTGAAATTATACCCTACTCGATTTATATTTCCAAAATCATCATAGAGAAGACGAACATCTACCCCTTGTTTGACTTTCTCTTCAAGAATCCCTAAGATTTTGTTCCACATATATCCTTCTTCAAGAATAAAATATTCTAAGAAGATATATTTTTCAGCTTTATGTAATTCCTCAAGTAAAACTTCAAAGAATTCCTCACCGGGGGTAAGCAGTTTAGAGTCAGTTTCCTCCCAACCGGACATCCCTGTAACTCTTGTAATATAATGGCTAAGTTTTTTAATAAATGGATTATCCATTTCATATTCACGATAATTCTTTTTGAACTGGTTGAGGGTGTCTAGATGTAGTTGTCGCATTTTTTCAATCTTCTTTTTAGAGAAATATCTTTTTCCAAACAGTAAATAAAAGATTGGTCCGGCAAAGGGAATAATTAAAACAACAAGTAACCAAGAAATTTTATAAGCGGGATTGAAAGAACGATTTAAAATCGAAACCGCAAATATAACTCCCAAAATATTAAAGAAAAAGTAAAAATAAATTCCTCTACGTCCTAATTCCCAAGCGACATAGAAAAAAAAGAGGAGTTGGAGCAGCAATAAAAAACTGATGATAAATCCCCTGCTCATAATCACTTTAAAAAATCTTTTTAAAAACTTAATCATAATTACCTCTTCTATTTTTAACTTTTATATTGTATTTATTATTCCGAAAATTAAAAAATATGAACCACAAGAGTTCATATTCTTTTTTCTAGTACCTTTGTGGTCTTTGCATTTTTCTTGCCTTACGACATCTAGGGCAACGTACTGGTTCACTGGTTAAGCCTTTTTCTTTATAGAAAGCTTGCTCGCCTTCAGTGAAAACAAAAGTTTCTTTGCAATCTTTGCAAACGATTGTTTTATCAGCCATTATATCCTCCTTGATAAATTTTTAAGAAATTTCATTTTTTATTATTTACCAAAAGGATATAAATAAAAACTACTTTTCCTGATTCATTATAACACAACCGATATTTTAAGTAAATAGATATTTTACTTTTTCAAAAACACTTTTAATGTTTACATATCGTAAAAGAACATATTCCAGAAGAATTTCAATTAATAATTTCATTTAGATGGGATAAATTTAAATATTATTTATAATAGTGAATACTTTATCATATTATAGTTTAGAGGAGATGATTTTCTTAACACCATAATCTAAAAAGTAATATTTCAAAATAAAATATTTTAATAACAGAAAGGATGTTTATATGTTTATAGGCAATAATGAAAAAGTAAATAATTCTATAAAAAATAATATTTTTTATGGAATAATCTTTATAAGCTTATTAGGTTTTTTTCTGCATTTCGTCTATGATTTAAGCGGCAAACTCCTAATTATAGGTATTATTGCCCCTATCAACGAAAGTGTATGGGAGCATTTAAAACTTGCCTTTTTTCCAACGATTCTTTGGTGGACTATATCTTACTTTTTATTAAAAAGGAAGAATAAAATATCTTTTTGTAGATATTTTGTTTCCTCTGTTGTGTCACTAGTAGTATGCCCATTATTTATAATTTCATTTTACTATACTTACACCGGTGCCTTTGGATTTCATTCCACAATCCTTGATATTGCATCTTTGCCAATCGGGGCAACAATAGCTCAATTAATAGCACTGCATATTTATCAATACGCCAAACTAAAGCTCTACCATTTATACCTAGCAACACTAATATTATTTATCTTAATAATAGCTTTCATACTTTTCACATTCAATCCTCCACACCTTCCTATTTTTATTGATTCAAGAACCGGAAAATATGGACTTAATTAGGAAAATATTTTCCTTTTTTGATTTAATATCTTCTTTAAGTAATCAAAACTTACTCAGCCTAACTTTAATATAAACTAAACACTCACTGATACTTAGTATGAGCGTTGTGATTACTCCCATTAGACTAAAGAATCCTTATTTATACATTCATTATCCTAAATATACATTCTCATTATGCCATTTTAAATAATGTGAATCTGGTAGTTGGTCTACTCTTTCTGGAAAATTCAATAATTTGCTTCCATGGTAGGCAAAGTATTCTTTACCATTTCCAAAGTCTTCTCTAATACGACGACTAACTTCAACATTTAAATCCTTGTTGATAGTAATATAGCCTCGATCAAATAAGATATGAAAATCGCTTCTAAGTAAAAGACCATTTTTAATCTCGTGAGGTCCTTCAAGGCTGTAAGGTTTAATATGGGCTGCCTCTAATACAGGCAATGTTTTTTCACCGGTTATTGCACATCTTCGATGATATGCCTCAGTAATTAGAACCTTGAAGGCTCCCTGGCCTATTCTAGGTTTGATGATTTGTTCTTTACCATACTTATTCTTTTCACCATTTCCTTCAAGTAAATTATCAAAGAATCTCTGATTAGATAATACCTTTTGAAGTTGTTGAAATAAGTGCATTCCGTATTGGTCTGAAGTATCATAAGATTTACCCTGTACGATGTTTCGATTCCAATTGTTTGGAATAGGAATCCAATCCTTTTCTTCAAAATAAAAGGGCATCGATAAGATAACACAACCAATCTGAGGATCTGGATCACTCAAACGATTTGTCTTTTTATATTTATAAATCCTATCATTTAACTCCAAAAGGCTTCCTGCTCCATTAGCTATTCCAAAGGCTTTCCAAGCTAATGAAGATGGTAATATTGAGTAATTCAGATAAAATCCACCACCAACAACATAATCTTGTGGACTATGTAATTTGAATAAAAATAAATCTCCTTCGTTTAAAACTTTGAAATTTGTTTTTCCCCCTGGTTTCCAAAAGTTTATTTCATCACAATTTGCTTGCTTTAAGCTTTTAAACCAGTCGTAATCTGTTATCCCAACATACATCTTCAATGTGATCACCAGCTTTCATAAAAGCTATAAATCCTTTCTCAATCGATTATAGGTCAAAAGATGTTATCTAATATTAATATATCTTATTCAAATGAAAAAAAGGGCCTAACATTGGTGTTTTAAGTTTAAAAACTTTCAATGTCGGGAAACCCTTTTTTTAATTTCTTCATAATTTTATAAGATCTTCTTTTTTTTCCCCGTAGTAGAAAAACAGTCTATTAAAACATAGCATTCTTATTTTTTTACAAAAACCCTTTTCAAATTCGCAAACCGCGGCAATCCATCTTCTAATACTATTTTATTGTCGCCTTGGATAAGTGGTAGGGCATAATCATAGAATTCTTGAGTTAAGCCGCTCCGGTCATCCTTAATCCAAGAAACTGGAATCTTCTTTTCCGTATTTGCACAATATTCTAAGTTTAATAGTTCATAATTAACTTTGTATTCTTTGCTATTCGGATCACGTTTAAATACCACCATTTTATCCGAATTTCCTTCTACCGCATAACGGACTGCCATGGTTCCGGCCATGAATGCTTCTTCGATATCTTGTCCGGAAGCAATATGGGCTGCACATCTTTGGAGAAGCGAAAACTCAATCGGACGTACTTTAATCTGATTTAATTCATCACTGACAATTCCGGCAAGGACGGTTGCAATTCCGCCAAGTTGAGCATGACCGAAGGAATCCTTCTTTAAACTAACTAGATATTCAGAAATATATTTTCCGGAGAAATCTTTAATGCCTTCAGAAATTACCACTAATACTTTATTTTTCCGCTTCAACACCATTTTTACGTCATTTAAGAAATCATCTACATCAAAGGGGACTTCCGGTAAATAAAGCAAATCGGGACCATAACCCTTTAGGGAAGCCAAAGCAGCTGAGGCTGTTAACCAACCGGCATTTCTCCCCATCACCTCTACAATACAAACCAAAGGAGTATCATATACGTGGGTGTCCTGATGTAGTTCCATAACGGTTGTAGCTACATATCTGGCAGCACTGCCATAGCCCGGTGTATGATCGGTTCCGAAAAGGTCATTATCAATAGTTTTCGGAACTCCGATGATATTGCATTCGTAGTTTTGAGACTGAAGGTATTTACTTATTTTATTACAGGTATCCATTGAATCATTGCCGCCATTATAAAAGAAATAGCGGACATTATACTTCTTGAAAACCTCAAGTATGCGTTTATAATCAGAATCATCAACACTCACCGGTTTTAGTTTATAACGGACAGAGCCCAAAGCCGATGAAGGAGTATTCTTGAGTAATTCAAGTTCCTTAAGATCTTCTTTTCTAATATCAAAAAGTCTTTCTTCCAAAACCCCTCTAATACCATGTTCTGCTCCAAAAATTTCTGTAATTGCATCTTGTTTCATTGCTTCTAAAAATACTCCGGCAGCACTGGCATTAATAACGGCAGTCGGTCCTCCGGATTGGCCAAAAATACAAGCACCTTTTAATACTTTCATCATTGCCTCCTCTAACAAAATTACTATTATTATAACAAATTATTTCCTACTTGACAAGATTTACCTGAAATCACAAAATAGTATTTTTGTTTATGATTTTTTTCTCATAATCTGATCCTTCAAAAGAAAATAAAATCATATAATAATTTGAAATAAATTTAATATTACAATATAAAACGCCGTAAATCTACCTTATTAGATTTGCGGCGTTATTACTTCTTCTTTCAATTATGATGATGATTACTAATCCCTGTACAAAAATCTAAGAACCCTTATTATTAATCCAACAATAATTACTACAATACCTATTATTATAGCAGCTTTATTTGATTTGGAAAAGCCGTAAAATAAGGAAATAGATGCAACAACTGCACATATTAAAGTACCTAATCTTAGTTTACTCATAATACCTCCTGTTTATAAAATTCATTACTGTTTTATCAAGATTTAAACTTCAAGATAATACAGACATATATTGCTGTTATTTAAGATTAAAGCCCAGTTCATATATGTGCGATCATTAAGAATTAACGTAAACGGAAGGGGTCACCATACAATAAGTTTGAACAAATAAATAAGCGATTTATCGGCTATTTCTGATTGCTTGGAAAAAATAAAAGATCATTTCTAAACTCAGTTGTTATTACAGAAGAGTCTATGGTTCAGTAACAATTAGTACCTCATCTGCATCATTACCAACGGTATATACCTTCCCTTCACTCACATAGGTTACGATATATCCGTTATTGCCTTTAAGCTTAAAGCCAGTTCCAAAGATGTTGCCTACAGCGACTCCTTCAAGAACAAAATCGACATCCTCAACTAGGTCTTGGCCTGTTTCAAGACTTAAATAGTACGCTAAAAACTGAGTCGTAGCATCATTTTCATCTGTTGGTAGATTTTCACCACTCAATTTCCAGTTTTCATAGATCTCGCCAACAATGGCTGCCTCTTGCAAGTCTGAATTTTGTCTCGCTTTCTTAATATAGCCCCCAAGTGATGGGACCAATACCGCTGCTAAAATCCCGATGATTGCAATAACTACAATCAACTCCGTCAAGGTAAACCCTTTTTTTCTTTTCAATGTTTCGGTCATATTTGCTCCTCCTTATCAATTTATAACCTTAATAGATTATCCCTCATCTAAATTGAAATATATATTTGTTTATCATAAACAATAGATTGCTCATAATAACAAAAAATCCCTAACAGAAATTAGTGCAGAGACAAATGAAGATAGAAGAAAAAGGTCTTCTGATATGTGGATTGTTGAAGTGGTTTTTGTTCATCCCTGTCCACTAATTCCTTATTTTAATTGAGATAATATCTTAATATTAAGTATTTCTTCAAAAATATTCAGTCTTCCGTTTTAGATATTATCTCCCTTCAAATAAATTATAACATTATTTTACAAAAACTCAAGAAAAATATGGAAATATCTAACTATTATTTTATTATTAATCATAAAAGGAAAAATAGAAGACAAAAAATCTTCTATTTATCTTCTTTTCGTTTATGAATATCATGTTCTCTTAAGTAATTTTCTTTATTTACTTGATAAGCTCTAGCAATAGCCAAGGAATGTTTTGGAACATTTTTATTAAGCGTTGATCCTGCAGCAATAAAAGCATTATCTTCAATTCTAATTGGTGCAATCATATTTACATTACAACCGATAAAGACATCATCACCAATGAAGGTCTGAAACTTTTCTTTTCCGTCATAATTGACAGTAATTGAACCACATCCAAAGTTTACATTCGACCCGCAGGTGGTATCACCGATATAAGCTAAATGTGAAGCCTTAGTGTTTGAACCGGTTGTCGACTTCTTCACTTCTACAAAATTTCCGATTCTGTTCCTCGGACCAATATGAGCACCGTCTCTAAGATGGGCAAATGGTCCGACGGTCGATTCTTCATGAACGATTGAATTATAAATTAGAGAATGACGACAGCGAACTCTTTCACCAATAACACTTTGATGGATTTCCGTATTTGGGCCGATAATCGCCCCTTTTTTGATAATTGAATTACCGGTAATATAGGTATTAGGATGAATAACAACATTCTCTTCAATCAAAACATTATGACCGATGGTAATGGTCTCGGGGTTAATCATCGCCACCCCGTTCAACATATGTTCCCTGTTTATATCATGTCTTAGCTTCGCTTCTACAATACTTAGTGTATAAAGATCATTTATGCTGGAAGCTTTGATAGATTCTTTTATACTAAAAGAGCCGATGACATGATTTTGTCTTTGCATCACCTTTACGATATCGGTTAAATAATATTCTTTCCGAGCATTGTCGTTTGTAATTTCCCGTAAAGACGAAAAGAGAAATTCATTCTTGACAATATACACTCCGGTATTGACTTCATTGATTCCCTTTTGTAAGGTTGTTGCTTCATCCTCTTCTACAATCTCCTCAAGATAAAATCCCGATTCATTGCGGATGATCCGGCCATATCCTTTCGGATTATCAATCATAGTTGTCAGTACCGTTAGGTCATGGCGTCGGTTTTTATGATCCTGGAAGGCTTTTGTGATGATTTCCGAATCAAGCAAAGGCATATTGCCAGAAAGGATGATGGAGTCGCCCTCCAAATCAGTAATTAAATCTTCCGCCGCTAGCACCGCATGCCCGGTCCCGAGCTGTTCTTCCTGAAGGGCATAACGAACATTTTCACCAAGAATATCCATAATGACATTCCGTTTATAACCGATAACGGTGATAACTTCATCAAAACCGCTATTCATGACATTCTCAACCACATAGGCAACCATTGGTTTTCTAATCAAAGGATAAGCACATTGCGGCATTTCCGTTTTCATTCTTGTACCCTTGCCGGCAGCAAGGATTATGGCATAGTTCATATTTCCCCCAAATCTGTATTTTTCAAAAGCAGAACGATATCATCAATGAAATAATCAACTTCTGTTGAGTTTTCGGCGCTGACCGTAACCCTGATTACCGGTTCGGTTCCGGAAGGACGAACTAAAACTTTTCCATTATCGCCCAGTTCCGCTTTTATCGCTTCAATTCTCTTTAGAACATAAGGATTCTTTAATATCCCCTTATCAACATCTTTAAGATTATAGGTCCGTTCCGGATACATCTTAACCTCTTGTACAATTTCTTCTAGACTTAGACTGGATTCTTCTAAGATTTTAATCAAATAGACGGCATTCAAAACCCCGTCTCCGGTATCAAGTAGGTTTAGATTGATAATATGTCCGGAGGCTTCACCACCAAGAACATAATCATATTCTTCAAGGGCTTTAAAGACATATTTGTCACCGACATCAGTCAAAAGAACATTAATACCTTTGGCTTTTAAAGCTTTGATAATACCTAAATTACTCATCTTTGTCAGAACAACCGTATTACCGGGCAAGAGTCCTTTTTCTTTTAGATAATTTGCATAAACATAAATCAAGTGGTCACCGTCAAAAATGCGTCCGTCATGATTGACTACTAAAAGTCGGTCACCGTCACCGTCAAAAGCAAAACCAAGGTCAAGAGCATTTTCTAAAACTAAGTTGATTAAACTTTCCGGGCGTGTTGAGCCACAATCTTGATTGATGTTTTTACCATCGGGTTGGTCGGCGATTACCTTGATGTTAGGATTTAAGTTTTGGAAGATCTTTTTTCCAATCTCATAAGTTGCACCGTTCGCCAGATCAAGTCCAATCTTGAGATTCGTCGGATTAAATAACTCTTGGTAAAGTTCAAGATAAAGCGAAAAAGCATCATCAAGAGCTTCTAATTCCGCTTTTACTTCCGGATTAACTACTTTGATTCCGTTTAAAACCGCCTCAATTTCTTCTTCTTCTTTCTCAGATAGTTTCTTTCCATATTTAAAAACTTTAATTCCGTTATCATGATAGGGATTATGACTTCCGGTAATCATAACTCCAAGTGTATTCTTTCGTTTTGAAAGATAGGATAGCATCGGCGTCGAAACAATTCCAGCATTTCTCACTTTGATTCCGGCTTCAGTCGCTCCTTTTTCTATTTCTAAGGAAAGCATCTTGCCCGATTCTCTGGTATCCCTACCGATGATTAATTCCTTGCATCTAAGTAGTTGTAAAGAAAGCCCTACTTGGTATGCAAGTTCGGGTGTCAAAAATTCATAGGCTTTGCCTCTTATTCCGTCAGTTCCAAAAAATTTCTTCATTATTATCACCAATACTATATATGCAGAAAAAAAGATAGTTATTTATCAGAATTAATCTTTAGTATATTATACCATGTTTCAAGGTTTCGGAGAAGGTGTTTAAAAACAGATTTTATATAATCCTTTCAAAAAAAAAACACCATTACAAAGTTTTTATGGTGTTAAAATGATCATTCGTTTTCAGAGATAATTGTCAGAAGTTCGAAAACGGAAGTTATTCCCTCCAAGACCTTTTTCTTACCGACTTCCGAAAGTTCAATCATACCGTTTTTAATCGCTAATTTTCTAATTCTTTCGGTGGTAGGATTGCGTTGAATAATTTCCTTAATCTCAGTATTCATTTCGAAGATCTCACAAACTGCCGTTCGCCCCTTGTATCCGGTATATTTACAAGCCGGGCAACCGACCGGACGATATATCTTCTGTGGTTTGATTAAACCAAGAATTTTCATTTCCGCTTCATTTGTTAGTTCTTCTTTCTTACAATGCTCACAAAGAATTCTAACTAACCTTTGGGCAATTACTCCGACAATGGCATCGGCTACAAAATAAGGCTGAACTTTCATATCAATCAAACGAGTAATAGCTCCGATCGCATCATTGGTATGAAGGGTCGAAAAGACTAAGTGTCCGGTGATTGCGGAACGAATACCGATTTCTGCGGTCTCTTCGTCGCGGATTTCACCGATCATAATAATATTCGGGTCTTGTCTTAAAATACTGCGCAGAGCATTCGCAAAGGTAACATTAGCCTTGGGATTTACTTGGACTTGGTTTACACCGTCTATGGTGTATTCAACCGGATCTTCAACAGTAATAATATTTTTTGAACTGTCGGAATTAAGTTCTTTAATAAAAGTATAAAGAGTTGTTGTCTTCCCGCAACCGGTCGGTCCGGTTAAAAGTATAATCCCGTGAGGTGAAGAAAGAATTTTATCCAGGATTTTATTGTCTTCCGGACGAAAACCAATTTGTTCGCGCGTAAAAGTGAAGGCGGTTGTATCAAGTATTCGAATGACTAACTTCTCACCGTAGACTGTCGGGATTGTAGAAACACGGAAATCGTAATGAACATCCTTAATCTTCAAGCGGATTCTTCCGTCTTGTGGTGATCTTTTCTCAGCAATATTTAATCCGGCAATAATTTTTAGTCTTGTAGAAACGGCGGAAAAGAGATTGATATCAAAACGTGAGGTTTCATAAAGGACACCGTCAATCCGGTATCTTACTCGGACAAATTTCTCAAACGGTTCAACATGGACATCACTAGCATTTAAGACAATTGCTTCATTAATCAAAGACTCGACTAGTTTTACTGCCGGAGCGTTCTTGATTTCCGCTTGTTCAAGATCACTTGTATATCTTTGGTCACGATTTAAATCCTGATCAACAAATTGTTTGATGGCAGTTTCGGTAGACAGTTTCGCAAAAACCTGTTCCTGTAATTCCTCAATCTTAGTTCTGGTTGTGACCACAAGTTTATAATCGCCTCTAATAAAACTATTAATCTTTTTCAGATTATTATAGGCGAAAGGGTCCGAGACGGCTATAAAGGTAATTCCTTCATAGATGAATAAGGGGATAATAGAATATTTTGAGGCAAATTCGGATGACACCATTTCTACAACCGCAGGATTATAATTAATATTCTCCAGATTTACATATTCAAGATTAAAGAATTGGGCATAAATCTGGGCATTATCCTCTTCATTTACAAGTCCTCGGTTCAATAGTTCTAAATCGAGCCTTTTATTTTTACCCTCTATTTCTCCTATAACCTCGTTTAATTCTTTGCTTTTTAGAAGATTATTTTTAATATATAGTTTAAATAATTTCTTATTTGTTTGTTCGGTCATATTACCACCCTCATCCAATCTGATCAATTGAGTTCAATAAATCCAACATCGGAATAAAAACTGAAATGATGACGAATAAAACCAAAAACCCAACAATAATTGTCATTAACGGTTCAATTACACTCACCATTCTTTTAATCGATGTATTAACGTTTTCTTCAAAATAACCGGAGGTTTTATCTAGGACTTGTTCTAGCTCAGCGGTTTGTTCTCCAACAATCAGCATTTGAATCAAGATGTCGGGGAAAAGGTTTATTGTTTTAATCGATTTTGCAATCCCTTGACCACGTTTTATCTCGCTGGTTGCAATCTGAAATTTCTCTTCTACTGCTTTATTACCAAGCAATTTTCCCATTGTTCCAATCGCTTCAACGATCGGAATGCCACTTTTAAGTAATGTTGAAAAGCCGCTGGTAAAACGAGCTGTCATCTGTGCTATGCTTACATTTTTGATAATCGGTAGATTAAGTTTAAGCCGATCAAGCATTAACCTGATTTTTGGTAATTGCTTTAAAAACTTAAAAAGCAGTAAAATCAAGAAGATACCAAAGACAATTAATCCGAAATTCAACTTTAAGAAATTAGAGAAAGCCACTGATATTCTGGTTATTTCCGGTAGTTCCGCATTAAACGAAGCAAAAAGTTCCGCAAAGATCGGAATAATGAAGAGAGACAAGATTGTTACAACACCTATACTAAGAAAGATCAAAAAGAGCGGATAAGCCATTGAAGATTTGACTTTCTTTTTAATCTTATTGTCATTTTCATAATAGTCGGCAAGTTTAGGTAAAACTTGGTCCAAACGTCCGCTGATTTCACCGATATGAATCATATTTCTAAAGAAGGGCGGGAAGGTCTTTGGATATTTTCCAAAAGACTGAGACAACATCTTCCCCTTCAAAATTTCAATATAAACTTCTTCAAGTATATCCTTTAATTTCCGATTTTTAGTACTTTCTTTTAAAGTTTCAATGCTTTTTGTAATCGTTATCCCGGCAGAAATCATAATTGCAAACTCACGGCAAAAAACGGCAAGTACATCGGGACCGACTCTTTCTAAGAAACCAAAAAACTGTGAACTTTCCGGAATCTTCCTTGAAGTTACTAAAAAATAGTTTTGATTATTGATAATCTGACGAAGTTCATCCTCATCCTGGGCAAATATTACACCCTTGATTACCTTATTATCTAAATTCTTTGCTTTATAACGAAACCTTGCCATATTACCCCTCAAATAATTGGAAAAATGATAAATACCATTCAATAAGTTGTAAACCGTAAAATAATGTGATTGTATAACCAATAACAAGATAGGGTCCGAAAGGGAGAACTCCTTTCAAACTTTTCTTTTTATAAATTCTTAATGGAAGTTCAATGATTACTCCACATATTGAACCGATGACAAGACCGAGTAGCTGAAGTTGCCATCCCAAGATTAGCCCCACCGCAATCAGTAGTTTTAAATCAC
>CALEGD010000106.1 GCA_937877075.1 uncultured Acholeplasmatales bacterium
GTGTATTCGCGGCTGTAACCATATCCGCCTAAAATTTGTACTGCTTCTGTGGTTACGTACATGGCGGTATCACCAGCGAATACTTTAGCCATGGCACTGGCCATACCCATATTTTGGTCTTCTTTCATCTTATCAAAAAGATAATACGAGTAGTAATAAGTTGAACGATTCGGTCCGCCATTAGTCATAATATAGGCAATGGTGAAAACCTGAAAACCACCGATTATACCGGTTATGAAATTTAAAAAGATGGAGGGGGTCATCAAGGGCAAAGTGATACTGATGGTTTTCCGAAACCATCCGGCACCGTCAAGTTCGGCGCTTTCATAAAGGGTTTTGGGAATATCCTGAAGCTGAGCCAAATAAATGACCATGGAACCTCCGGCCGTCCATAGACCCATCAAAATCAAAGTCAGTTTCGATAAATCCTGATCCATATGCCATCTTAATGGTTTCATCTTAAATAATTTATATACCGGATCTAATATTTCGTTGATTAAACCGAAATTGGGCTGAAAAAGCCACATCCACAGCAGCGTCATCGCCACGATACTGACAACATTGGGGAGGTAAAACAGAGTTCGGTAAATACTCATTCCTTTTATTTTGGAATTTAACAGCAGAGCTAAAAGGATGCCGGAAATTATTCCTAAAGGAACGGCAATGGCGACATGATAAAGGGTATTACCCAGACTTTTCCAAAAGATATCGTCGTTGGTAAAGAGAATACGGTAATTCTCAAAACCGACGAATTTTGGAGCCGCGACCATATTGTAAGAAGTGAAACTAAGAAAAAGAGAAGCCAGAATCGGAAATCCGCCTAGGACAATCAATCCTAAAAGCCAAGGGGAGGCAAAGAGATATCCGGCGATGTTTTCGCGTTTTCGAAGTTGATTCAGGCCAATATTCTTCTTGTTTTTTTCCTTTTTAACCATTGATAGCTTCATAATTCTCTTTCTTTTGGAGATAATGAGCTCTAGCATCAGCTAAGGTTTGCGCTGCCGTCTTATCTCCGGACAAAAAAGCATCATAAAATGGTTGCCAATCGTTTCCGTGCCACGAAGGAGCATAGGGGATGTAGGCCTTATCGACGGCATAATCAACCTGTGCCAATAAGGCTTCCAAAATTTCATTTCCTTCCACGAATTCTTCCATGGCCGGTTTATTGCTCATAAACCAACCGTTGGCCTCAGCCAGTTCGATTTGCGTATCGTTTTCAAAAAGATATTTCAAGAATTCCCAGGCCCCGGCCCTTTTTTGAAGATTTCCGGTTCCGTTATTATACATTTCGATGGAAAAACCACTCCCCCAGTTAACCTGAACACCGTTCTCATCGGGAATCGGAATCGGAGCGACACCATAATCAAAAGTAGCTTGAGCGTTTTTAATAATCGAGTAAAGACCGTCAACGTCAACAATCATTGCTACTCTTTCCGAAGCAAAGGGGTTAATACCCAACATTTGATTGGCTTCGCCGAAAGCCGTGAGGGTATCGCGAGAAACTTGGCTATTAAAGTTATAAATCCAATTTAACACTTCAGTGTGTTTTTCCGTATTTAAAGTAGGCAATTGGTTTTCATCAAAGAAATCCAAACCCGTCATCCAAAGCCAGCCGTGATAAGTGGCTGCCCCATAAGTTGGTTCAAAACCCAATTGAACGATATCTCCGTCTTTGATAATTGTCAATTGTTCGGCAATTTTCGTCAGTTCCGACCAGGTATTAGGGACATCTTTTTCAGTCAGTCCGGCGGCTCTAAACATCTCCTTATTGTAATATAATGCCCGGGTAGTTGCTGAGAAAGGCATGGCATAAAGATCATCATCGTAAGTTGCAAACTCCAATTGGTTGGGATAGAAATCTTCAAGATTAAATTTGTTCTCGGAAGTATCAGCTTCCAGCAGTTCACTGACATTGTGGAGAACACCGGCACTGGCTCGGACAGGTACATCATCAACCGTATTCAAGCCCAAATCGGGGGCAGTTCTTGAAGAAACAGCTATATCGATTTTATCCCAGTAATCCCAAAAAGAGAAACCAGTTTCCTTTACATAATAAACATCCTGACTGCGATTGAATTTATTGATGATGGCCTTCATGGGCGTATAGGCATCACTGCCAATCGGTGCCATATGCCAGAATTCAACGACAATTTTTCCTTCGGACTCATCAGTACAAGCGATTAGATTAAAGCCCGCAAAAACAAGCAAGAGTAAAACTAATAATTTTTTCATGACTTTTCCTCCTTTATCCTTTAATTCCGGTAAATGTGATTCCCTGTACAAAGGTCTTCTGCGTGAAGAAGAAAATCAACAGGGTTGGTAGCATAATTAAGATTGAAGCCGCCATCATCAGTTCATAGCGGCCGCCGAACTGCATTTGAAAAGCTCTGAGACCCAAAGCCAAGGTCCAATGATCGGGATTGCTGAGGTAAATCAGCGGCCCGAAGTAATCGTTCCAGGTTGCCATAAATGTAAAGAGGGCAACAGTGATGATTGCCGGTTTGGAAAGGGGGAGCATAATCTTCAAAAAGATCTGTAAATGACCGGCTCCGTCCATCATCGCGCTTTCCGACAGTTCTTTGGGAATACCTTTAAAGAACTGACGCAAAAGGAAGATATAAAAAACCGCACCGCCACCGAAGAAAGCCGGAAGAATTAATGGAATACGTGTACCCAACCAACCGATTTTTGCATACATAACATAGGTAGGAATTAAAATTACCTGAATCGGAATCATCATCGTTGCTAACATGATGATAAACCATTTGTCTCTGCCCTTCCAACGCAATCTGGCAAAGGCATAGGCTGCGGTGGTGGAGGAAAAAAGAGTTCCGATTATGACCAAGACAACGATTAGCAGACTGTTTTTTAGATATTTAAAAAAGGGGATCGAGGTTATGGCCTTCACAAAATTTTCCCATTGCGGTTCCTCCGGGAAAAAGACGGCGGTTCCCTTCAATAATTCTTGCGGTGTTTTTAATGCCGTAAAAAGCATCCATAAAAAGGGGAAAACAAAGCAAAAACTTAAAACAATTAATATCGTATGCAAAATGATATTCTTAATTAAATTTCTTTGCTTTTTGGTAAGCTTTTTTTTGACGATTTTCATTTTCAATACCTCATAATTATTTTCAGAAAGCGAGGGTGATAAATATCAGCATCAACATGATCTTCGTTATTGAAGGTGTTGACATGGTAAGAAATATACCAATCGTCACCCACAACCTGAAGTTTAGCATTGTAACTGATAATACCCCGGTTTTGATCATATTCCGGTGTTCGATAAATCAGTTTTTGATCATAAAAACCAAGTTCGATATCGGCAGTGTTGGCATAAATGATGCGTTCACTGATACCTCCGGGACTAAAAACCAAATGATAATTCCCGCCGGCATAGATGACTTTAAATTCATTGGCAACGGGAGAAGCAAGTGATTTCAAGGACTGCGGGTTTTGCTCCCAACCGTATGAACCAAGATAAAGACGCTCTTTTTCGTCAAGGAAATTCTTTGTCTTATAGACGACCATATGTTTTTCTTTCTCATGGTCGACACCAAATACGTAGATGTAACCGTCTTTCATCCTTTGATCAAGAATGGAGATTCCGAAACTGAAGCGGCTTCCTCCGATTCTTACTTCTTGATTTAAAGCAATTTGACGATAATCACGTAAAAGAAGCTTGTTATTTTGAATCGGGATTTGGAAAACATCAACTCCTACAACCTCAAAATTCTGATCAAAGCCGACAATTCGAAAAGCACAAAGATAAAAATCCTGTTCGAATTGAATTCCGTCCAATAACCAGTGGTAACCTTCCTCTATACCCCGAAAGATGCACTCTTCATCCGGCCAAATGAAATTTATTTGAAAGGGATTCTTTAAGGGAGCGACTCCAAAGGAATGGTGTACCATCCGATAACCGGGAATTCGGCTACCGTTTTCTACCGACCCGATAAAGGTATCACTAAAATACCAGTAAACATTCGGTCCAATTCGATGTTGATAGACCCCATCCGCACCCGTCCATCCTTCTTTACGGATAAAGGCTTTGGTAGCTTCATATGCGGGTTGGACTTTAATCATCAACTGTATCAATTATCCGGATAAAACGCGGACGATATACTTCATAATTGGAAAGGTTGTGATCCAGGGAATAAGTATTGACATTATAGGAAGCGAGGATGGAAGTGCTTTCGGAGAGATGGGGATGTGCTTTAGCATTATAGGAATAAGTTGTGGATTTATAAATCTCATTATCCGGACAATGATAAAGTTTTTGCCCTTTGGAGAATGGACCCCAAGGATGGGGGGCAAGACTGAAATAAATTTGCGGGGTCGAGACATCATAACTAAAAACAGCGATAAATTGACCTTTATTATGTCCTTTTTTAAGTTCGGAAACGGAATGTTCACAGGAAATATGAGGTAAAAGAGGGGTTGCCTGAAAAATATCCGCTTGCCAATCAGAGCCATCAAAATAAGTCCAATCATCAAAATAGGTAAAGTTTTCTGCCTTAACCCGGGCAAGGATTAATTCCTTCGAAAAACCTGTTGTCTTGTATCCGTAGATATAGATATAACCATCGGGATTCAAAGCTCCGGCTGCTTTTGTATTGGCGAAAATACTACCTCCGAAGAGCCATTGACTGCCTGCTTTTTCCACCAACAACGGGGCATACTTTTGCGTTGCCAGATCCAGCTCTAAACGGCCGTTTTTAATCGGCACCTTAATCATGACAACATTCTTGACACAGAATTGCATACCCTCCGGTTGACTCAAATCGGAATTAATCACCATCGGAAACAAATAAAGATGATCATTTAGAACCACTCCGTCTTGAAGCCATAACCAGGAATGCTCGGGTTCGTTCAAAAGATTGGTATTTGCTTTTGCTTCAACATCGCGGTAAAGTTGCGTATTATTATAGAATTTAACTTTATTTAAACCGCATAAACCTTCTATATTAGTGGATGCAGGATCTATTTCCATTTTGAAATAACGTCCCTTAGTGAGAAGTTTGAAACGTGAATATGTAGTTTCATTGCTTTTTTCCATTTCGAAAGTCCCCAGCTTGGTCCAGTTAAGTTTATCATCCGAAGTAAAAAGATCAAATTTGCTAATTCCGCGGTCCTGAAGTACGGGGCTATCTATTACATAGTAATTATAAACGTCGATATGGGTAATTCTTCGGGAGCAGAAAAGATCAAAAATGATTTCAACTTTTAGGGGATGAAAACCGCTCAACCACCCGTCATCGGCTTTTAAACGGTCATAGTTTGTCAGATTGGAGGCAATGGTTCCCTTCCGGTCATACTTCGATGCTAAGGAAAATATCGATTGAATGGAACCGTCTTCTCCGACTCGGTGTTCAAAAAGCAGTTTTTCCATACCCTCCTGATAATAAGCCAGAGTATTGTTGATCATTAATAAAGGTTCAAGTCTTTTCTTCGATTGGAGATCGCCGCGACCAACAAATGTATCCCCAAAAACAAAGAGGGTTTGGGCGATTTTATCTTGATCAAAGGCATCATTCCCATTTTCGAGATTAAAAGAATAAATACCGTCGCCCCCCATCCAACCACGATTTTGAAGCATCATATCCGTCCACCTCAAATCCGGTTGGGCATAATAACCTTTACCGAGAATCACCCGGCAAAGGCCTTCATCTTCAGCCTCAATTACGATTTTATTGGCATAAATGGTTTCTTTATGAATTTCCGAGCAATGATCATTGATGAAATAGTTCACACTTTTAAATAGGGGAGATTTTATTTCCGTAAGCGGATAAATACCGTCCAAAGTTACTACATTTCGCCCTTTTTTAAGCTGAATTTCCTTCAAAACTGTCCCTTGTTTCATATTTTCTCCTTTTCACTTTTTAACACTGATTACATTGATTACCCGCGGATAACAAATGCGACCGTCCTGTCCACCCCGAACGGTATAGGAATTTACATTGTAAGTGATAAATAGATTGTCGGGGGTGCTTAAATGCGGATGCATCTTAGCGTTGTAAGTGTAAACATCTTTATTAAAATAATTGGTTTCCCAAGTTTCATAGAGCGGCTGAAAGTCGCTAAAATTACCATAAGGAGTATCGCTTAAAGAATAAGATATCTTACCGCTTGAGGTATCTTCCATAACGACCAACATATACTTACCCGCAAATCTTCCCTCGCCAATGTAGGAAACCGACAGTTCCGCCGAAACTCCTTCGATTAACGGCGCGCAGGCATTGATGTCAGAAGCAAAAGTTTCACCGTTAAAATAGGTCCAAGAATTGAAATTCTCAAAATCTTCCGGTCTCGACCTAGCAACGATTAAATGACGACCGTTAAGGTCCTTATAACCATAAATATAAACATAGCCGTCATTAAGGACATTGTTCATCAGTCCGGTTCCAAAAAAGAGTTTCCCCCCATCATTGGTATTAACCTCTAAGGGCGTACTTAGGTAAATGCTGGCATCATAATCTAAACTTTCTTCAACAATCGGAACTTTAATCATGCTGACATTGAAGACATTGAAGAAATCGGCTTCGTCTTTGATTAAAATTGGAAAGAGATAGAGGTAATTGTTCAGGACAATACCGTCTTGAAGCCAAAGACGGGCATCAACTTCTTCACCGATTTTTTCCGTAATTTCACTGTTGGCAGTGACTTTCCCGAAAAGGAAACGCCCTTCATCACCAAAAATCATCATTTTACCGAGTCCGGCCTTTTCCGAACTGTATGTTGAAGTAATATTAAAACGTAAATAACGCGCTGTAAGATTTCTCAACGGTATTTCCAAATGATAGGCTTCACTATGGCTACCAAGAGCCTTATTTAAATTGTAAGAGGCGTCATAGGTCCAGTTTTGACCATCCTCACTATATGCCACATCAAAACTCTTCACACCGTAATCGGGATTAGCATTATAATTCCAAAGGTAGATGGCATCCAAATCATAGCTTTTAAAAAGATCAACCGTTAGATTCATCTGGTCGCTCACCTCGGTAAGCCACATTGTTCCTTCCGGATTATTGGTCAATTTAGCATTCTTATTTTGACTTAAAGATAGGCCGTTACCGTCGAGAAGATTTCTCCCTCTGGAAC
Organism: uncultured Acholeplasmatales bacterium; assembly: GCA_937877075.1. Lineage (GTDB taxonomy): Bacteria > Bacillota_I > Bacilli_A > ML615J-28 > CAG-698 > DTU067. The sequence continues at coordinate 7,099 of CALEGD010000106.1, forward strand.
CGATATAAGCATCAGGCAAGAAGACACTTCGGGCTTTACCGTTTGCTTCGGGATAATCAAAACTTATCCCTTCAGCGACACTTTTGCTGTGGTCATAATAGCCCAAGCTATTATTTATTATTTCCATGCTTTGGCGCAGATTGTTATACATCGCTACATCACCGACATAGGTATCGCTGAATATAAAACCGGTGGTATTGGTTGGGGCTCCGGGGGCATCATTTCCGTCAGTAAGATTAAAAGAATAAATACCGTCGGCACCGGTCCAATATTCGTAGCGATGAAAAACCGAGGTCCATTCTTTATTTTCTCGGACAATTACACCGTCGGCCAAAGTGAAGCGAAGATCCTGTAGTCCGTAGCGATTTTGATCGGCGGGGAAAACGATTTTGATGAATTTAACCATGCGACTGCCAAAATCAATTTTTTGCGTCTGCTTAACTTCAACATCCGTATATAGACGCTCATAATTATTACCGTTCATAGAAATATCAATTGATATTTTATTTATGGTCTGTGCTTTCTTTCCGATATAGGGCGTTAATTGCATTTCTGCAAGCGGATAAACACCGTCAAAACCAAGGATAAGTCGATGTGTTTTTAGTGACGAATCCTGAAAAAAGAGTGGATTTACCTCAATCGGTTTGGAAGTGTTAATAAAATTATCCATATTCCCCGTAACCTTAGAATTAGGGGCTTCAATACTGATAACCGGTATCATTTGTCCTAGTCTGTCGCTAAATCGGTAACCATTATCCTCGATTATGATTTCCGGTTCTTTCTTTTCGCAACCTCCAAGAACAATAAATATCATAAATAAGCAAGCCAAGAGAAGTTTTTTCATCTCATTTTTCCTTTCCAAAAGCGTTTTCTGTCTTTAGTATAACATGAAATAAATAACATTTCAATACATTTTTAATACATTTATACAATTTTTATTACATTAAGGAAATTATTAATACCTTTTAAACATTAAAAAAATAGGGAAACTAATTACTTAGCTTCCCTTCATCATAAGTTTAGTCTTATAACTACTTAGGTACTCTGACTCCTCTATAATCAAATATCATTTCGTTCACACTTATAGATATCTGTAGTAGCAAATAGGTTAATACAAATGTATCCCCATTCTCCGCTCTTAATAAGCAAACAGGCTAAAGCTCCTGCAAGCTTTAGCCAAATATAACTGCCTGTCGCACAAAAGCAAGCTATTGCTTGCGATAAATAATTTCCGTTCGGTATTCATAAAGAGCAGAATTATAAAATGTTTCCGTATATTCAATCAATTTTTCCTGGCCATCATAAGCATAACGAACCCTTTTCAAAAGCGGGGTATCATCATATACTTTGAGGAGGTTTTTCATATCTTTGGTCCCAGAGACGGCACTGACATATTCTTCAAAATGGGTAAAATATATCTTTTGCGTTCCCAAATAGCGATAAAGTGATTCGCCTAAAACACTCAGATTTTCCGGTTTTTTCATAATTGGTAGTAAATAGGTGTCGGAAAAAAGTATCGGAACCTGTGTTCCTCTGATTCTTTTTAAATTAAAAAGATTGTCATCGGGTTTGATATTGAAGATGGATGCCAGTTTATTCCCGGCCGGGATGAGATTGAATTCCATTTCCAGGGTTTTGCATGGCAGTCCCATTTCCTTCATTTCATTGGAAAAACTACGTACCAGCGTAAAATTCAAAAGCGACGATTTGTTTTGGTAGACGATGGTACCAAATCCGGCACGACGAACTAAATATTGCTGCTGAACCAATTGGGAAATAGCATTTCGAATCGTTACCCGACTGACACCGTAGGCTTTGGAAAGTTCCTTTTCACTTGGAATCAGCTCTCCTTCTTTCCAAACTCCGGTTTCAATGTTTTTCCTCAATTTATTTCTTACCTGCAAATAAAAAGGTGTGTTGTTTGTTTTATCGACAGCCATATCTATCCTCCACAGGTTCAATTATATCATATATTTAATACATTTTCAAGACATTTATCGAAAATGAAATCTGTTGAGTGGAGTTCGTTTGAAAATAAAAGAACCTATAATATTGTATTTTCACAACATATTATAGGGTTCTTTTTAATTACTTATTAAAATATTGAATTAAATCATTTGGTTCTTCAATAAACAAGTCAGCATCTTGATATTTTACTGCATTATGAATCGCAATCGCAAGCATTCCGGCGGCTTTTGCTGCCTTAATTCCCGCAAAAGCATCTTCAATAACGGCACATTTTGAAGGTTCAATATTCATTTTATTTGCTGCTATTAAGAAAACATCGGGAGCAGGTTTTGACCTATCAATATCATTCCCATCAACAATTGCATCAAATGAATTTAATAAACCTATTTGCTTTAATATTTTCTTAGCATTTTTACTTGAAGAACCAATCGCCATTAGATACTTTTTCTCTTTCAGAAAATTAAGTAAATCCAGTATTCCTGGTAAAATGTCTTTTTCGGAAAGCTCATCGAGCAAGTTTAAATAAACCTGATTTTTATATTCCATGAGATTTTGTTTTTCAGATTCCGAATAGTTTTTAGGTGAGCACTCAAGAATTATTTCTAAGGATTCTAAACGCGACACCCCTCTTAAACGATTATTAATCTCTCGGTCAAAATAAATTCCTTCTTTATCGGCCATCATTTTCCAAGCCCGATAATGATAATTATCAGTAGATACAATTACGCCATCTAAGTCAAAGATTATTGCTTTTAACATCATTTCTTCCATTCTTTACTTTTTTCTAAAAAACAAAAATCCAAAAGCCGATACTAAGCTTAAAAAGACAAACAAGAAACTCGAATTATTCTTACAACCTTTTGCAACAGGTTTTTCTAAAACAGGGGCAGGAAGGGGTTCAATAACTTCTATTTTTGTTTCCAAAGCTTTTTTCGCATTATTCAAATTATTTAAACTAATGGCAATATCAGCGGATGAAGCTAAGACGTTATCACGTACTTCTTCCGCTTTTTTGATTGCTTCTTGAAGTTTTTGATAAGAATAATTTGTATAAGCACCTTCTTCAATTGCTTTTATCTCCTTAATTTTGTTAACAAGATCGGTTTTATCCAAGATGTTTTCCAATCCGTAAATTGCATCATATAATTGAAACATACCTACATTAATATCAGATTGAACTAAAAATTCATCTTCTAGAATAGCTTCTGCAGCTTCTATTTTGATTTGTAAATAGTTCCATGTTTCCACAGTAAAATCAGTTTGATTTAAAGCGTAAGCAATTTCTAGGAGATGTTCGACATCACTTGTATCAATTTCAGATTTGATAAAAACATCAGCTTCTGCTTCTATAAGATATGGATTGACCAAATTAATCTCAGATAAGTCTTCTTTATTTAAAGTACCAATAAACTTAAATGTTCCAGTTTTTGACCGATCATATGTTTTACTTGCCCAATTTATTCCTATCTCATGTTCAAGACCTTTAGAATCAATAACAGTTACAGTGCTTCCTAATTGACTGATTACATCAGCTTTAGAAACATATCTTTCAACCGCAATTTTCTTCTTCACTACCTCTTTTACAACATTTTGTGTCTCATCAAAACTCATACTTTCATCTAGCTCTGAAACTCTTAATGAAGTAATGGTTATCGGTATTAGGCCTGCATGAATTGAAATATAACCTGCTTCACGATTTAGATTTTCTTTTTGAACAAACATAATTGGCACATTATTAACAGAAAGAGATAGAGTATCATTATACGAGATTATCCGAATATTAAACTCGCTGTTTAATGACCAATTGGCAATATTTGCATCTTCAGGTCCTAATTCTGGTTTTGCACCGTTCCAAATTAACGCCCGCCCTTTTGGTTCAATAGCTATATAATACCCTTGATTATAATTTGACTGAACATCACTAATGTTGGGTCTGTATAATCCGAAACCGGCATATCCCCAAGCTGATGGATCAGATATATTAAATTTCATCGTTGCATCAAGCATAAAGTTTTTATATTTCTTTTCAGTAAAACCATAAGCTCGGTCCCAATCAAGAGTATTAAAATTTCCGTTAAGGTTAATTGTTCTTCCGTCATTATCCCAGGAACTACCGCCTAAAGCTTGCCAATTATTAATTTTTGAGATCAAATCTTGCCCGACTTCATAATTGGAATAAACTTGTATTTCTGTAAAAACGGAAGCACTATTATTTACGGAACTATTCGTGACTCTGATGTAACGAACATTAATTGGTTCAAAATCATTCAAAACTGTACCGACATAAGGAACATTTTTCCACGAACCTTCAAATAAGGGGATTGCATCGGAAAAATCAGATTGTTTTGCCGCTTCTACTTTTACATTATTAAAGGTCCAATCATGCCAAAACGAAAGCACCAATTTCTCGATTGTATATTCTTGTTTCAAATCGAGGATTGACCAACCAACCGCATTATTCCCATTACCGTCAATTAGAGAAATAACGCTGGATTCGGGATCAAAGGACCCATCCGTTATGTACTTAATATTATCCGATGACCCGTTGAAACCTTTAAAATTCAAGTTTGTATTCATATCAAGACTCTTGAATTCGGGAATTATTCCTTGAGATATATTTTTTGAAGCGTCAGTAATGTATAAATAAACATCGGTCACTTCGCTTAACTCTTCCCCTCGAATACTAATAGCCCTGATGATTTCAGTTGAAAATTCTTTGTCTTTACCGACGATAATTGGGTCGGTGTAAAGATAGGTATTAGCAGATCCTACTATCGGAAATGAACCATCTAGCGTATAGTAGATTTTCGCTCCCAAATCACCGGTATTAAAACTTACTGTTTGACTACCTACATATGTTCCCTTCTTATGAGAACTTTCCGGAGCCGATAAATCTTCATATATTTTTACATCATCGCCTTCAACTTTAAATATTTTCATCTCCCCTGGTTTAAAGAAGGAAGTGAATTTTCCGCTTTTCACATCATAATAGATTTCTTGCGGATTTTCTAAAGTTGAAATATCTTTGGGATCAGGTAAAGTTGTAGAAGAAAATTCGGTCGGTTTATAGTATGTCAGTCCCTCAATCCCGGTCGAAAGATCAAGCTTGAATTGATAATCTTTTCCTTCACCTTCAATTGATTTATTAAAAACCAATAAATAAACTTCGGAATCATCTTTACTAAAAGCAATCGAGTAAATAAAGTCATCATTATCATTTTCGGGTTGAAGAATGAAACTGCTCGGTAATTCTTCAGTTCCATTAGGAACATTAGCTGTGTGATAAGCATGTTTTACATCTAATCCCATTAGGATAGGACCTAACTGACGAACTTGCCAGTTAAGTATTTGCATCGGTTCATATAAATCTGTTTCTTCGCCACTGGATGATAAAACAAAATCACGCATTCCTTCGCCACCATTTTCAGTAGAAACATATTCGGGAGCTACCCAGTTAAAGTGAGATATACTTTTTAATCCGTAGGTAAGTAAGGAATAAACGCTCCATCGAGCCATATCGACTGTTGGTCTGGTCATTCCATTCCAACTACCCATTTGAGTAAAACCACCGGTTTTCATTCTTTTGTTATTATAAGCAACATCACGAATAACTTCTAAATCTGAAAAATAAGATGAACGAACTGCTTCAGTTTGAGTAAACGGATAATGGTCAAAATATAGATATTCTAGATTATTTGCACCAACATTGTTTACCCAAAGGTTGATATAATCACGATATGAGCCTCCAAGATTACTGGCACCGGCATAGTTTGGGTATAAGTTCACAAATGGAAATCTAGTCTTATCACCGTTAGAGAATTCTAAAAAGGATTCGCTTAACGCCGGCATTTGTGCGGCTGAAGGCTCGTCTTTAAGATGATATCCTATAGCATTTTCTAGATCTTTTACTAAATTAAAGGAAGAATTAAAATCCAACATATTATCTCCTTGATAGAGATAATAACTATTCAGTTCTTTCATCTTCAAGTCGAGATTATTCCAAAATTCAGGTGTATTTTGATAATAGTCTATCCCTTGAGAAGTTCTACGAGGCATTAAAGTTAAATTCATACCTGATGCAGCAATATCTTCAAGTTGTTCTTCATATGAAGTTGTTTTCGGGTCATAAAAAGAAACCCAACTTCCAAGCAAGAATTGATCAAATGTTGACACTTTTTTATCTTCCTCTCCAGTTTCTTCTGCACTAACATAAACAACACCAAAGATACTTAAACTAATCATCAAGGAAATAACAACTATTAATTTCCTTAAATTAACTATCATTAAAATCTCCTTCTTCTAACAATAAATAAAGCGAACATTAAGGAAAAACCAGTTAAAACACTTTGCATAATTGTAGTAGAAAGACAACCTTTCTTTTTCTTTTGTAACGATTCAATCGCTTCTTTTAATAAAGTATTTGCTTCTTCAACATCTTCTTCTGAAACATCATTACTTTCTGAAACGGATTTCGCATAATCTAATGCTTCAATTAAATCTTCCCAGTTTTCTGCTTTGTAATCGTCCTTTTTTAACGCTTCTGCTTCAGAAATCGTATTATATAACTCTGTCTTATTACCTAAAGCAACTAATGATGAAGCTTTTGTTGTTAAATCTTCAAGAGCAGCGTCTATTTCAGCTTGTAAAGCATCAATATTATCATTTACAGCTTTAGCCTCATCAAAAGCAGTTTTAAAGGCGTTATAACTGGATGCTGTATAATCGCTAGAAACAATTGTTTTATATTGATCAATTTTAGAAATCATTTCAGACTTATTGCCCCTCTTAACTAATGCCTTATAAGCATTATCAAGTGGGGTAAAAACTTCGTTTACTTCAGCTTGAGTTGTAAGATTGTCTGCCTTGTTATCTACAACCATTGCAGCATCAAGGGCATTCTTAAAAACACTATAAGTTGAAGTTGTATATTCCGCTTCAACTACAGCCTCGGCTAATGTTAATAATTCACGTAAACTTGTTTTAACTCCGTGTAATAATAATCCTTCTACTGCCGCTTTTAATTCCGCTAAAACTTCATCTACATCAGTTTGACTTAAATTTGCATTTCCGTTCAAATCAGAATTGTTCTCATCAACAAACAATACTTCTTTTGAAACTTCCATTTTATCTAGATAAAGAACCCAAGTAGATAAAAGATAAACTCCACTACTTTCTTCACTAATACCATAAGCATCTAGATAACTATCATATAAAGCTTTTAAATCTGTTGTGTTACCGCGGGCAATTAAGGTAGTAGAATCGAGGAGAGCTAAATCGGCTAGATAAGTTTCTTGAGCCAAATTTGTTTCTGAAATTTGCATAGTTTCATATTTAACTGTTTCTTCCAATATTGCAAGCAAATTATCCCTGCTCACAAATGTATAGGTAGTCGGATCTACATCGTCTAATAAAGCTTTCTTTGCAGCATATAAATCGATAATTTCGCTCAATTCGGCTTCGGTTGCTCTTACTACTAAATCATTGCTAGCATTCTCTAAATTTGATTTGATTAAGTCAACATCAACTTGATTCAAATCACTATTTCCGTTTGGAGCGAGGGCATTTTCGGCTGCCGTCAGAGAAACTAGGTAATCTGTAAAAGATGTGGTTGTATAAAGATTGCTATCTTTATCTTTTATTAAATTATAAACTTCAGATAACTCTGTTAAATCACCGCGAAGTTCTAAAACCTCTAGGGCTTGCTCTAAAACAGAAACTGCATCATCTACTTCGCTTTGAGTTTTTAAGCGAGCATCGCGTAATTCAAGAGCTAAATTTAATTTTTCTTCTAAAAAAGAAAACGAAGATAGAGTATAAAGATTTAAATCTATTTCAGAAGCAATATTGATACTAGTTTCTAAAGCTGTAATGTCAGCGACTTCATCAACACTCACCTTCACATCAAGTAATTTATAGATATCAGCGACATTTTCTGGCAATCCGCTACTAGGAACGAAAGTAAATGTATAAACACCGACTGCTGTTTCGCCGTTTTCTATGTCATTAGAATAGTCTTGGCTTAACCAAGAGCCATTAACTTGATATTGATTCTTCAAACTATCTTTTATATTTAAACTGGTTGGAAGCAATGCCATTACATCATTAAGATTAGAGCCATTTGCAACTAAAAGTTCATGTTCTACACCGCTTACTTCTATAATAGCTTCTTCCATATCCATAATCGGGGTCGGTGCCGTAATAGCTTGAATTTCTGTATAAATGGAATAATTACCGACACTTGTGTTTCCAGAGCTGATGACCCGGATATACCTTGCCTTAACCGGTTCAAAATGCCAGGCTAGACCATTACCCTCAGTCGTATTACCTAATTCACCATGGTTTAAAATATATTCCCAGTCATGAGGAATATCTGCATCAAGTGAACTTGTAGGGATGCCCAAACCTAAACTATCATCTAAATCATTATTGAAAACAGTTGTTACTCCCGTAGAAAAATCTTCCGATGTTGAAAGTTGAATTACAATGTCTTTGAATGACCAGTCATGCCAGAATGATACATTAACTTGATTAATGAAACAGTCAATACCAAAATCTATATAAATCCAACCAGGAACTGTATTACCTAAAGAGTCAATTAACTCAACTGCGCCCCAAGAAGATATATCGCCATCAACGATTGCTTTGAGTGTTCCGTCATTAGCAGAATTTGCGCTATTTCCTCTACTTAAAAGTTGAGTACCGTCTAAGCCGATTGCTTTTACTGATTCATTTTTATAAGCAATATTTACATTTGGTGAAACTTGTCCAACTTCACCAACAAGGGCTTGAATTTCGGTAAACACAGATTGCATGTTTTCTCCTTTCGCATTATTAGTAACGCGAAGATAACGGGCTTTAACCGGTGTAGGAAGCCTATATTCGCTCCCGGTACTAGGAACATTTTGAATTCCGCCATCGTTTGAAAATACCGTTACCGCATCAGAGAAATCAAAACTTAGCGCTAATTCTATTTTTGTATCACTGAAATACCAATCATGCCAAGCGGAGTAAATGATACTTCCGATTGAATATTCTTTACCGAAATCAATGACTGCCCAGGCAACCTCATCAGTTATAATACAACTAGTTGAAGGATTAAAAGAACCGTCAGTTAATAGGGCAGCATCACTAGCAGCTCCATTAAAACCGCTAAATTCTACTTCGCTTGTAAAATCAAGACTCTTAAAAATTGGAGTAAGACCAGCGGCAACGTTTTTACCAACATCAGGATTAGTTACCTTGTATATAAAATTAACCGGTAAACTTGTCACATTATTTGTATGAACGATTGCTCTTATTAAAATATCAGTCCCTAAACTTTCAGTTTTAATCGGCCCATCATAAAGATTAGATGAAAGGGTCGGATAAGTTCCGTCGGTTGTATAATAAATAGTTCCTTCTGGATAGGCACTTGTTAAAACCAAATCAAAATTAGTACTATACGTTCCACTTAAAACACTTGGGAATACCGGTGCAACTTCGTTTTGCTTTGTTGGGTTAAGAACAACACTAGTTCCATAAACTTCTATTCTTGAAAATAAAGAATATCCAGAATTATTGGCATTATTTGTTACTCGAATATAACGTCCTTGAATAGCATTAAAGTTAAAGAATTGTAAATCAGTATAGTAATCTTTATAACTTCCGCCAATACCGACCCCAAACCCCAATGAGTTATCGTTATCGTTGCTATAAACTGTTAAATAATTTTCAAAATCAGGATCATTTGCAACTTGGACAACAACATCAGTAAAATTCCAATCATTCCAAAATTGAAAACCAACGCTATTAAAAACATAAGCCTCACCCAAATCAATAACTACCCAGCCTAATTTGGATACACCGTCAGTTGAGGATGCAGTTGGTGTTTCAGCTAAAAATACGGAGTTATCAAATCTTAGATAATCGTATTTTTCCACAGTCTTAGTGATTAAATTATCAGGAAGAGGATCTGTTGCATTTACAAACGGCCTTTGATAAAAGACAGTTTGACCATCAATAGAATAAAAACTAACGTCTTTATCTAAAGCTACATTTACTTGTGGAATCTCTGTATCAATACTAGAATCAGCATTGATTGAAATTGAAGGAATAATTACCATTAAGATAATCAACGATAATAATCCGACAAATAATTTTTTCATGTCTTTAAATCTCCCTTTTATATAGTTTTTGTTTCTTGTACATTACAAAGAAAACTTCTAAATTAGAAATTGTATTCATTTTAATCCGACAAAATGTTTTATTATAACAGTTTTAATTCATTACAATTATTATTCGAGTTACCTGGTTCTCCTCACTCTAAAGAAAATAAACAACAAAGGAAGAAAGGTTAAAAATGAAATATAAGCACTTGAAGTACAACCCCTCTTTTCCTCATTGCTTTCATTATTTTGTTCTAAACCTTCCAGTTCATCAATCTCATTAACTTTTGTTCCAATATTGTTTAAGGAATCATCAGTATCAGCATCAGGAATTAAATCTTGATTAGGTTTATCCGAAATTGGTAATATTGGGAGTTCAGTAATTCTAAGGTTTCTAAAGGAAGAACTGTTGTTAACTGAAATCAGGGAAATATATCCTTCTTTAAAAAATCTAGAAGATAAAGTTCTGGAATAGCTTATTTCTGTCATATCATCCAAATAAACATCTAGATTAATCCCATTTAAGACAATTTTTAAAGTATGCCATTCATTTGCAGATTGCGTATAGCCCGGAATCTTTGGAGATTCAAATGGTCCACCAACACCATCACCACCCCAAAGGGTAATAATTCCTTCATTTTGTACAAATACTCCAGCTCCATCCTCTAAGAAATACTTCCCTTTTTCGCTTTGCCGAAATGCAACAACTGGCCAAAAGTAAGTGTCACCACCATTTTTATAATCTACTGTTAATTCGAAATTCACATAGGTTTGAGTTTCTAAAGTTAAGATTGCAAAACTATTTGTTCCTAAACTTAAGTTAATATCATCATTTAAGGATTTTCTTTTAATGGTGTTGTTCTCCAAATACCAATGTGTATTTGAGGATGCATCACTTTCTATTGGAATTTCTTCGCTTTGACCGCCCATTGTATAAAGATAATAAGCTGAAAAATCATCATTCACGCTTTCAAGGTTAGAAAAATCCTGAGTATATATATCTCCCACCCCTGCATTGACATGTAATTTATTTAGGCTGATTGAAAGCAAAGTTCCAAGAATAAAATATAAAATGTAATTTTTTTTCATTCATCTCTCCTTATGAGGAATTGATATCTCGCCATCAATTTTAATATTTTTACCACAGTGTTCAATTTCTAAACTTTGGCCTTTTTGCAGTTTATAAGTAGTTTGATTTTGATCAACCTTTACTTCAAGTAAATTATCCCTGAATCTTAATTTGAAACGGTAAAAGTTCCACTTCTCATCAATAAATGGTTTGAAGTGTAGTTTATTATCAAAAATTCTCAAACCGGCATAACCATTAACCATCATCATCCAAGTAGCTCCCATGCAAGCAGCGTGGAGACCAAAGAAAGTATTACGATTAACATTATCTAAATCCATTCTTGAAGCTTGTTTTAAATAATCATAAGCTTCATCCAGATAACCAATGTCACAAGCAACTATTGAATGAATACTTGCTGAAAGGGAACTATCGTGAATTGTTTTTGGTTCGTAATAATCAAAAATCCTTTTTCTCTCTTCAAAAGTAAAATAGTCGCTGCAAATGAAAGTTAGTAAGACGATATCAGCTTGTTTACACACTTGATATCTCCATAAGTTCAAGGGATGAAGATTTGTTAACAAAGGTAGTTTATTCAGCGGAATCTTTTCAACATCAATTGGATCTTTGTAAATGAAGTTATCGTCTTGCATATACATATCCAATTCTTTGCTATAAGGGATATACATATTGTCAGCCGCTCTTTTCCAAAGCAATATCTCGTTATCATCAACTTCACATTTTTCTCTTAATTCATGATACTTTTCAGGGTATTTCTCTTCTAATAATTTTACAATCTCCAAAGTGAAATACAATTGCTTTTGGGTTAAGAGATTGGTATACATATTATTATCCACAATCGGATTATACTCGTCAGGTCCACAAATTACATTAATACAAAACTTATTATCTTTGTTAGGAATAAAACTTCCGCGATGAGCCATACACTTTGAGATTTCAAATAAGATTTCTGCACAATAATCGACCATAAAGCCTTCATCATTTGTCGCTTGATAATAACGATAAATGGCATAAAACACATCATTGTTGATATGATATTGAGCGGTAACAGCCTCGAAAACATGCCCGCACTCCTCACCGTTAATAGAATTCCAACTAAAGAGTGCTCCTTGATCATCCATTTGTTGGGCTCTTTCTTTTGCTTTTGACAAAATATTATAACGGTATAAAATTAATTTTTTTGCGATTTCCGGATTTGTATAAAGATACATCGGCATCATAAAGACTTCTGTATCCCAAAAAGTATGACCGCTATAACCGGTACCGGATAAACCATTAGCCGAGATATTAGTGATACCATCCCTTCCGGTGGACTGATAAATCTGAAAAATGGAATAACGGATACCTTGTTGAATAAGAAGATCTTCATCAATTTCAATATCTGTTTGATTCCAAAACTCTTCCCAAACTTCTTCTGTTTCTTTTTTTAAACGACTATAGCCTCTAGCTGCTGCTTGTTTTACCTTTTCAATTGTAACTTCTCGATATTCCGGGAAGTCACGATTTGTTGCGAAAGCTATAAAGCGTTCATAAACTAATTCTTGTTTTACGGGAAGATTGATGGAATGAATTGTTTTTAAGGAACCATTTTGATCTTCAAATGTCGAAATAGAGGATTGATTCAGTTTTTCATTTATACTGCAAACTATTTCAAAATTACTTCTTTTAGTTTGATAATTAACACTCATTGTTTCTTCATTACGTGTACAATTTAAAAAATCAAAAACTTGGTCATTTACACCGCCAATTTCGGCTTTTGTTGAACCTGAACTTACTGCGGTCTTTAACTGGCTAATTATTTTCACTTCCGCATTTTGATTAACTAGCACAGATATTTGACCCAAAAGTAAATGTTTATCAACTTGAGAAGCAAAACGACGAAAACAAATCTTCACTTCTTTATTTTTTTTGGTAAAATAAATAAATTCTCTGGTAAGAGTACCGTCTCTCATATCTAATGTTCGAGCATAATCTTTTATAAGACCCGACATCTTAATAAGCTCTCCGTCAACTAGAATTTTAATTTCAAAAGGATTACTTTGATTAATAATTGCATGATATCGTCCTGGAAATCCAGGTCTTTGCCAGATATGATGATAATCAAAATACTCATAAATTCCATTAATCATTGTTGTCGGATCCGTATATTCAAGGTCACCATAAAATCCTTCTTCAAAGAACCCTCTTACTCCAAGATAACCATTTCCGATTGTAAAAATGGTTTCATTATTCTTATTATTTTCTTCTGAAAATTCTGTCTCAACCACTTTCCAAGCATATGGTTTAAACAGAACCGGAACATTTTTATGAATTTTTCTCATTACAACTCCTAATCTTTTCAATATTTGTTTCTTCTAGAGTTTTTGTAGACAAAAGCCGATTAACTATGATTTCGTTTTTTCGATTAAGCGATTGTCATAAGTTATTACATAAGTTTTATCAGCCGGAAGTCTAAGAAAATATTTATTTTCAGTATATTGAACTACAGGATCAGTAATATTTTTCACTATTTGAATTGAATAAGTACGACTTCCAAAGCTATAATCCCTAATACCGGCATATTCGATTTTTGAAGGAAGTTTTGGGGAAATTATTAAGCCTTCACTGCTGGTATTTATTCCTAAAAATCCGGTAATAAAGGTTAAAGGTACTAAACCGCTTTCAGGGAATTCTCCCACTACACCTTCTCGGTATTCACCAACACCTTGATAACCATCTTGTACAAAAGTCATATAGGAGTTCCTTCTCAGTGAATCTTTATGAAACTCTTCCATAATTGAATTAAAACGTTTGAAAGCATCGTCTGAACCTGTCGATTTAAGTCTTCCCATTACGTCATAATGAGAAATATAGAATATTGTTCCACCATTTTGCATTTGATGGTCAAACCCTCCAAAGGTTCCTTCAGTAGGGGGTAAAGCACCACCGTGATCCCACCAATAATAAGGCGAACCTGTTGAGGAGACATCTACGGTGTTTGAACGGGGGGCGTAAACAAAAGCACCGTAAATATCTTTCCCCTTTGATCTATCGGTAGGAATTATTCTTTTGCCATCCAGCCAATCATATATTAATTTAGCTCTTTCTTCTGTCGCGACACCATAATGAATGGCATAGAAATTTACAAAAGTCATACCGAAATCTATTCTTTCTCCAAGACGGTTAACTGAAGTAATGTAACGACCTTTAGTCTCATCCCAAAATAGTTTATTAAACTCTTCTTTCGAAATACGAGCCAGGTTGTAATAGTACTCGGCTTCTGAAGTTTTACCGAGATATTCTTTGATTTCAGCCATAGCCAACAAAGAAGCATAGAAAAGAGTATTTTCATAAGCAGATTTATAACCGAATGAACGATGAGCATCCCAGTAATTACTTGCATTTCCGAATGGAGTACCATCATTAGCTGGGTCATTGATTGTTAAAACACCGCTTTTACCTTCTAAAGTCGTTAACATATAATTCATAGCTTTTTCTAAGCGATCGGCCATCGTTTGACCAATTCTGTTTTCCGCTTCTAAGAAATCAATAAAAGCTCCGTTTTGATAAACTTTTAAATTGTTTCCCTGTAAGAGATAATCTCTTGCGGCAATAATGAAAATTGAATTATATGTATAATGGTTTTGTTCACCTAAATGTTTAGGGGAGTCAGCAGTGGCATAGATATAACCATTATCTTCACTCCAGCCATCCGACCCATAGCGGACATTTATTAATTGCTCTAAATAAGCATCTTGAACTTTATCATAATCAGTCCAAATGAACTTTTTACCATTCCATTCTAACCATTCAGTTGAAGCTATCATTGCCATACCGGTTCTAAATGGAGATTGATTGGTTGACTCACCGTTTATGGAGCCATAGACGATCGGTTCTGTTTTTGCGCTTCCGAAGATTGTCCACATATTATTTAAATCACCATCAAAACTTCCGCCAAGACTTGTATAAAGCAAGAGTGATTTATTACCATAGACGCGCATTTCGCTAACGGATAAAACTCTTGGTTCCATTAAAAACAATTTGGCAGTAAGTCTGATTCCATTACAAACAATCCCATCTAATGGCAAATCTAAAGTTGCACCTTTTGGATTGGGAAAACGCATAATTGGGGAATATCTTCCTTTACTATAATCGTATAAGTAATAATATTTCGGAAGAGATTGCCAAGTAACTCCTTCATCGGTTGTGTATTCAATTGCAATATTAGAAGGAAAGGTTACCTCGGTATCAGGGATTTGAATTTCTAATTTGTCTAAAGAATACAGATCATCAAAAATGAGTCCGACCCATTGTTCATCATCAGCATCTGAAGCTTCCTTAGTTCGGTAATATGTTGAACTATCATTATCAATTATACTTTTCAAATTACTTTCATCTTCACTTGATGAGGCAATCGGAGATAAATTATTAATGATTTTCCCATCCATTGCAGAACCAAAAATTGTGTATACTTCTGGATTACTCCAACCATATAATTTTCCTGTTTTTAATTCAATAGCAGCTACTTTGATTTGATAATCGCCAGGGGCTTTATAAGAATGAGATAATTCAGCTGTAGAGCGTTTTTCATTCGAATTAATATAAGGCCCATTATAACTCCATGTCCCGTCTCCCCAATCAGTGATAAAATAACAATAAGGATTATCATTTGGGAGAATATTATTTAATCTTGCATTTATAGTAACTGTTTCTCCTACTTGAAATTCTTTGATTGGGTATAAGGATATGCTAACCTCTTCAGATTTGATTTTTTGTTCAGTTTTACTTAAAGCATAATTGATTTTTTTTAAATCGTAAGTTTTCATATCATATTCCTTTTTTTCGGGTAAGTTATTACCTTTAGAACATCCAAAGATTCCGAAAAGGAGTATAAATGTCAATAATATTAGATTGTGTTTTTTCATGATTTTCTCCTATGATCTCCTTCGATTAAAGAATAGACCTAGAATTACGACTAAACTAGGAATAGCGAGAGTAATACTATTAAATTTACAACCCTTTTCCTGATCTTCTTCAGGAGTAGGCTCTATATAATAATAAATAGGTTCTTTCGAAGATTTATCAGTGACTTTTATCGTCATACTATCATTTAAGGTTTGATCAAAATTGCTTATTACATTAATGGTAACTTCACCTTCGCCGATAAAAAATAATCGGCCACCATTATAAAAGCAGATATTTCCGTTTGTAGAAGAAACCGAATAGGTATTGTCAACTGAGTTGCTCGGTTCTACAAACACTTCTAGAGAAAGTTTATCACCAACATTAGCATTGGTTATTTTGTTATTAATTTTGAAAGTAGTGATTTCTTCGATATCAATAATATCGCCTTCGTTGGAAAGGTATTTCACCGAAAAACTTTTAATTTCAAATTTTGCTCTTCCCGATGTAAATATGCCGATTTCTCCCGGTTGCGGATTGATCTCTAATGTTTTTATAAAAACTGGATTGATTAAGTCATCAACATACATCTTTACAGTTTTCCCCACTACTCGAACTTTTAATGCATGCCAAGAGGTAGTATCATATTTTGGAGCGCTTTGTTCAAAAGGTCCACCAATCTTATTACCCCAAATAGTCGCTACTCCCTCCCTTTGTACAAATAAACCTTGACCATCATCCATAAAGCGACTTGTTTTTGAAATTGAGCCGCTACTTACACCAACCCAACCGTATTCATCATCAAGATTGCGATAAATTAAAGTGGCTTCAAAGTTTGAAAATGTTTTGCCTTTTAAATAGAGCGAGGAAATATTTTCATCAGAATTAGCCATTGAATCTAAATTAGTTCTAATGGCGGTTCCGTCTTCTGTTAGTTCCCAGTGATTTTGAAAATCTTCATTTCCGGCTAATGGGTCCGAATCATTACGTACATAATTGGCTGTAAAGTCTTCTAAAACAGATGCAGAATTAAAAATATAAGACATTGGTTTTTCATCTTGTTCGGTAAATATTAAACTAACTTCAGACTTTATATCCATATTAAACGGTGAATAAGCTTTAATAGTTGCATGACCTTCTTTAATAGCAATTAGGTTTCCACCTTTTACAATCACCACTTCAGGATCATTACTTTCCCAGATTAATGAATCTAAAGGAATATTACTTGGAGTAACTTTTGTCTCTAAAGTAACTTCCTCGCCGACTGAATAGGTTCCAACCGAGGAATTGATTTCGATTTTTTCAACTGTAGAATAAGGTGTTAGTGAAGTTGGATTACCATCATTGTTTAAAGCAGTTATTTTTAAGCTATCAAAGGCATGGGAATTGTCGATACTTGCAAGAGAGATGAAACCGCTATAATTCGCTTGAGTTTTAGAAAATGTTTTAGTTACTGTGCTATAAATTAAAGAGGAGTCTAGATTTGAAACCTGTACATCTGCACGGTTATTCAACACCTTTACCTTTAATAAAAACGGTGTGCTTTTATTAAAATTGGTCGGTTTATTTCCTTCGAAAACTGTATCATCAAATTTTTCACTGCCCCAGAGAGTTGCATATCCTTCTTTTTGTACAAAAGCTAAACAACCATCTGCCCGCCATCCGTTTCCTACGTTCTCTTGACGGAAAGAAATACCTCCCCAACCCCAAGAAGCATCCCCGACAAAATTCATCACTATCTCTGCTTCAAAATTCTGAAATTGGTACTTATTTAAGGTTAGGAAAGCTATATTTCCGGTTGATCCGTTTCCGGATGCCAATTTAGATGAAATGACTTGACTGTTTTCTTCGCGCCAGCGATCTGAAAAAGGTTCTAAACTTCCGTTAGTTCCGCTTTCATTTGAAACAAAAAACGGTGAAAAATCAAGTAGTTCTTCTGTATTATCAAAATTATATGAAACTGTCGTTTCAGAGGTTGCGGACACATTTCTTTCAAAAAAAAGGAGGCTTAATATCATCAAAAGACTAAGGATAAAAAAGTAAGTTTTTCTACATTTCATATTTACCTCCCGAATATCTAGTGGTCTTAACCATAATTAATCTATTAATCCATATTCTTTAAATATTTTTTCAAAATCACTAAGTAATTGTTTTCCGCCCCAAAGGTTATACCAATCATAATAAAAATCATTATAGCTTTTTACATTTTCACCAGTAACAAAGTTATATTCATAATTGATTTGTTTTGCCCGTATTTCAGCTATTTTTGTTGAATCCACTTCAATCAACATCGAACCTATTTGAGTTTTCTGTTTCATAGCGGCTGTGATTTCGTTATGTTCTATTACCTTTCGAGTAATATCGGTTATTCCAGAAGTATTACCTTGAATTACACCGTCATAAGTAGTAGATATCCAGGCTCCCCAATCCCAAGCACCGGCACCGGCTGTTGTTTCGCGATAATAGGGTTTAGATCCGGTTGATTTAGTATTAATATAGACATAATCTGTGCCTTCAATATCTATAAACTCCAATCCTTCTTCAACACCAACGCCCCAACGAAGGGCCTCATAAGCAATTGGACGAATATAGCCATCGGTATCTTCATCATAATAAACTATCGCATCGTTTAAAAACTTTATTATAGCACTCATCTTACCGGCATCGAGTGCCGCTTTTTTAGAGACAGTTATTACTTTACCGACATAGCCTTCCACAGGCATATATCCTCCTTTTCCTTCATAGCCCACTGCCACCGGTAGATCATAAGTTTTCCACCAATTTACAGTGCTCCCATCACCTGCTTCATTATAAGATTCTGTTTCAGTTGTAATTGCTCCGGGATACCATTCAATACCAATTAAACCTTGTTGGGTTTTAGTCTTTTGGGACCAGTTTTGGACATACCAGTTTGGATCAATTAATTTTTCATCACATAATGTTTTAAGGTATTCCAACATAAATTTATGAGTTCCGTCCGTTACAGGAAAGACAACTTCGCTATTTTCATTTATATAAGCACCATATGGCAATTCTGCTACAGGTCCCCACATTAATGGTAACCAGTTTCCTAATGTACCTAAACTATTACCGCCACCAGCTGATGTAAAAGCATAAGCGTTCGGTTTGCTAGCTTTTATCCAGCGAGCAAAATGTAGTAAATCTTCCTGAGTTTTTGGTTGCCATGGTCCGCCATTTGTTGCAATATTCCCTGCCGGATAATTAGAACCAGCTACGGTACTTGCGCGATATTCATTTGCCCAATCTTCCCGAATTTTCAAACTCCAAGTCGGAGCATCAGGAATAGTCCAAATGGCTTTCAACTTTCCATCTTCAGTTGTCATCATCTTTTTGGAAATCGAAACACCGTTGGGGTTATCTGCATCGCTCCTTTCGACTAATTTTTGCACATTAGGCATTTGACTAATATACGGAGTCCAGTCTTCAATTAAAACATTTTGTTCAGCTATCATATTAAATTGATCTAAAGTATCAAATACAACGATATCAGGTTTATTGTTCGAAGCAAAAGAAATGATAGCTTGTCCTGAAAAATCATTTGTTGCATTTAAAGTAATATCTAAATTATAGTTTTCTTTAATCCACTTACGATAGGGATCGGATTCATCGGTTCCTAAATTTACAAAGCCAGTCATTAAAATCGTAATATCATAAGCTTTGTCATCATTTTGATCGTCATTATCACAACCAAATAAAGTAAAACTGATAATCATTAATATAAATAGGCCTAGTATTTTTTTCATACATATTCTCCTCATTCTTATTTTTATCCTTTTACAGCACCTAGGTATACACCTTTTGTGAAGTATTTTTGAAAAATCGGGTATATAATCAGCATTGGCAAGATAGTTACAATAGTTAATGCCATTTGCATTGTTATATCGTTTACGGAAGTATTATTATTAATTAAAAAATCTAATCCTCCTTGATTTAAACCAGAGGTATTCTGAAGATTAATTTTTGTATATAGTTGTAAAGGCCATAGATTTTGATGAGATGCATCAAGGTAAATGCTAGCGTCAAACCAACTATTCCAATGACCGACCATAGTGAAGAGACCGATTGCGGCAAAAACAGCTTTTGAGGATGGCAAAATTATCCGGAAGAATAATCCCACTTCACTAACACCATCAATTCGTGCTGAATCCTCTAAATCTTTCGGAACATTTTCAAAAAACTGTTTGAAGATTAAGATGTTCCAACCATTAAATAGTCCCGGAACAATTAAAGCCCAGATGCTATTTTTTAAACCTAAATTTTGAACAGTTAAATAAGTTGGGATTAATCCGCCACTAAAAAGAATTGTAAATAAAATAATCAACATTAATGGCTTTTTCCCAGGCAAGTCTTTTCTGCTTAAGACAAAGGCTGCAATTGAATTAATTGCTAATCCTAAAAAGGTCCCGAAGGTTGTTCTAAAGACTGAAATACCTACAGCTCGAATAATAACGGTTGTAGAACCTAATATTTTTTGATAAGCAACAAGGGTAGGCTTAACCGGAAAAAACCACATAATGCCACCTTTACTAACCCATTCTTCAGAGGAAGTAAAAGATACGAATATTGTATACAATAACGGATATAGACAAATCCCAGCTATAATAGTTGCTAAAATCGCACACATATTCCGATAAAATTTTTCACTTGCACTAATAATCATCTAAACCTCCTAGAATAATCCTATGCCAACATAACGTTTCGAGAATTTATTACATAGTAAGACTAATACTAAACCAATTGCAGACTGGAAGAAAGAAACCGCTGCTCCAAGACCATATTTAAGACCATTTAATCCTTCCCAAATTACCCAAGTGTCAATCACTTGTGCAATCCCCATATTTTCTGAACCAAATAGCATAATCTGTTCAAAACCCGCACCTTTTAGGACATTACCAACTGCCATTACCGAAACAAAAACAATTGTTGGAGCAATTCCCGGTATGGTAATATGAATTAACTTTTTCCAAGCACCAGCTCCGTCAATTGCTGCAGCTTCATAAAGATTGGAATCAACGCTTGATAAAGCAGCAGTATAAAGAATTGTTCCCCACCCCAATTCCTTCCATAAGTCTGTAAAAAGTAATAGGGGTATGAACTTACTTTCGCTTGTTAAAATCTTTACCGGTTCGCCGCCAAAACTTATAATGATGTTGTTTATTAAACCTTCTGGATTAATAAAGGCATAGGCTATACCATAAATAACAACCCAACTAAAGAAATGAGGGATATAGATAATTGTCTGAATACCTTTTCTATATCGTTCTTTTCCCATGTCGAATAGAAAAATTGCTAGAATTATTGGAGGAATAATGGAAATAAAAATTCGGCTACAACTAATTAATAAGGTGTTTCCGATAATTCTTAACATATCGGGATCAGTAAAAATCATTTTGAAATTAGTTAGTCCAACCCAATCACTACCCCACACGCCATCAGAAATAACATATTGTTTTAGTGATAAAATAGTTTGAAGAAACATCGGATAAAGACTAAAGATAAACATTAAACTAATCGGAATTATTAACAAAACATACATAGCCCAGTTTTTACGGACTTTGTTTACATCATATAATTTAAGAAAAAAACTAATTGAAGTCGAAAGAAGACCTAAAACAATAGTTATTAAATAATTTGATCCAATGGAATAAATCTTGTAAAAAGCTTTGGTTTCTCCATATAAATCTACTGCTTGTATATTTTTTGAGAAAATCAAGATAAAATAAACAATTATTACATAAAGAGTAACAACTCCACAGGCAATCCTTAACACATATTGTTTATTTTTATATTTTGTAAAAGAGAATACAGCAACAACTACTATGCATAAAAACAATAATAGATAAGAGACAAATAATAATAATGTCGGGAGTCTTGGTATTGTAAAGGAAATATTTCCAATCCCTATGATGCTTTTGTTAATCAAACCACCATTATTTAAAGCCTTGAAAAGATTAAATCCTGATATATTTACCGATAAATCTATTGAAGCATCTGAGATTATCAATAGGGGAAAGGCAAATAAGGAGATAAGTGCCACTGCTTGAATCAAAATAATTATAGTACCTTTTAGTTGATGAGGCTTATCTTTATAATATTCAATCAAATTAAATCGTTTTTTCGTTTTTTTCTTTAAAACTTCAATTCCCATATTAACTCCTCATTTCTTTAAAAAGGTTTTAAACTAAATTCGTAATAAGTATCTTTTTCTATTGATATAATTGTTTTATTATCTTGATATTTTAGAGACGCACCTTCTACACAAAACTTACCATCTAGAATTAAAATTCCTGAAGCTTTCGAACAATAAACTTCAATAAAATCTTTACTGAAAAAGATATTTATTTTACCTTCATTCAGAGGTAATTCTGCTTCAAACCAATCTAAACCTCCCAAATGAGGTCTCAGTTCAAAATTTTTATACCCCGGTTGAGTTGGCCTAAGTCCAATGAAGTATTTTCCAAGCAAGAATAAGGGACTTGCCCCCCAAGCATGACACAAACTTTTTCCATAACGCCGTCCATACATGGCATACTTTTCTTTCCCTTTTTCATCTTTATCAAAGGTTTCCCAAAATGCAGTAGCACCTTCATCTAACATTCCTCCCCAATAGGAATGAATTTCATTATAAACATAGTCATATTCATCTGTTTCACATAAAGCCGAAAGTTCGTAAAAACGCATATATGGGGTAGTTATCTTTGGTATCTCGGGGTTTAATAAAACCCTTTTCTTAATCTTTTCTGTCCTATCCTCGTCACAAAGACCATAAAGAATGGCAAACATATTTGCGTGTTTAGTAATTATTCGATCAGGTTCAGAATCCTTATACGAATAAATATAACCATCCAAGTCAGAATCCCAAAATTTTTCAATTTTTTTCTCTAAACTATTAAGATAATTTACATATTTACAAAATTCACCGTTTTGATTGAGTAATTCGCAAAATTTCACAATTATTTTTAAACAATAAAAAAGCAACATTTGTTCAAAACAAACTTCGCCCTCATTATTTAAATCTGCCCAATCAACGAAAACCCAATCGCCAGGAAGCCCTTCCATCAAACCGTTTTCGTTGCATCTTTGCAAACAAAAGTCGATCATAGCAATAATTTTATTGAAATTTTCTTCTATGAATTTCAAATCACCAGTATAAATATAATAATCATAAAAACCCATAATCCAATAAAAAGAATAATCCATAATGTGATTAATATGAGTTGTTACGGGTAATTTACCAAACAAAGCTATCATAGTTCTTTTAACCACTTCTTTATCAAAAAAACTATAGTAATTCATCAAATAGCTTTGATAAGCATCCCCGGACCAAAGCCAACGGTCGCGCTTAATTCCGTCAAGCATAAACTCTCTGGTATTTAAATGCAATGTGTGTAGAGCTGTCTTATATATTAAATCTAATTTTGGATTTGATGATTTAAATGAACTAAAAAACTCTATCGGTAGGTATTCATATAAAGCAGTTATCTTTTTATAGGAAATATTTGTATTAATCACTAAGTAACGAAAAGCTTTTGAAACTTTTGTAGTAATTTGCTTTTCCCCATTTACCAAAATTTTATCGTATGTTTCAGCATGTAAAAAATCAACAGCTTCTTCTTTAGACTCCCCATAATATATATCAATGAATCCATTTCCTTCTATTCCTTCTATTTTAAGATACGCCATTAGTTCTTTTCCAAAGTCAAGAACTTCTTTACCTTTAAAAAGGAAAGGATCGGTTGGAGTGATATCCACTTGATTCAACTTTACATTATTAGGTGTTGAACCATTATTTATCAATGAACTGCTCGCAACTTTATAAGTCTGATTATCATTACATGAAACAACCCAAGACAAATCAGAGACAATTTCCTCGGAACTTACATAAATACTAGGTAACCCCTCAGGATTATAGCAAGAGATTATCATTTCATAATTCCCTGGCTCTAAAGTTAAAACTCCTGTAAAGTCATAAATATAATTACCATTTAGTAAAATATTGATTATACCTTCAGATTTTATTTCTAGATGATTTGTTTTTGTTAACTTATATTTTTTAGAAAATTTGACATTGTGATAGCAATCATCCAGTTTCCAAAAAGGAGGAATAAAAACATCTCTCTCATATCTTCTAGTCATACATTTGTTTGCTAAAACAATTTCAAAATCTCCGGGATACCAGATCCATTTTGGACTTTCAATCAAAATAGTTCTCCTTTTATTCTAAATAATTTGATTTTGGTTTTACTGCAAAAGCAAAAGATAAGGCTTCTAACTGCTCATCTGTAATTTCTTTTCTATTTGGAAAGTTAGATATTTTAAAGAATATTTCAGCTGCCTTTTCAGCGGTTTCTATTAAGCCAAAGGCTTCATCTAAGCTTTGCCCTACTCCAAGAACTCCATGCATAGCCCAAATTATCAAACGTGATTCTTGGAACTTTTTAGCCGTTTCCCGTCCTATCTCTTCGTTTCCACAAATCATCCAAGGTATAACGCCTATACCATCAGGGAAAACAATAATACATTCGGTATTCATTTTCCATAAGGTTTTTGTATAAGCTTTTTCGTCAAGACTATGAATAAAAGTCATAGCGATTAAATTTGTAGCATGAGTGTGAATTACAACCTTATGAAGTGGATCGATCTTTAATCTTTCAATATGAGACAACAAGTGAGTGCTAAGTTCTGAGGTAGGTTTTGCCCCATCAATAAGTCCCCAAAGCAAATTTGCAGTCTTTCCATCAGGATTAATTTGAATGATCCCTAAATTTGATTCCGGATTTTCCTTAACGTTTTTAAAATATTTGCCTGACCCAGTTACCAAAAATATTTTTCCGGATAGGAATGATGCATCAATGTATAAATCAATAACTCGATTATATTTATTAACATTTAAATAATCCCTTACTTCTTCTTCAGAAAGAATGTAAGAAAGGTTCCCACCATTTCGTTCATCCCATCCGAGGCGATACATTTGATCAATTGTTTTTGAAACTTCTTTTATAAAAGAAGACGTAAGAATATCTTTCATTTTTTTACCTTTCTAGTCTCTTCTCATGGTTTTTAACTTTTTCTAACCAATTCATTTTTGTCTCTACTCCTTCGGTTTCACAAAAATAATCATAAACTGCCCCATAAGGGTAGGTTTTAAGTTCATTTAAAATAGCAAGTCTAGAAGTATAATCTCCTTCCAGTTCAACCTGCTTTAAATAATCAATCGGTTCTAAGAATGCTCTTAATAATGATTTTTGAACACTGCGAACACCAATGACCCAAGCAGCAACACGATTTATTGAGCCATCAAAATAATCCAAGCCAATGTGAGTTCGATTTACCAAATCATTTCTTACTAAAGAAGAAGCAATCGCAAATAGCTCATCATCTAGAATAACAACATGATCTGAATCCCAACGCATTGGACGAGATATATGGAGCAATAATTCTTTCGTATATAGAAGTACGGATGAGATTTTATCAGATACAAGCTCAGTCGGATGAAAATGTCCGGAATCTAAGCAGATAGCTTTGTTATTTTTTACTGCGTATCCTAAATAAAATTCATTTGAGCCAGTTGTATAAGCTTCCGATCCGATACCAAAAAGTTTTGATTCAAGAGAGTCACAAAAATAATCTTCATTTAATTTTTCCTCAAAAATTTTATCAAGCGATTTCATTAGACGTAATCTCGGGCCATACCGATCAACAGGCGTGTCTTTAAAACCATCCGGAATCCAGATATTGACAACTGATTTTTGGCCAAGCTCCTTACCAAAATATTCACCGATTCGTCTTGAGGCTTGACAATGTTTAATCCAAAAATTCCTAATCTCTTCATTAATAGAGGATAATGTAAAGCCTGAACTGGCTTTAACATGGGAAAAACATGTAGGATTAAAATCCAATCCTAAACTATTTTCTTTCGCCCATTTAACCCAAGAAGCAAAATGTTTAGGTTCTAATTTATCTAAATCAACTTTCTCCTTTGTATCAGCATAAATAGCATGGAGATTGACTTTATGATTTCCGGGAATTAAACTTAAAGCAAATTTCAAGTCTTCCCTTAATTCTTTTGCATTCCTTGCTTTTCCTGGATAATTTCCGGTTACCTGAATACCTCCACTTAATTGATTTTCCTTAAAAAGAAACCCTTCTACATCATCACCTTGCCAACATTGTAAAGAAATTTTAATTTCTCTTAACCGGCGAATCGCTTCATCAGTATTAATTCCGATTTGAGCATAAAAATTTTTAGCTATTCGATAATGTTCTTTTATTGATGACATATCCTTTTACCTTTCGACAATTTTACAAAATTGATCATAATATTTATCATATTCTTCGGTCTGTAATGGCAAAAATGATTTTCCACCGCTAAATTTCTTGATTAATTCTTTTCCTTCATGGATAGTCGATATATCCTTTGAATATAGCATTAAAACTAAAGCGTTACCCATAATCGTAGCTTCCTTCAAACCAATCAATACTTCTTTTTTGACGGCTGAGGCAGTCATCTGATTTAAGAGATTTATTTTTGTTCCACCACCAATAATAATAATCCGTTTATAGTGGCGTTTAACGATCTTTTCTAGTTTTTCGATTACATATCGATACTTGAAAGCCAGGCTTTGGTAAATGCATCGGCATATTTCACCGACAGTTTCCGGTACATTTTGACCGGTTTTTCTACAGTAATATTTGATTCTATTAGGCATATCGCCAGGCGGTTCAAAAAGTGGATCATCAGGATCAATAAATGATTGAAAAGGGCGAGAAGAAAGAGCTTTTTGTTCCATCTCTGTAAAAGTTAACACCAATCCTTCTTTTTCCCACTGACCCTTACATTCATTTATAATCCACAATCCCATTATATTTTTCAAAAATCGGATAGAGTTTTTAAAACCTATTTCATTTGTATAATTATCTTTAAGAGCAAGTTCATTTGTAAGAGGTTTATTAAGTAAAACTCCGCAAAGGCTCCATGTTCCGGAACTAATATAAATATGTGGTTTTTTATATGGTATACTCAAAATTGCACTTGCAGTATCGTGCGAACAAACCGCTACAACAGGTATTTGGGGAATGCCTAGCTTTTCAGATATTTCTTTTTTGATTAATCCATATTCTTCGCCAGGATTAATCAACTCCGGTATTAATGAAGGGGTTATTCCCAGTTCCTTTATTTCGGGTATTACTTCTTTTTTATTAGGGTTATAAAAGGAGGTTGTAGAAAGGTTTGTAAGTTCAATCCTTTTATGTCCAGTTAAGAAGAAAGCTATTAAGTCGGGAATTAAAAGCATCTTATCTGCTTTTTTTAGAAGTTCCGAGTTATACTTAGCATCATAAGCTAATTGGAAAATTGTATTAAAATGTAAGTATTGAATACCGGTTTTCTTATATAAATCAGTTTTACCAATAATTTTTTGAACATCTTTTTCAACCTTTTTACTGCGCAAATCACGGTAACAAACGGGATCGCGTATAAGATTTCCCGTTTCGTCGATTAATCCATAATCAACACCCCAAGTATCAATACCAATTGCTTTTATATCAGGATATTTATGAAAAGATAACTGTAAGCCTTCAAGAATATTTTTGAATAGATATTTAAAATCCCAATATAAAGTACCTTCCTTTTCATAAGGTTGATTCTTAAAACGAAAGATTTCATCAAATTCTAAATTCTTCTCATCTTTTATGGTCACAATTGCCCTACCGCTTGATGCCCCCAAGTCAAAAGATAAATAACAAGATTTCATTTTCTACCACCCTATATTTAATATTACTATAGCATTTGATGATTGTTTTTGTCAACATTTGACGGATGTCTTGAAGAACAATCATATTTATTAAACAACTATGTCATACCCAATCATTTTCAAGCGTTTTCCATAGAAAAAAGAAAAAAGTTGTTTTCAACAACTTTACTTTTATAAAATATAAATACAACCCCTTCGATATAACTAAAAAAGTTTGTCGAATTAGTTATATTATACCCTTTTTTGTCATAATATGCAATCTCATGAATATGCCATTATTTGCTTATTTAAATAAAGTATTGATTAAAGCAAGGATTCTATTTTAAATTATTTTCATTAAGGAAATAAAAATGGAATGCTCTTTAACTGAATAATTTTATTAAAAAGCATTCCACTATCCAAACTTTTTGTTTTGAAAACTCGTTTATTTTAAACGTCTTCTCACAAAAAACAAAACAACAAACATTGAGGAAAGAATTGATAGAAGGCTATTGATACTTAAACCAAGGCATCCTTTCTTAGCAGAAACACTGATACTGATAGTTGTTGAAAGATCTCCATAAGTTATCCTAACTACTTCATCTTCTAAAGCCAGGACTTCTTTATCAACAGTAAATTCTGTTAAGACTTCAGTAGAACCATCATTATAAGTAGCTGTTACTACCATACCTGTTTTATCAAAGGTTTGTCCTTCAATATATTCTGTTTTATCTGGTTCTGTTGCACTTATACTTACGATTACTCTTTCAATTACTGTTATATCTACTTGAGTAGAAAACTTGCCATAAGTTATCATAACTACTTCATCTTCTAAAGCCAGGACTTCTTTATCAACAGTAAATTCTGTTATGATTTCAGTAGAACCATCATTATAAGTAGCTGTTACTACCATACCTGTTTTATCAAAG
>CALEGD010000107.1 GCA_937877075.1 uncultured Acholeplasmatales bacterium
ATCTTCAGATGAGCCTGCATATATTCTTTTAATTTTTATCTCGTACATATAATCTTGTATGATATAGTAGACAACTAAATCATACATTCCTTTCATTTATTTACGCTCTCTTAATAGTAGTTTCGAATTTTGAAAGCGGAAGGAGCGTAGCGGATGAAGCTTTCAAAATTCGCTCGGCGTCTTGCCGATATATTAGCTTATCCTATATAATATAGATAGGCACTGTGGACTTTTTATTATTTTCTTATGGCTTAGACTATTTGAAGGAGTGTATTGCCACAGTTTTATCTTAATTATTTATAGTTGGATAAGTTTTAAAACTTTTATCTCCCGCAAGTCTATGATGATAAAACTAAGTGGATCAAAGCAGTTGCCCAAATATTACATAAGGGATGTGGTTTAATGATTTATGTTGGCATTGATATTGCCAAACAAAAACACTTTGCCGCTGCCATGACCGCTGATGGCGAAGTATTAGTTCCACCTTTTAGTTTTACTAATGATGCAAATGGATTCAATACCTTCCTTTCAAAGATTAAGTTCTTTAACAAGTCAGATACTTTAATTGGTCTTGAATCAACTGCTCATTATGGCGAAAATCTTATTTGCTTTCTTTTTGATCTTGGCTATCTGATTTCTGTGATTAATCCAATTCAAACTTCAACTTTGCGAAAAACAAATATCCGAAAGACTAAGACTGATAAAGTCGATTGTCTGTTAATAATTAAATCTATGATTGTTAACAAAACAAGACTTTACTCGAAAGCTGATATTGACTCGCTTCGCCTTAAGAGTCTTTGCCGTTTCAGAGAAAAATTAAAAAAATCTAAAACTAAACTTAAAATTCAACTTGTTACTTATGTTGATGTTATTTTTCCTGAATTGCAGTATTTTTTCAAATCCGGTATCCATATTAATACATGCTACATGCTTTTAATGAAGCATCCTTCTCCAGATGAAATCGCTGCTTTACACCTTACATACTTGGTTAATCTTCTTCAGAAAGCTTCCCACGGCCGTTTCGGTAAAGAAGAAGCTATCGCTTTAAAAAGTCTGGCAAAATCATCTGTGGGTACTGGTAATACCGCTGTTTCTATTCAAATAACTCAATCTATTACACAAATTGAATTATTGGAACAGCAAATGAATATTATTGATGAAAACATCAAGTCAATTATGATTGAAATGGATTCTATAATCATGACTATCCCAGGAATCGGTTTGCTTAATGGTGCAATGATTCTTGGTGAAATCGGTGATGTTTCAAGATTCTCGAATCCTTCAAAGCTTTTAGCTTATGCCGGTTTGGATCCTACAGTAAACCAATCCGGTAAATTTAAAGCTAAAAGTACTAAAATGTCAAAACGCGGCTCTACACTTCTTCGCTTTGCCTTAATTAATGCCGCTTGGAATGTTTCCCTTAATAACAAGACCTTTGATGATTACTATAAATTAAAACGCTCTCAAGGGAATAACCACTATGCAGCCCTCGGTCATGTGGCTCATAAACTGGTTCGCGTTATCTTTAAAATTCTTAAAGATAATGTTGCTTTTAATTTAGATTA
>CALEGD010000108.1 GCA_937877075.1 uncultured Acholeplasmatales bacterium
GTGTGAGAGGGGCGAAAACAATTAATGTTTAGCCTCTACTCGATTAAAAAACATCCATTGGATGTTCAAGCTAAAGAGTTGGCTAATTTGGAAAGACGAGATTTGTTTCTGCTTACGAAGTTTTTATGGTAGATACCTTTGGCTAAACCTTTGTCTAGTTTTGCAAAAGCTTTTTGTAAAGCCATTGTCGCTTCTTCAGCATTATTATTTTTAACTGCCACTTCTACTTTTTTGACTGCTGTTTTTACAGAAGATTTAAAAGCGGCATTTAGAAGTTTTTTCTTTTCGTTTGTCAAATTGCGCTTAGCTTGTTGTTTGATATTAGCCATATTATACCTCCAAATTATATACATCTTATTTTACCAGAGAAGGAATTAAAAAGCAAGATTTTTATATAAGTTTTAAATAGTGGTGGATATGTAAAAATTTGGAAATCTTAAAAATTTGGAAAATGTAAACAATATACAAAGAGGTGATAATATGAATCTAGAGAAGTTCCAAACTCGTACCGACTTAGCGTTTGAAGCATTGGACTTGGAAAAAATGCAATATGCAAATGAAGTTGTAGATGAAGAATTTGAACAAGATAATTTAATCATTAAGAGAACAGTAATTACTGAGAATGTTGGCAGAGAAATAGGTAAGAAGGCGGGATTATATTATGTCCTAGATACAAAAGCAATCAAGACCCATGATCATGATGAACTTAAGAAATGCGAAAACGCCCTTACTCAGATTATCAAGGAAGTTCTTAGAATTGAGAATGTTACTGATCGGAGTAGGGGGTTGGTTGTCGGTCTGGGTAATGTTAATGTAACCCCTGACTCCCTCGGCCCTGCTGTCATTGATAATGTTATCGTAACCAGACATATGTTTCTTCTTAATCCTCATGAGGCTTCTGAAGGAATAAGCGATGTCAGTGCAATAGCGCCCGGTGTAATGGGTAATACGGGAATCGAGACATATGATATTATTGAAGCTGTTGTCAGAAAAATTCAGGTTGATTATCTTGTAGTTGTTGATGCTCTGGCAGCAAGGTCCATCACCAGAGTGAATAAGACAATACAGGTAACCAATACTGGGATTTCTCCAGGATCTGGAGTAGGAAACTCCAGGAAAGAAATAAGTAAAGAAACAATGGGGATACCAGTTATTGCCATCGGAGTTCCTACTGTTGTTGATGCGGCAACAATCGCCAGTGATACGCTTGATATGCTTCTTCGTTATTTTAACTATAAAGTTGAAAATGAAGGACGTCCGAGCCAAAATATTATTGTTGGACCGGAGAAGATTGATTTTTCGGAAGTCAATTTACCAAATGAAGAATATCGGAAACATTTTTTGGGGGAAATTGGTCGTTTGTCAGAACAAGAAAAAAACAATTTAATTCAAGATGTTCTTACACCAAATGGATATAATATGATGGTTACTCCGAAAGAAGTAGATATTGATATTACCGATCTTTCGGAAGTCATCAGCGGAGCAATTGACAGGGCTTTACATACG
The DNA here is from genome assembly GCA_937877075.1 of uncultured Acholeplasmatales bacterium. GTDB lineage: Bacteria > Bacillota_I > Bacilli_A > ML615J-28 > CAG-698 > DTU067. The sequence goes on from CALEGD010000108.1 coordinate 1,507, forward strand.
ATTGTCGATAATGGAATTATCAGTTAATGCATATATATAATTGATGGATAAAATAAAATTTCTGATTATTGTCTTATTGGGCGTTTTCAGCCTGATATATAATCTTCTTCGAGCAGGAATTTCCGATTTCTCGGATGGAACAATTTTAGTTTTTCTTGAAGGGCAAATTGATAGCGGTTCAAAGGAATCTTTGGTCGGAGTACTTTTTGATTATTTAATTAGATTTGCATTTAATGTTAATCTTAATGATTTAAAAACTTTCTTTAAAATATTTGGAGTATAATATGAAAAAACTTGGTTTAATTTTTATTCTTGCCTGTTTTCTGATATTTGGTATGATGATTGGTTCTCCTGAACCAAGCACTCAAAGTGAACGCATACAGGAAGAAATTGATGATTTTGAGAAAGAGATTGAAAAACCAGGAAACGATTTTCAACCAAAGAGCCAGAATGATGTCGATCCTAATCTTTCAAACTCACTTGCTAAAACCGGTGAAAACATCATCACTGACAGTTTAAATTTCTTTTTGGAGGCAATTAACTCCCTTGTAAAAAAATAAATGGTGTGTAGCAGCACCATTTTTCAATGTGTGCCGGGCATGTAATTTAATTAGGTAGTGAAAGTCTACTGTGGGGGTAC
>CALEGD010000109.1 GCA_937877075.1 uncultured Acholeplasmatales bacterium
GCTATATGGTAATAACCATCTCTATAAATACCCCTTAATATCTTATCCAGACTATCCACTTGACCACCATATAAAACCTCAACTTGCTGTTGCATCTGAAGTTTTAACGATTGTAACCGTGAAATGTGTACTCTTGCTGATGCGTTCTCAAGTTCTTTCATCCATTGTGGGTTAAGTGCGTTCTCTCTACCATATTTAATATATTCTTCAACACTCCAACGAAACTCTTTTAATTCGTTAGTGGTTAAAAGTTTCCTTGCGTCAGTCATACTAATTTCATTATTAACAGCAAAACGTTCATACCAATAAACTAATTCTCGTTCTATATGTGCGGACGTTATCTTATATTGTTTATCAAGATTTCTAAGATATGATTCACCTTTTCTTAATTGTGCTTTTTCAAGCAGTTCCATCCTTCGTTTCCAATACTCTCTATTCCTCATCTTCGTTGCCTACCGGATTAAATGCTTCGTTGTATAAATCATTTATAATTTCTTCTTTTTCTTTTTTCAATCGTTCTAACTCTTGTTCAACATCAGACACCCAAGGATGCTGTGAAACAATAGTTTCAGTGGAAAGAATTCCAACCGAAGTTTGACAATTTCCGATAGATTCCGATTCATTAATGAGAATATCCCGATTAAAAATAATCTCAACCTCTTGGTTCTCAAAATTCCCTTCTCCATTATTAGCAAGATGAACATTCACAAACCAAAGTAATTCTTCAAAAGACGCCTGAAACTCTGTTTCCATACCATTAGCATCAAGATCTATATCGGAATACATTGATTGAATATTCATCTGATTGGGATTTCCCTGCATTAAGCGATCGTCTTTAGCATCATAACCTTTCGCGTTTTCAATTAACGCATTTTTAAAGATGTGTAAAATTGTTTTATAGTTTTCAGAATTGATTTCAACCGTTAGAGTATCGATCCCCCCATCCGCTCCATCAACGGTTTTAACCTTGACTGCTCCATAAGTCGCTAAATTATGCCTAAATTCAGCAAGATTTTCACCATCATAATTCTTAATAACTAAAATAGTATTCCTTGCATCCTCTTGCATATTGTTTTGAAAATCAGACAACATGACGTTGATTCCATCTTGTAACGATTTAACACGAACAATTAACGGCAATTCCTTATGATTGTATTTGAACGGGATTAAGGGAATCTTGTCCCAGGCGTAAGGTTTATCTTTACTCAAAATATATCGATCGATCCCGGTCGGTGTATAGACTTCAACTTTCTCGATAGTGACCTCTCTTTTTCCATCGTAACCTTGAACTTCATATAATCTAATCGCAAACTCTAAGATAGTATGTTCCGCATCTTTCCAAAAAGGAAGAATCTCGTAACCATCAAACCGCTTTAAACATAATTCCCCAACGTCATTATAATAAGGGTGTAACCAACAAATTCCACAATTTAGAGCATTTTCACCGATGTTCTTTAACATTCTATGGAACTTTTTATTGAATATTTTTTGAAGTGCCGCTTCATACTGTTTGTTATCAGTCCCTAATGTAATTGGTTTTCCAAGAAGATAATTTACCTTCTGGTCAACCATTTTTGCATATTGATTATCAATTTGTTTGTTGTTGGGAAGGTTAGTGACTTCTTGTAATGCCCCACCTTCACCAATAACGGTTCTTTTTCTATCTAAAATATCATGTTCACCTAAATAATAGTTCTCCCCGGTAAACATTAATTTTCGCTTAGTTGAGGTCTTGAATTTATTTATTTCACGTTCAAGGAACTGTTTATTAGTCATTGCTTCCTTGGATCCCGCTTGAATGATCTTGTTCATTAAATTTGTTCCTTGGTTAAAAATATTAAAACTGAACAAATTGTTCACCTCTTTTTTGAATTTAGGTGTTGACAATCAAACTTGAATATGGTATAATTAAATCAAGATAAAGAAAGGGGTTATGAAAATGATTAAAGTTACTGGAAACACTTACCCGGCCCGTAAAATTTTAAAGGATTCTGATTTTGAATGGGTTCCCCAATACAAAGCATGGTTTGGAACCGAAGAGAACAAAAAAGAATTAGACAGAATCACTCGCCCAAGCTATAGCCGAACCAACCAGAAAGCCGCCACCGGGTTACAATTTGAAACAGTTGATTCTTACAAATAGGAGGTAATGAGAATGAAAAAACCATACTGTACACAAAATAACGGTGATTGCTCTACCTGTTCCCTAGTCAATTATAACCGGGATTGTCAAAATGTCCCCCTCTGGGGAGGTATAAGAGAAGGAGCCGGTAGACCCTCAACCGGTCGTAAACGTCAAAGCTTTTACATCACTGACGAAGAGAACGAACAACTTAGAAAATATCTTGAAGAATTAAGGAACCCGGCAAAATAAGCCGGGTTTTCTTTTATTCAAACTTAGATAAAAGTAAAATAACTCAAATTCTTATTTTACTTTTTACTCAAAACTGAAGGTTCCACCTTGACCAATCTTTTCCGCGATCCCGGTTGTTGCATCTGGCGCATCATCATGAAGGTTCTTGCCTTCTTTTTGATATTTACTCATAGCATCATAGTATTCTGGCCATCTATCCATCCAATTTACCGGGAAGTAAATATGATTCATAACCCAAGTTGAATTGGAGAATATCCTTGCCTGTTTATTTTTTGACTGATGGAACCATTCAATTTGAGTTTTATTAGTGTTATATTTTTCTTTGAGAATTCGTTCAACCGCTCTAGCAAACCCTCTCCCACCGTTATTGGATTCAATATCTGAAACATTAACTCTATCTTCATATAATATTTTAGCTGTAGCCGGTTCGGTGATCTCCATCGGTTCTTTGGTGTATAGAACATTTAAAACATATGCTTCCCCATCGTAAACCCCATAGTTGATTGAACATAAGTAATCATCACCAGTATCAGCAGTATCAGTATAGTTCCGAATAACGGTAAAGAGTAAATTATTATTCTCGTCCCTCGGTAATTTTGTATAGGTTTTAAATGAGCTATAAAGTTTACCTTTTATATCAATAGGTTCTTGTTGGTAATTCGCTGATGCAATATCGATCCCCATAGCTCTGCACTTGGATTTATATGATTTTTTAGATAATATTTCATCACATAACATAGTTCCATCATCTTGAAGTGCTTTCATGGTGATATGTTTAACTTTTTTTCCTTCTTCACGGTAATGTTCCAATGCTCTCCCTGCAAGATCCCCAGTTGCCCATCTGGTCATAATAATGATGATTTTTCCACTCTCTTCTAACCGGGACAACATTGTATTAGTAAACCAATTCCAATGTTTTTCTAGAATATCGGCATTATATGCTTCTTGAGCGTTTTTAATTAAATCGTCAATAATCATTATCGAACAACCAAAGCCGGTGGCCGTTCCACTTGGTGATGTGGCCAAATAGTTATTATAACCACCCTCTAACGACCAAAGATTCATGGCCGCATCACCTTGTTTAATCGTCACCCCTGGGAATACATCAGAAAAAACCGGCTTATATTGATCAACTTTTGTTTCTTGTATACTATTTCTAACATTCTTTGAAAATACGGTTGAAAGAGTTTCGTTATATGAACCAGTCATTATTTTTTCTTGTTGATCTTTGCCCAAAATCCATTCTACAAACAATCCTGCAGTTCTTGATTTTCCGTGTCTTGGTGGAAGATTAACGATTAAAACCTCATCATCTGACTCATAAAACTCTTGTAATGTGTTACAAAAATTAACTAAATACATTCGTTCTAGTTTATAAAAATTAGGCGCTTTAAGATTGCAATAATAAAAAAATTCGCGTTTAGCAAGTTCTATCTTTGCATGAAGTTTAATTAATTTTTTATCTATTACAATACTCTTCAACTCCTATTCACGTCCTATAATATATGTTATGTTTCTTCAATCAGTTTCTTTAATTCTTCGGTGGTTAATCCGCTATAAGGGTTGTTTACTTCACCGGAAACTTCCACTTTATCAGTGAAAATTTTTAAATGCTTCCCTAATTTATCTAATGCCCCCAATTTGTCATGGAGCTTAAAAGTGAAGACTCCTTTTTGATTAATAGAAACTTCTTGAATCATACTCCCATCTACATTTTTACTATCTTTTATTTCAATGATTGGTCTATATTCAAAAATGGGTTCTCCGGTTTCTTCATCATATCCGACAGTAGTTTTTTCTGTTCGAAAGGAAAGAAAGTCTTTAATATCAGCAAAACCAACTTTCGTTAGTTCTGTTAAAACTTCTTTGGCCGATACAATTGCGTCTTCTTCCGCTTCCTGGATTATTTTGTCTTTTATTTCTTGAAACCTTAGTTTAATCTTAGCATTACTAAACAATTTACTCGCATTAACATCAACTGAATTATGTTTCCATTTTTTACTATGAGGATAAGCAACATAATAAGCCTGTCTTTGAGTTTTACCCTTGATTAACTCTTTAATAAATATTTCCTGTTGTATTGTTAATTTTGCCATATTATCACCTCTCCTTCATAAAAAAATAAATGAAAAGAGAACATCCTGGCAGGAGGTAAACCAGAATGATCTCTTTCCATAACACAACATTTGAGACTCTTGGAGTACTTACCAATCCTATTTAGGACTGAT
>CALEGD010000110.1 GCA_937877075.1 uncultured Acholeplasmatales bacterium
TCGGAGCTTCACCGATTAAAAGTGATGTGGTATCTTTTATTAATCCTATTCCGCTGATAATAATCATAATCGAAACCAATATTCCTATATAACCGTCAAGATTTAATCCCCAATAACGATAGATAAGACAACTGACAAGTACCGCCGAAGTCTGAAGATAATCATTTCTACTATCGACTGATGTAGTTATCAGAGTTTTAGAATTAATTAACTTCCCGTTTTTACGATAAAAGCTGCTCTGCCAGAATTTCAATAGAATCGCTGCGGAAAGCATAATCAAAGTAAAGTTTTCAATAATTAATTCTGATGGAGTTATTATCTTTTCGATTGAAGACTTTAATAAGATTCCACCAACAAGAAAAATAATAAAGGAAATAACTAATCCCGTTACATATTCCAATCTTTGATGTCCATATGGATGGTTTTTATCCGCCGGTAAACTCGAAATCTTAAAACCGATTAAAGTAATAATTGAAGTAGAAACATCGGATAAATTATTTAAACCGTCGGCAGTAATTGCCACACTCCCTATCAGAATACCAGTAATAATTTTAAATCCTGATAAAAACAGATTTGTAAAGATGCCGACAAATCCCGATAAGGTTCCGTAAGCATGCCTGACTTTAGGATCTTGATAATCTTTATAATTTTTAATAAATAGTTTTACAAGTAGTTTTTGCATTTGATAATCCTTATGATTGTTTATTATTAGTTTTGATAATTATTATAATTTTACTCTTTTTTCTTCATTAACGCAAGTCAGAAGTTAAAATACTATTCGCTTTTATCATTCGGGAAAATCTCAACTATCTTATCTTCTACAATCTTAATCGTATTTTTTAAGAACTTTCCCAGTTCAGTTGAAAAATTCTGAAGTTTTTCTTCAAATTCATCTTTCTCTTTTTGAAAGCGATTTGTTTTCTTTTTATCCAATTCTTCTAAAAGAACCCTCGCTTCTTCAACTGAGATTTCCTTTGATTCAAGCATTCGCAGAATCCGCATTCTTTCTTCCATCTTTTCACCTCCATTCAATTATATACATAAATGAAGGTTTTTATATTAAAAAAACTTTAAACCGAAGTTTAAAGTTCTTCATGGAAATTTATTTTTCTAAATATTGAACAATATCATTAACCTTACGAATATTTTGAGCAGCTTCGTCACTAACCTGAACATCGAACTCTTCTTCAATGGCCATGATTAGTTCAACAGCGTCTAATGAATCTGCGCCTAAGTCTTCAGAAAGACGGGAATCTAATTGAATTTCTTCTTCTTTTAAATTCAATTCTTTTGCAATTATTTTCTTAACTTTTTCAAATACCATTGTTATATTCCTCCTAAGTATATGTCTTATTATATATAAATTATTAAGAATTGTCAACTTTTTTATCCATTAATCATTTTGCAACTTCTTAGGAATAATGAATTTAAGAAGTTTAGGAAAAATTTCAATTCTGATTTTAGAATCTTTGAGAATTTCTCCGTCAAGGCAACAATTTATTGGCTTTTCGGATTCTATTTCTACAAGTTTTCCCCGACGGAAAAAGATTAAATCTTTCAACTCTTCTCTATCAAGATGCTCGCCTTTTTTATAAGTTTTGATAAAACGCAGGAATTTTAGGCGAGATAATTTTTTTACCGCTACAATATCCATTAAACCGTCACTAACCGAAGCCTGAGGTGCACAATAAAAACCACCGCCGTAACAAATAGAATTAGCAGCAGCGCAAAGTGTAACCTCTCCGCTATATAACATTTCTCCGTCAACAAAAATCTTTAATTTCTTGGTTAATTTTTTGAAGAAACTTACAATTACACCTAAGATATAAGCTCCTTTACCGCTGACTAAGGGAAGCCTTTTATAATTAATCATCCGGTCACCGACATCGGCATCTAAACCGATATTAAAGATATTAATGACATAACGATTATTAAAACGCATTAAATCAATTTCAATTTCTTTCCCATGAATTAAACTAGGTAAATTCAGAAAATCTTCGGCGGTTCCGAAGTACTTGACAAAATCATTACCTGACCCGATTGGATAACAAGTAATAGAAGTATTTTTATATCCGACAACACCGTTTGCGACTTCATTTAAAGTGCCGTCACCACCACAACTATAGAAACGTTTTTCCTCATCCTGATGCTCCTCGCAATATTTTTGTACGAATACTTGTGCATCCAGTCTTCCTTTGGTAATGTAGAGAAGATAATCTTCCTCATTAAGAACCTTTTCAACAATTTCTGTAACCTTTTTGCTGAGATCATATTTCCCGGCTTTTGGATTGATGATAAAAATGTGTTTCATAACTCCCTTTCTTAGATTATACTCATAATGAGATTTTTAGAAAAATGGTAAAAGTCAAAATTTACATGTTGAACAATCTTTAAGGGTAAACTACCAATAAAACTGTCGATCCCCAAAAACATCCTTTTTACGGCTTCGAGGTTATTATCTAAATTAAGTTTGGTTACGATTTCTGTCAATACTCGCCTTGATTCAAAATCAATCTTTTTTAAATAATTCTTCAATCCTAATTTTGCGTTTTCCGAATCAAATTTATTTCGAAAAAGCGAGGCGAAATCTTCAAACAATATTGAGGATATTCTTAAGGTTGCAAGAAAATCCCGGCGTTTATAGGCCGTATGATATTCACGGGCATTTAAACAAAAGGAATCAAGGAGTTCCCCAATTTCCTGCGGCGAATAAGAAAAAGGTAATTTTTTATATTCCGAAAGGATTTTCAAGGGGTCATGGATAACGATAATATCCCCCGTTTGACTATATGATCTACCTCTGACAGCAAAGAGACTTGCTTTTATACCATTTTCATAAATACAAACAACTTGAGGATGATTAGAAAAAAGGAATGTATGGTAAAGAATTGGCTGATAAGATTCCAAGTATTCAAGCCTTTTGTCCAGAAAACGGTCATAATCTTTATCTGCGACCATAATATATAAATCCACACTGGAAAATTCATCGTTATCACGCCGAGCGATTGAACCTTTTAAATAAATTGCCTCACATATTCGATCGGCGATAATCTTCTCCGAAACTATTTCTACTATTTTATACTGCTCCATTTTATCACCTCTTCTATTATACAACAATACGAAAAATAAGCCAATATTGATTATTGGCTTATTTTTGATTTTACTTAACTTGTGGCGGGATCATACTCAGTTCAACCCGACCTTTCATCGGTTCAACCGAAACCACCCATACTTTTACTATCTGACCGACACTCACTTTATCAAGCGGATGGCGGATATAATCTTTACTCATTCGGGAAAGATGAACAAGTCCGTCTTCTTTAACTCCACAGTCAACAAAGGCTCCAAAGTCAACTACATTCCGAACAGTTCCCTGTAATTCCATACCAGGTTTAAGATCTTCAAGTTTTAAAACATCATTACGAAGAATCGGTTTATCGAAACTATCACGCGGGTCACGGAGTGGCGCAATGAAAGCATCTAAGATATCGTTGAAGGTATATTCACCGACATCAAGTCCTTCCATCAGCTCTTTCCGATTGGCTTTCTTAATTGCTTCGACCAATTCATCGGTACCGATATCATCTTTAGAAAAACCGAGCCTTTCTAAAATCTTAACGGCTACATCATAACTTTCCGGATGAATTCCGGTCATATCAAGTTTTTCATCACCGTCAGGAATTCTTAAGAAACCATAAGCTTGTTCTAATGTTTTAGGGCCGATTCCCTTAATACCCTTAAGTTCATCACGATTCTTAAAACTACCGTTTCCATCACGGAAATTAACGATTAATTTTGCAGAGCGGGCATTTAGACCGGAAACACGTTGAAGCAACGGAATCGAAGCACTATTAATATTAACGCCTACTTTATTAACGGCCGAAGAAACAACAAAATCCAAAGATTCATTTAACTTAGACTGGGTAACATCGTATTGATACTGTCCGACCCCGATAGATTTCGGATCGATTTTAACCAATTCCGCAAGTGGATCTTGAAGACGACGGGCAATCGAAACAGCCGATCTTTCTTCAACATGGTAATCCGGGAATTCTTCACGAGCAAGCTCACTAGCAGAATAAATTGAAGCTCCGGCTTCATTTACAATGATATAATGAACTTCTTTATCAGTTAACTTCAATGTATCGGCAACAAAAGATTCGGTTTCGCGGCTTGCTGTACCATTACCGATTGCAATTACCTCTACATGATATTTATCAATAATATTAAGGATAGCATTGACGCTTTTTTGATAACTGGAATCGGAAACTTCAGAATTTTTACTCATTTGATTCGGAAAAATTACACCCTTATCCAGTACTTTTCCGGTTTCGTCAACTACAGCCAGTTTACATCCGGTCCTAAACGCCGGGTCAATACCTAAAACTACCTTTCCTTTCATCGGTGGAGTTAAAAGATAATTTTTTAAATTTTCCATAAAGACTTTAATTGCTTGGTCTTCAGCTTTTTCTTTGAGTTCAGCTCTGATTTCCCTTTCTACCGAAGGTTTAATCAAACGGCGATAAGCATCCTCTATAGCTTCTTTAACATAATCTGCAGTTATTGAATCAGAATTAGTGATGACTTGACGAGTCAAAAATCTTAAAACATGTTCAATATCTTCTTCAATACCAACCTTAAGAACCTTTTCGGTTTCACCACGATTTAAAGCCAAAACCCGGTGATGTTTAATAGTGCTAATCGGCTCACTGTATTCATAATACATCTCATAGACTCTTTTTTCATCCAGCGATTCATCACGAACGCTAGAAGCGATATTGGAACGTCTTTGATAGAAACTCCGAATCCATTTCCGATATCTCGGTTCGTCTGAGACCGTTTCCGCAACAATATCTTTAGCTCCTTGGAGAGCATCGGATTCGTCCTTGACAATCAATTTCTCTTTTTCTATTTCTTCAGTGATTTCAGTGGTTACATATTTTTTTGCTTCTTCTAAGACATCGCCTTCAAGCGGAAAACTAAGCAAATATTCCGCAAGCGGCTCCAAACCTTTGCGCTTAGCTTCAGTAGCTCTGGTCTTTTTCTTTTCTTTATAAGGGCGATATATATCTTCCACTTCCGCAAGTTTTGTTGCTTTGATAATTTCATTTTTAATTTCTTCGGTCAGTTTACCCTTTTCTTCAATAAGACGCATAACTGCTTCTTTTCTCTCCGCCAGTTTCTGACCATAATCCCATTCCTGATAAATAGCTCTAATTTGTTCCTCATCAAGTCCGCCTGTTGCTTCCTTCCGATAACGGGCAATAAAAGGAACCGTTCCCCCTTCTTCAATCAATTTCAGAACCGCTTCGATCTGACTGATTTTAACTTTTTGTTCTTCTTCAATCTTTTTTAATAATTGCTCATTAATGTAATTATTTTCTACCATTTTAAATCCTCCATTTTATTACAACATTCTAATTATACCACTTTGGAAACATAATCGCAAATTTATCTATCCTTTATCAAAAGGAAAAGTCGATATAAAATCCAAAGGCAGGCTTTCTTCCGGATTTGCTCACGATTTCCTTTAAATACCTTTGCTTCCGAAATACTTTCATTTTTAACCATGATTCCATAATGAACCAAACCAACCGGTTTTCTTAAACTTCCGCCACCCGGTCCGGCTATTCCGCTGACCCCAATAAGAACATCCGCTTGATTAAGTTTCTTCAGTCCCTCAATCATTTCCAGAACAACCGGACTGCTTACAACCCCATGTTCTCTAATTGTTTCTTCCTTAACTCCGAGGTATTTCATTTTAGAATTATTACTATAGGTAATAAAACCTTCCTCAAATACTTTTGACGCTCCGGGAACATTAACCAACATCGAGGAAAGCATCCCCCCGGTACAGCTTTCACAGATGCTGATACGCCACTGTTTCTTCTTCAGAAGTTTAATAATTACTTCTTCAATACCCTCACCGTTATCGCTGATTATATATTCAGCCATCAAATTCCGAAAATCTAAAAGAGCCAGTTGATATTCATCTCGGTCTTGGGGATTGCTTCTAATCTCATAACGAATCTGTCCGCCTCCCGGATAAGAGGCTATTTTTATCTTGGGATATTTATTGAAAAAGGAAGAAAGATATTCCTCAAATTCCGATTCTCCTTTACCCATAACCAAAAAATCAACTACCGAATCAGATTCCCCTGTCTCTTTTAAAAGATAAGGCCTAACTGAGTCTTTAACCATCGGCACCAATTCCACAGGCGGTCCGACCAAAATTATATAAGTTTTCTCTTGTTGGCGGATAATGGCTCCGTTGGCAGTTCCGAGCTTATTTTCTAGAATAAATGCTTCTTTAGGAAAGAGTACTTGTCTTTCATTGCAAAGAGGATACTCTTTTCCGAAATAATCTTCTAAATGTTTTAGTGCTTCACTTTTTCTTTCGGTAACTAAACCTAAACTCCTAAAGATCACTTCCTTGGTAATATCATCCCTTGTCGGTCCGAGGCCTCCGGTTGTAACCAAGATTTCCGCATCGCTATTCTTGAAAAGTGAAAGTTCGGCTTCGATCATTTTGGGGTCATCTCCGATTACTACCGTCCGCTCCGTCCGGATGCCGATTTTATCAAGTTCTCGGGAAATAAAGGCCGCATTGGTATTAATTACTTTCCCGTTAAGGACCTCTTCACCGATGCATAATATACAAGCTTTCATCTTAACCTCATACATTGAATCTGAATAAAACTATATCTCCGTCTTGGAAAAAATATTCTTTACCTTCAGAACGCATTCTTCCGGCTTCTTTTGCTTTTAGAAGACCGCCATATTTAAGAAAATCTGGATAGGCTATTACTTCGGCCCGGATAAATCCGCGTTCAAAATCCGAATGAATAATTCCTGCACATTCCGGTGCTTTCATGCCTTTTTTGAAGGTCCAGGCTTTGGCTTCTTTTTCTCCGGCGGTAAAAAAGGTAGCCAGGCCGAGAAGATCATAAGTTGTTCGGACAAGTTTGTCCAATCCGCTTTCTTTTATTCCCAGTTCATCAAGGAAAATTTCCCTTGATTCTTGATCTAAAGCTCCAAGTTCTTCTTCGATTTTTGCACTGATAACAACAACTTTAGTTCCTTCTTTTTCCCCAAAACCCCTCACCATACGAACATAATCGTTTTCATTTATTACATCATTTTCCGAAACATTACATACATAAATCATTGGTTTCAAGGTAAGAAAGTTATAGGGTCGGACTAAAAATTCTTCTTCCGAATTTAGCTGAACAGTCCTCGCGAACTTACCTTCAAGAAGTGAATCTTTAATCTTTTTTAAAGCATTATATTCCGAAACGGCCGTCGGTTCCGTTTTTAATTGTGCTTTCTTTTCGATTTTCGGAATTCTTTTATTTACTACTTCCAAATCAGCCAGAATCAATTCTAAATTGATGGTCTCAATATCATCCAAGGGATTAATCTTACCGCTGACATGGATAATATCTGAATTATCAAAACATCTGACCACCTGACAAATGGCATCGACTTCGCGAATATGTGATAAAAACTGATTACCGAGACCTTCTCCCAAAGAAGCTCCCTTTACAAGTCCGGCAATATCGGTAAAAGAAAAAGAGGCGCGAACGACATTTCTCGGTTTAACCGCTTCTACAATTCTCTCTAGCCGTTCATCCCTCACCTCTACAATTCCCACATTCGGATCAATCGTCGCAAACGGATAATTTGCAGCAAGCACTTTGGCCTTTGTAATGGCATTAAATAAAGTTGATTTTCCAACATTTGGAAGACCAACTATTCCAGCAGTCAAGCCCATTTTTACTCCTTTCAAAGTATCCCCTTAATTATCTTATTTTATCATAAATTATGTTTTTTTTCCAGACTTTTTTGTATGTTTAAGACTTATTAGAACAAAATATTATCGGAGGTATATTTTATGAACTACGGATCACAAAGCATTAATGAAATTTATGAAACTTACATCAAAGCACGGAACAGCATCGGCATTGTTAATCAAAGTCATCTCGGAAAATTTTTAGTTTCGGGTCCCTCTTCCCTGCAATTAATAAATCACTATTCCCCAGCTAAGGGTGATGATAAAAACGGAAACGGGTTTTATACAATTCTCATGAAGAAAAAAAAGTTTATTGCAGAGGTATTGGTTTTACGTTTAAGTTTATACCGTTTTCTGGTAATCGGTAGTGAAAAAAATAAAATATATAAGTTTCTAAAAAAAGCAAGAAGAAAATACCGTTCTTCTTTTGTTAGTGAAGTTACAAATGAATATGCACTTTTTGCTTTTCATGGAAACCATGCTGGGGACTTTTTCAAAGACATCGACTATCGTTATATTTATCGAGCAAAAAGACAGAATTATAGTTATTATCAACTTCTTTCCCCGAAAAAAGATGAATTTTTAACCATAAAACATTTTTTTGGATTAAATTTCGTTCCGATTAGTCTTGAAGTTGAAAAACTCTTCCTGTATAATAATAATGTCATCCTCAATATCGATAAAATCCCGAGATCCTATCGTTTAGGAGTCTGCAATGAACTTTATCCGTTTTCCAATCCGAAAGTTAAAACCAAAGATATTAAAATCCGTAAATACGAATTGGATCGAAATTATCTTGTTACTAACAAACACAAGATATATAATCATTTCGGGAAAAAAATCGGAATAATTCACTGCACTTATCGACTTCCTTATAAAAAATTTCCCTTTGTTATCGCTTTTGTAAGAAGGTCAAAAATGAAAAATGTTTCGATTATTAAAATCGGAAAAAATGAGGCTCTGATAAAACCAATTTTGAATTATTAGAGGGAAATATGCATTATGACTTGATCATTATCTCCGATTATGATTCGGAAAAAATATTTGAAGGAATTAATCATCTTCAACTTCATCCGCCCCATTATCTGATCGGATTAAATGAAACCGACAATCATTTAACTTTTGATTATCTGATTTTCTCAAATCCGGAAACACTGGGAAATCAAAAGGTTTTATGTGATCAAGATAAAATCATCACTAATTATTTTTTTCAAACCAGTCTTGAACATCTTTTTTGTATCGGACCGATTTCCGGAAGCTATTTAAATCCCAAATTGCATTTTCAAAAAATCAAAGATTTTCTCACGGACCCAAAGTAATTTTGGGTATTTTTTCTATTCATTAGGAAGCTTTTTAAGGAAAAAATAAAATCGGAAGTGAAAATATGCGGACTATTTTGAAGATTTTAAAGTACTTATTTATTGTTGTGATTTTGCTTGTGATTATTTTGGTCGGAGGCTTTATTTACTATACCAGCCGTCTTGATTATAAAATTCCAAAAATTGTAAATGTGGAAGTATATGACCGAAACGGTGATAAATACCTCACTTTAAATAATGATTCCAAGCAGAACTATGTACAACTAGAAAACATCGACGCAGATATCATTAATGCTTTTATTTCCATCGAAGATAAAAAATTCTATTCGCATAAGGGAGTCGATCTCGTTCGCATCGGCGGAGCCTTAATGGCTAACCTGACAAACCGGGAAATTACTCAGGGAGCTTCTACTATCACCCAGCAATATGCCCGTAACCTTTTTCTTTCAAACTCAAAAAGTTACCGAAGAAAAATCGAAGAAATAATGATTGCGATTAATCTTGAAGCCAAATATACAAAAGAAGAGATTCTTGAAGGTTATTTAAATTCCATCTACTTTGACCATGGAATTTACGGAATTGAAGATGCTTGCCTCTTTTATTTCAATAAGAAACCAAAAGAGGTAAGTCTGGCTGAGGCGGCAACTTTAGCGTCGATTCCGAAGGGTCCTGTTTATTATTCTCCGATCAAGAATCCGGAAAGCAATCAAAAGCGGAGATTTTTAATCCTCGATGAAATGTATAAAGACGGAAAGATTACCGAAGCGGAAAACTTCGCTGCAAAAAACGAAGTTTTAAATCTATATGGAAAACTGGATCGAATCGAAGATGAAAATGCTCCTTATTATCAAGACTTAATCTTGAAGGAATTAGAAAAACTAAAAATCATCGAGCGTTATGATAATGTTAAGGTTTATACTTCGCTTGACCTAAAACTTAACGAAATTGCTTTAGATGCCATAAACAAATATTATCAGGACGGATCGGAACTTGAAATTGCTCTCTATGCAATGGAGCCAAAAAGCGGTGATATCCTCACTAGCATCGGCGGCCTTGATTATATGACTTCACCCTTTAATCGTTCAACAATGTCCCTTAGGCAACCCGGCTCAGCAATTAAGCCATTTCTCTATTATGCCGCTTTAGACTTTGGGTTTACTCCGGCAACAACTTTTGAAAGTTCAAAAACAAATTTCTATGTTGACGGAAACATCTATTCTCCGACTAATTTTAATGATATCTATGCCAATCAAGACGTGTCCATGGCTTATGCCATCGCCGTTTCCGATAATATTTATGCTATCAAAACTCATCTATTTTTAGGAACCGATGTAATGGTTAAAACCCTTAAGGACTTTGGCTTTACAACTCCGATTAACGACAATGTCTCACTTGCCCTTGGGACAAGTGAAGTTTATTTAAGCGAACTCGTAACCGGCTATGCCCGCTTGGCGAATCTAGGCAAAGAAATTAAACCGGTTTATATCAGGAAAATTGTTGATTCAAAAGGAAAAATTCTTTATCAATCTGAAGATAAATATCCTCAAAAACATAGCAAAGAAAACTGCTATATTCTATCCGAAACAATGACCAATGTCTTTGATAATAGATTAGCAATTAATATCTCGACTACCGGAGCTCAAATTGCCAACAAACTTACTCGCAAATATGCCGGAAAAAGCGGAACCACCAATACTGACAACTGGATGATCGGCTATAATAGCAATTTAGTTCTCGGAATTTGGACTGGTTATGATAAGAAGAAATTTATAGAAAATGCAGAGGTTAAGTTCATCAAATACATTTGGGCGGAAATTATGGAAAATTATTTAAAGGATAAAAGTGGCGGTTGGTATGAAACACCGGAAAATGTCATTAGTATAAAAGTCAATCCGACCACGGGCTTAATTGCAAAGTCAAACGAATACCGTAAGGATCTCTATTTTAAAGCTGATAATCTGCCCTGGTATATATTTGAATAAAAAGTAAAAGCGGATCAATTTGATCCGCATTTTTAATATACAAGAATAAATTCAATTATTTCGCCATCTCGGAGGACTGAAAGCCTCAGTTCATCATCGGTACCGACGATAATAGCTGCCAAAGCCAGCCTGATATCAATGGTATTCCTTAGTTCCTTTCCGTTAGCGCTAAGGATGATATCACCAATCCTAATACCGGCATCTTTGGCCTTACCGGCAATGAGGTCGGTTACATAAAGACCGTAAGTAACACCCTGAGGTAGGGGATAATTCGGATCGGGATAGGCAATTAAATCCTTAACGGTAATACTTGTTAATCCTAGGGTTGCCCGTCTTGGAACTTCTCCTTTTTCAAGAATTTCCAAAAGCGGAACGACAGTATTACTAGGAATTGAGAAACCCATATTATCTATTTCATTTGAGGCGAATTTCAAGGTATTAATTCCGATAATTTCACCTTTTAGATTTAAAAGTGGTCCACCGCTGTTTCCGGGATTAATTGCGGCATCATGTTGGATATACTCAGCATCCCAATCGGAAATACCGTCACCGTCGGTATCATCGGGAAGATAACGTTGGGGGTGAGAAATAATCCCGTGGGTTGCGGAAGAAGAATATTCAAAACCGGACGGATTACCGATAGCAAGAACGTATTCACCGGCTTCTAAATTGCTGACATCTGCAAACTCCAACGGTCGGATATATTCTTCATATTCAAAATAAACTACCGCAATATCTACCTTCAAATCATACTGTATGAGGGTTGCGGGTATTTCTTCATCAATTTCATGAAGATAAATCTGAACCGCATCCGACTCTTCCACAACATGCTTATTGGTTACTAGATAATAATGATAAGTTTTGACGTTATCAAAACTTTCCAAATCATCCAGATTTCGGATAATACTTCCGTCATCTAAAGTAAACCAAGCCTTATAAACAACACCGCTTCCAATCGAGTTTTTTATTAACTGATAGTTATCACCGTTTAAAGCATAGCGGTAATTAGCTACTCCTAAAATAGAATTCTTTGAAGAAGCGATAACTTTTTTATAGACATTTTCCCAATCATCAAAATCAATTCTATAATCACGAACTTCTATCTCAAAACTGGTTTGAAGACTATTAACCGTTGAAGTTGCAGTAATTGTAACATTTCCTGCAGCCTTTCCGGTAACAATACCTTCTGAATTGACAACGGCGATATTTTCATTACTGGAAGAAAAAACTACCGAATTTAGAGCTCCAAGCGGATTAGTTACAACTCTTAAATCCATTTTTGAGCCGACTTCAAGCCAATCTCTTCCCTTTAGAGAAATTGAGGTTGGATTACCGCTTCGAGCCAAAACTTTAATGTTAACATAAGAACTGATTGACCCAACCGTTGCCCTGATATTTACATTCCCAGGAATATATCCGTAGACGCGGCCATTTTGGTCAACTTTTGCTATTTGCTCATTTTCCGAGGTCCAAACGACTTCTTCATTTGCATCGGCAGGAGTCAGCACATAATTTAATTTGATATAATCAAAGACATAGACTTCCTTCGTCCCGTTAATGGCAATTTCCTTTACTTTAATTGTTTTTTCAAAAACTGTAAGATAGATTTGACTGGAGACAGAGTCAGTCTTGGCGGTAATCTTCACCTTACCACTACTAATGGCGGTAACAAGACCATTCGAATTAACGCTTGCTATCTCTTCATTATTTGATTCCCAAGTAACAATTTGAGATGCGGTTGACGGGAATACCTTATGCTTTAATTGTAATGATTCCCCAACTGTCAAGGAGCGAACATTATCATCAGTTTCAATCAGCACCGATGTAGCCTTTATAATTCCATTTATCCTCTCGCTCTTGCATGACGAAAGGAAAAATGACCCAAACAGTAATATTATAATCGTCAATATTTTCTTATACATAATCTTCTACCCTTTCTTTTCAATGCATTAATCTTTTGAGGAACCGTCAAGAACCCTTACTATTTCCCAGACAAGATTTGCCGGGATCGCGAAGCCCATATTTTCATAGATATTGTCAATATCCGAAGTGGTCAATTTCAAAGTATTAATGCCGATTAGTTCACCGTTCAAATTAACTAAAGCGCCACCGCTATTTCCGCTGTTAATCGCGGCATCATGTTGAATATAGGGAACATCGCTGATAAAACGTTTCGGACCGGAAACAATCCCAAAAGTTGTTGTACCATAGTATTCATGGCCGGCAGGATTTCCGATGGCAATTACAAAATTACCGATTTTAAGTTTATCAGAATCTCCGAATCTTAAAGGTTGAATATATGAGGAATGGCTGAATTTTAAAACCGCTAAATCCACAACCCGATGATAATCTATCAATTCTGCGCCAATTTCCTCATTTTCGTCTCCAAGATAAATTTTAAGAATTAATCCTTCAAGACGAACATTCTTTTCTTTTTCCTCAATCACATGACGATTGGTAATAACCAGATATTCATATTTTAAAACTTGATTACTGTCGATTGTTGTTTCACAGTTACTGACAATCGAACCGTCTTTCATCACCGCTTTACAGTCATATACTACACCACTGCCGGTATACTCCAAACTATCCTGACCAAAAATGGTCTTTTTATATTTGCTGATACCGACCACCGCATGTCCGGAGTTTTCCGAAATCTCTGTAATAGCCTGTTCCAATGTGGTTATATTGATTTCACCAACATTATAAGTTTTGTTATATATTTCATTTAC
>CALEGD010000111.1 GCA_937877075.1 uncultured Acholeplasmatales bacterium
GGCTATCGGGAAGATCACTCGGGAAAATTATTTCAAGGAATTGAGGGTTATGTGGATAGTAAAGACATTGTTACTTTTAGCAAGGATGAATTAAAAGAATTACTATTTAATGCTGGTTTTAAAGATATTAACTATTATTATCCAATGCCTGATTATAAAATACCTCATCAAATTTTTTCGGATGAATTTCTACCGAGATTAGGACAAATAGATGAGAATTTCCCCAATTTTGATCAAGAAAGGTTAAAATTGTTTAATGAAAAATTGGTTTACAATAATTTGATTTTAGATAAAAAGTTTGATTTTTTTGCCAATTCATTCTTGATTTTTTGCAAATTAGGAGATTAATAATTAATGGATACACTATATATTAAATATAATCGAGAGCGATTACCGGAATTTCAAACAGAAACTATCTTATACAAAGAACAGGATCGTTTGCTTGTTAAAAAAAGAGCATTAAATGCTAAAGCTGCAATGCATATAAAGTCAATATTTTCTAATTACTTTCTTTTAAAAGATAATTATAAAGGTTTATTGTTACCACAGGCTACTTTAGAACCAGATGGTGTAGTTTTTGATTATGTTAAAGGAAAATCATTTGATAATTTGTTATTAGAATCCATTCTAAAGAAAGATTATGATGGCTTTTCTAATTTAATTCGGACATATATTAGAAAAGTTGAATCTTTAGATCAAAATGAGAAATCAGAATTTATTTCTTCAAATAAATTTGCTGAAGTATTTTCTTTTGGCGACTTAATTATAAAAAATGTTCGATGCTTGGAGATAGCAAATATTGATTTGACCTTTGATAATATTATTATTGATTCAGATAATAATTTTTGGGTGATAGATTATGAATGGGTATTTGAGTTTCCAATTCCTGTTGATTTAATATATTACCGAAGTATTTTTGTGTTTTTCTATAAATACCAAGAATATTTATCCGATTTTATAGAAATGGATGATGTTTGTGGGATTTTTAAACTTGATAATGAGAAGATAGAACTTTACAAACAAATGGCCGAAGGATTCCAGGAGTATGTTTTTGGAAAGAACAGCAAGTATTATATCCCGAAAAAGTATCTAAAAAGAATTAATTCATTTAATAGTTTAGAAGATTCACTACAACAAAAAGTTATTGAACTTCAAACTAAAGAAGAAGAATTAATTCAAACTAGAGAAGAACTTCAAACTAAAGAAGAATTAATTAGGAGCCTGGAATGTGAATTAAAAAGAACCGACATTGAGTTGGTAAATAAAACCAATGAAGCCAAGGAACTGAGGTATAGGATCGGAGCGATTGAAGAATCACGCATACTTTCTCTTTTTGAAAAATTAAACAGTTTTAAAATTGTAACCATTATTTGTCTTAAAGAACACGGATTAGTATATACATTAAAAAAAATACTGAAAAAGCTGTTAAAGAAGATTCTTCCTTATTCAGTAAAAAGAAAGCTTAATAGATTTAGTAATTTATCAAAATTTAAATATTTAAAAGTTTCATTAAAAGCAAATACTAACAGATTACTCTTGGTTTTCCCTATTATTCCTTGGGATTTTAGGTGGCAAAGGCCGCAACATATTGTTTCTAGGTTTGCCCAAAACGGTTATTCTGTTATCAATATTTCAATGGATTTCATATCAAAAGGTTATCAGTATAGAAATTCTGATGATGCAATTTTTGATGTTAATTGTGATCAAATATCTAAGGATATTTATCAGGTACGGTTAGCTAGTGAAAATCCATTGAATGTTTATACTGATAGTTTTAAAGAGGGAGATATCCAAAATCTATTTTTAAGTTTGTCAACAATTTTAAAACGTTTAAATGTCAAGGAATTAGTTTATATAGTTCAGTTCCCGGGATGGTATCCATTAGTTGAAAAAGTTAAAAGCAGGTTTAATGGAAAAATTGTTTTTGATTGCATGGATGAGCATAGTGGTTTTAGCACTAATTCTTCAGATAGTATTAACTATGAGACAGAATTAATAAAAAGGTCGGACTTGGTAATAACTTCATCACATTTACTTGATGAAAAAGTTAAAAATGTAAATAATTTAAATACAATTCTAGTTAAAAACGGAACCGAATTCGAACATTTTTCCAACATATATCCCAATGGCCAATTATGTACAATGAAAAGGCCAATAATTGGGTATTATGGGGCGATTTCCGATTGGTTTGATATGGATATTATCGAATATTGCGCAAAGCAAAAACCGGAATGGAATTTTGTATTGATTGGATCTACTGCGGGCTGTGATACTTCAAAAGTGGAGGAATTGCCCAATATTCATTTATTAGGTGAGAAACCTTATAAAGAATTGCCTGGTTACCTTTACTATTTTGATGTTTGTACAATACCTTTCAAAATAATTCCATTAACATTGGCTACAAATCCGGTTAAATTCTATGAATATCTCAGTTGTGGGAAGCCGATTGTATCAGTGAAACTACCAGAATTGATACACTATAACGAATATTGTTACCTTGCAGATACTAAAGAAGAGTTTTTAGAATTGATCCAAAAAGCACTTGTTGAGAAAGATAACCAAGAGTTGATTCAAAAGCGAATAACTTTAGCTAAAGATAATTCTTGGAATGAACGGTTCAACCAAATTTTATCAAAAGTAGTAGAACTTAGAGTTTAAAAGGTGGGTAAATTAGCTATGCCTAAAGTTTCAGTTATTATACTCTCTTATAATTCTCTAGAAGAGACGACCAAACCTTGTTTGGAAAGTATTTATAATTGCAAAACCAATATTGATTTTGCGACAGTGGTTGTGGATAACTTATCTACGGATGGGACTCGTGATTATTTAGAGAGTATTTGTGACAATTACAAAAATTTACATTTGATCTTTAATGATAATAATTATGGATATGCAAAGGGGAATAATATTGGTATTTGTTCCATACAGGCTGATTATTATGTATTGTTAAATAGTGATACAATTGTTACTGATTATTGGCTGGATAAGTTTGTTGAATTTTTTGATTATCATGCTGAGGTTGGGATGGCAGGGCCAGTATCAAATTCGGTTGGCAGTGGACAAAGAATATGGTGTCAGGGGGTAACCCAGGATGAAATATTGAACGAAGGTGAAGAATGGAGTAAATTATGCGAAGGTGACTTCTTTTTTACTGATATGCTTGGATTCTTTTGCGTATTTATTCGAAAAGAAGTTTTCAAAAAAATTGGTTTATTGGATGAGCAATTTGGGATAGGAATGTTTGAGGACGATGATTTTTGTTTGCGGGTTCAACAGAAGGGCTATAAAATGGCGTGCTTGGAATATGTTTTTATTTATCATAAGGGAAGTGTATCCTTTAAGAACTTAGAAAAAGATTATCAAAAATTGTTTTTGGAAAATGCTTTTAAGTTTGAGACAAAGCATCAAAGAAAATGGTATACACATTACAGACCTTCATCAATTACAACTTTAGTAAATACCTATCTTAACAACAATAGTGACAATTTTGAGAAGACAAGGAAAAAAATAATTAATAAACTTCAAGTGATTGATAGTATGGAAATCATTGATTTCTTAGAATATGTTAAACTCAAAGAAGGAATTAAAAAAGCAAAAAGTAAAAGCCTATCTATAAAAAAAGCTAAAGAAATGATCAAAAAATCTATCGGTGAAAAGAGATGGCAAATTCTAAAGAAATATTTGCGTAAATTAGATTGATGTTGTTTTTTATATGTAAGTAAAGCTGAAAAATCGTTAACAGTCATTTTTGAATGTTATATAATTCAAGTACCTCTTTTATGAATTTATCTTTTTAATTTTATCTTGTTAACAAGTGACATTTCCTTTCCGATAAATTTTTAAGTATATAATTATCAGGGTGATATTATGAAATTAATTATTAGTAAAATGAAAAAATTTATTATGGCAAATAATCGAGTAAAATTAATTTATTTAAAAGGATTTTTAAGGAAAACGATTATATCTAGAATAAATAGCGAAATAGTATGCGATGAGATTGGAAAAGTTATAAAATTACACAAATACAAAGACATTATTGTGTTTCCAGCTACAGTAGATTATAGTTTTATGTTTCAAAGACCACAACAACTCGCAAATGCTTTTGCGAAAAAAGGGTATCTTGTTTTTTATGGCACATTAAATGGGCAATCGGATAATGTTAAAACACTTCAAAAAATTTCCCAAAATTTATATTTAATATACGAAGCTCATTTTCCTTATTTTAAAACTATCTTAGATAAGAAGAGAACAACTTATTATTGTATGTGGCCTAATAATATCAAACACTTACCATATCTTCCTTATAAAACATTGATATATGATTATATGGATGATTTATCGTTATTGAATTTACCTTATGATGAAATTTTTGAGAGCCATATGGAAATGTTAGAAAAGGCCGATTTAATTACTGTTTCAGCCAATAAGTTATACAAACAAATACCAGAAATGTATAAGTATAAAACATTAATAATTAATAATGGGGTAAGTGAAATTTTTGTAAATTTATTAAAAAGTTGTAAGATTGAAAAGCAAATTAGTGAAATTAAAAATGGATATCAAAAAGTTGTTGGATATTATGGGGCTATTGCAAAATGGATGGATTTCGAACTATTAGAATTTCTAGCCTCAAGACTCGATAAGTATGCTTTTGTTTATATCGGTCCAATTTTTGATGTTCAAGAAAATGTAAATCGTATTAAGAAAAATTATAAAAATGTCTTTTTTATTTCTCAAAAAGACTATCGGGATTTACCAAGTTATCTTAAAGGTTTCGATGTATGTACAATACCTTTTCTTAAAAATGAAATAACGGAAGCAGTTTCACCAGTCAAGCTCTTCGAATATATGGCAAGTAAACACCCTATTGTAACTGTTGATTTACAGGAATGTCAAAATTATAAATCTGTCTTTACTGCAAATAATAAAGAGGATTTCTTACTAAAGATTGAAAAGGCTTTAAAAATACAAAATGATATAGATTATTTGAATCTTATACAAAAAGAAACGTTTGAGAATACTTGGGAATATAGGGTAGAACAGATTATAAAGCAACTTGATGAGGTGAATATATGAAAAAAATTCTTCTAGTTTTCGGCACTCGCCCAGAAGCAATAAAAATGGCTCCATTAATTAAAAAATTCAAAGAATACTCCGATACATTTGATGTTCGAGTTTGTATTACTGCCCAGCACCGTCAAATGTTGGACCAGGTTTTAAAAATATTTGAGATTACACCTGATTTTGATCTTGATATTATGAAAGATGGACAAGATCTGTATGATATTACTTCACGGGTTTTGGTAGGATTAAAAGAAATTTTAGTAAATTATCATCCGGATGTGGTTTTAGTTCACGGCGATACAACAACTACACTAGCTGCTTCTTTAGCGGCTTTTTATCAAAAAATCCTGGTTGGGCATGTCGAAGCCGGTCTTCGCACTAACGATATTTACTCTCCCTGGCCTGAAGAAATTAACCGGCAAGTAACTTCAAGAATCGCGCAGTACCATTTTGCCCCAACTTCTAAAGCTAAAGCTAACCTTTTAAAAGAAAATGTCACTCCTGATACAATATATGTAACAGGAAATACAGTCATTGATGCCTTGAACATGGTAGTTGATAGAATAAAGACAGATAAAAGATTATCGGAAAGTCTTTATCTAAAATTACAACAAAATGGATATGAGATCTCTGAAAAGAAATTTATTTTAGTTACCGGACATCGGCGGGAAAATTTTGGGCAAGGTTTTTTAAATATCTGTAACGCTTTAAAACAAATCGCCAAAAAAAATCCAGGTGTGGACATTGTTTATCCGGTTCATTTAAATCCCAACGTTCGTAAACCTGTTAATGAAATTTTAGCTAATTCTGATAACATTTTTTTAATTGAACCATTAGAGTATGAAGAATTTGTTTATTTAATGAGTCATAGTTATTTAATTTTAACCGATAGTGGAGGAATACAGGAAGAGGCTCCAAGCCTGGGAAAACCTGTTTTGGTAATGAGGGATACCACTGAACGCCCGGAAGCGGTTGAAGCAGGGACTGTAAAAATGGTTGGGACGAATGTAGAAACAATAGTTAATGAAACTCAAAACTTGATAGATAATGAAAAAGAATATCAAAAGATGGCTCATTCTCATAATCCTTATGGGGATGGAAAAGCATGTTTAAGAATTGTGGAGGTACTTAAGGATATTTGTTGAAACAAAAAATATTATATATAATGCATGTGGATTGGGACTGGATAAAACAACGGCCACATTTTATAGCCGAGAAACTGGCTAATCACTTTGATTTGCTAATTTGCTATCCGTTTTCCAGAAAACGTTCTTTATTGACTAAAAATAATCGAAAAGGCTTTAGGTTTTGCCCTTTTATCTTAATACCATTTCGACAAAGGTATAGAGTTTTTCATTATTTTAATATATTCATGTTAAGAATTTTTTTTGTGATGGTTTTATCTAAATATAAACCCAATTATATTTGGATCACTTCTCCTGAATTGCTTCCCTATATTCCTGAAAATAATAGTAAGTTAATTTATGATTGTATGGATGATATATGTGGATTTCATCATAGCCCTGCGTACCGAAACGAATTAGAGGATTTAGAAAAAAACTTAGTGCTTCACTCTTCATTAATAGTTGCATCCAGTCAACAGCTAATAAATGTAATAAAATCACGTGTAAAATGCTCAAAAAAAGTTTATTTAATTAGGAATGCTTTTGGAGGAGATATTTTACCTGCTCAGGTCTTTTCCCCATTAAAACAAAAAGAGATCTATAAAATTGGTTACATTGGAACGATTTCTTCATGGTTTGATTATGATGCTATAAATCACTGTATAGAGAAAATAAACAATATTGAGATTCATCTAATCGGTCCTGTTGATACTGGATTAATAAATAACATAAATGAACGGATACATTTTTATGGTCCTATTGAACATCAGAATTTATACAATTATTGTAAGGGATTTGACTGTTTAATACTACCTTTTAAAATTAATCAGTTAATAAAATCCGTAGATCCGGTAAAACTTTACGAATATATTAATTTTAATAAACCAATTATTTCGGTTTATTATGAAGAGATTGATAGATTTTCTCCTTTTGTTTATTTTTATAACGATTCTAACAGTCTCTATCAGTTATTAACGAGTTTAATCAATCAGAGTTTCCCGAAAAAATACACGAATCAGGAACGCCAGGGGTTTTTGGAGACAAATTCTTGGGATATAAGGGTCAAAGAAATAATACATCATATAGAGTGCTTGTCTTAAATCTTGAAAATATAAAAGGAGTAATCTATAATGAAAGCTATCATCCTCGCTGGAGGCGCCGGCACCCGACTTTATCCATTAACCATGGTCACTAGCAAACAACTTCTTCCTATTTACGACAAACCAATGATTTATTACCCCTTATCCGTCCTCATGCTGGCCGGTATCAAAGACATATTAATTATTTCTACTCCGGAGGACACCCCGAACTTTCAAAAGCTGCTTGGCAACGGTGGACAGTTCGGCATCAACCTTTCCTACGCCGTTCAACCGTCCCCCGATGGTCTGGCTCAAGCGTTTATCATCGGAGAAGAGTTTATCGGTGATGATAAACGCTTGAGCCAGAA
>CALEGD010000112.1 GCA_937877075.1 uncultured Acholeplasmatales bacterium
TTTTGTTCTCACTGGTGGCCTAAGTCTGTCAGTTAAAACTAATATAGGAAAGTTTGTTTGCCCACCAGAGGTAGGCCAACCTTCTGACAAAACATTTTATTATTACTTTAAGGATCTCATAGATGAAAATTATGTAAATGAAGAGATATTTAAAAATTTAGTATTAGATAAGGTTCATTTGTTAATACCTATATACTTAAAGTATCTTTTTGATTCAGATTATTTACTGTGGATCTACAAAAAAGAAAAATATTACTATAAAATCATTCCGAAAAATTACGGTTCAGATTTTGAATGGGAAAAAGAAAATTTTTCTTTTAGTAATGATTCTGTAGAAGGATGGAATGAGTGTAATACTTTAAGATATAATGACATTACGATTGGCCAATTTCAAGTTCATAGAAATAGAAATTGTTATAAATTTAGATTTCAATTTCCAAATTTAATTAATCTTATAAAAGTAGGTGATGAAAAATGAAAGCAAGGTTGTTTGTCGTAGATTCACAAACTATAAATGATGTATTAAACAATAATACTGTTTCCGTATTTGTTCCTAATCCTGAAGGGAAGAAACTCTGGGTTAATACTATAATTGATATAATATCTGATATGCTCCAAATGGAAATAGGGGATTATATATTTTTATGGGAAACAAAGAGTGGAGCTACTAAAAATAGAATTCATGGTGTACATAGAGTAATCTCCAAGCCATTTTATCTATATATAGAAGGAGATACAGCACCAATAAAAATAAAAGTGGAAAAAGCATTTGACTTTGTTAATCCAGTTGAAGAATATGATATTTTAAATGATCCATATAATAAACACTTAAATTGGACTATAATTGGAAAAAAAGTTGCAGGAAAATCTAGAGCATCTACTCCAATTACTTCTAATGAAATGAACTACTTAATTAGTAAGTTAATAGAAGTTAATACTTCGTATACTTTTAAGAAAGAGTTTGATGAAGTGTCTATTCCTGAAGATGGGCAAGATTTGGTTTTAAACTTAAATATGGTAACTACTAAGGAATTTAATATATTAGAAGATTTTTCTATTTCAGAATTAGGCCATCTACCTTCTAGAAGAAGCAAGAAATTAAAGTATGAAAAGAGTTTAGAGGCTATCTTCAATAATCTTTTTTCAACTAGAAACTCAGAAATAATAAGTGAGATTGGAATTGACCTTAATAATTTAAAATGGTATGCCAATTATTTACCATACAGCTTTGAACAATCAGAAATTGATTATTTAGTAATTGAATCAATAGATGGCAATGTTGAATCTAAATTTACTGTAATAGAGTTTATGAAAGATTCTAGTGATATTGACCATATTGAAAGAGCCCTGTTATACTCTAAGTGGGTGAAGGATAACTTGTGTTACGGGATAAAAAACATTGTTAGACCCTTATTAATTTGCTTTTCAAACAATATTTCTGAAGATACCATTAGTTCAATCGAGGAAAGGTATGATGATTTACATTTATCGATATATAAATATAATATAGAAGATAATAAAATTAATTTTAATCTTTTGCGATAATGATTTCTTTTTATATAATTAATTCTATATACCTTCCTTTTAAATGTAGACATTAGTGCATAAATATAGCATCATTTTATTTGTTTAGGTAATATAGTATTCATAAAAAACAAAACAAAAGTACACCTTAGTAATTTTAGGATGTACTTTTTTTATTAATAGAAGATAAAGTTAATTCCTTTTATTTTACATTGATTTTCTAACAGACAACCCAATGGCCTTTCCTAATAAGGGTGGAACAGCATTTCCGATTTGTACCAGTTGCCACTTTTTACTACCTTTAAAAATAAAATCATCAGGAAATGATTGTAATGCTGCTAATTCTCTTGGAGTTAAAACCCGTGGTAATTTCGGATGAATATTTACCCCTCCATGATTTTCTTTAATAGTACAAGAAGGTTTATTCCAAGGAGATTTTTTCCATGCATCTGAATAGTTCTCATACAAACTTTTTCCTTCAGGTACTTTTTTAATTCTTTCAATCATTTCTAATGAATGATTAGTGAAGATATGATTTATAGATTTATCCTCTGGCATATTAATATATTTTTTAATTGCAGAACCTAAAGTTTTATAGTTTTTTTCTTCTAGTAATGGCTTTGGATGATAATTAATTTTTCCAATTCTATTTCCAATGAAAATAACTCTCTTTCTTATTTGCGGAACATAATAATCTGAGCTATTTAAAATGGTTACATTGATATCGTAACCAATATCTTTATAATCATTGATAATTTTTTCTTCTATTTTTCCATTTAACATAGATCTTAAACCTTCAACGTTTTCCATCACAATAAAATCAGGTTTAATACGATCAACAATATCTAGCATTTCTAAATATAAACTATTTCTAGGATCAGCAACTACTCTGTATCCTGCCATACTAAATCCTTGGCAAGGGAATCCCCCAACAATTAAATCAACTTTGATATCTTTAAGTGAATCAACTAACTTATCTTTTACTTCATTCAGGCGAATATCTCTAGTTTCAACATTTTCATTAAACCTTTTCTTTTCAACAAAATTATATCTATATGTTTCTACAGCCTCTGGCATTATTTCTACTGAACCGACTGGATTAAATCCTGCCATAACCAAACCACAACTTAAGCCGCCTGCTCCTGAAAATAGATCAACAAAGTTTAGATCAGTTCTATCTTTTTTATTTTTCCAACCATTTGAAGACCATAGATCTGAAATGTCTGCCCAATTAATTTCATCATACTTATCATTGGTCATTTCAACATTATTATCAATGGTGTTACCATTTTTTAACCATTTCTTAAAATCTGATAAACTTAATCGATATTTATTTTGTATTTTAGTTGCATTTAGATTTCCAGCTGCTATGGACCTTCTAATAGTTTTTTGACTTTTGTTCGCTATTTTTGATGCTTCTTCAATGGTAATAATTGACATATTACAACTCCCTTTCATTATTACAAACAAGTGATTATTACGTGGATTGTCCACTACCCATGTTTATTATATTCTACATGATTTGTCATAAAAAGTCAATGTATTTGCTAATTTTATCAATAATTTTATTTTCCAAGGATTATTAATAAATTTATTAAAATTTTATAAAACTTTAGAAAATACATTAATACATCTTTTAAAGTATTTTTAAATAATTTTACAAAAACACAATATGTCCTCACTTTTCAATATAATGTTTTCGTGTATTAAACACAATAACAAAAGAGGAGGTAAAAGTTAAAGTTGATTTTACACTAAGAGCTAGCCAAAGGAAATGATCAAATGTTAGATATGATTTAACAGTTATTCTAAAGAATGTTGATTCTGACCAAAGGACGTTTGGAAAGAATTACGCCAATATTGAAGTTCTCCCATCAAAACCAATTGATATGGGAGATTACCAATTGATTTGTAATGAACGAGGTTTAGGTGATCTTATGCAAAATTCTAAAGGATTTAGAATTAAGAATGTTGATGCGGAAATTGGAATTGGAACTTATGCACAAACTGGTGATAAGTATTACTTTGTGAGAGTCGAATTGTGTGATGGATTATTTAGGACGTGCTACCTGACTGATAGTCAAGTAAGAAACTTAAAATATGTTAACTTAGGTTATGAGTTTCCTGAATCTGACTTACCTATAGACTTTGAAGATTCTGAAAACATAGAACAGTAAAATGGAAAGTGTTAAAGCTTTTTTATCTAGTTTAATATCCCTTGTCTATAAGGGGATAAAATTAATTATCGAATTAATAAAAACAATCTTTTCGAAAGCGTGGAAGTTGATTGTAACGGTTAGACACACATTGTGATTAAACTATGAAAGCACTTCCATAATACGTCAAAATATGATATGATACACATAAGAAATTATGCTATTTGTTTTACAAAGGAGAAAAAAATGTCAATTAGTACAAAGTTCGAAAGTTTTAATGACAATATAAAAATGGATAAAAATACAATAGATACTATATCATATAGATATCACAGAATTGTAAAATCATTAAATGAGCATTTCTATAATTCTTCTTCTGATTCCAACCATGCGTTTTATGTTGGTTCATATGGTAGGGATACGGAAATTTTTTCTAGTGATGTTGATATGCTATTTGTATTACCTTATGAGAAATATGTACAATATAATAATTATACATATAACGGTCAGTCATCACTTTTGCAAGAAGTGAAAAGAGCTATAGAAAAAACATATTCAGCTACAAAGATAAAGGCAGATGGTCAAATTATATCGATATCATTTGGTAACGGAATATTTTTTGAAGTTTTGCCTGCGTTTTTAAATAAAATCGGAACTTATACTTTTGCAAATTCAAATGATAATGGAAGTTGGAAAATTACAGATCCCAAGTCGGAGATAAACGCTATAAATGATCTAAATAAAAATTGTAATCATAATTTAAAAAGATTATGTAAAATGATACGTTCTTGGAAAAGTTATAATAACGTAAATATTAGTGGCATTTTAATTGATATTCTATCTTATCGTTTTATTAAGAAATGGGAGTATAAAAAAAATTCATTTTCTTATTATGATTGGATGACTAGGGACTTTTTTAAATACTTAAAAGAAACTGATTCAGATCAGCATTCTTGGCAAGTAATGGGAAGTGGTAGATATATTATTGATGTAGGTTACTTTCAATATAAAGCAACTCAAGCATATAATAAAGCATTAGAAGCAATTGAATATGAAAATAAAGGATATGAGTATAGTGCAAATGAAAAATGGAAAGAAATTTATGGAACAAAATTTGGAGAATAATTATCGCATCAAATTAAGGGAACAAATAAAAGAATCATATGGGAAAATAGTTTATAGTTTTACAGCTCACGAAAAAAACGCCAGTAGACTAAAAAAGTATGACTCTTATATAAAGGTGGTTCAAATAATTTTATCTGCATTAATAAGTGTGTCGTTGGTTAGTTTAATTATAGAAAATGAAATAGTATCTGCAATTATTGGTTCAATTTTGTCTTTTATCTTACTAATCATTAATTCGTTAAATAAGTCTTTTACCTTTGTAGAAAGAGCTAATAAGCATATAGAAACCGCAGACAAACTCTGGATAATTAGAGAAGATTATATATCACTTTTAACTGATTTTGATGTTTTGACTATTGAAGAAATAGTAAAAAAAAGAGATGAATTAAAAATACAGTCGTCAATAACTTATAAAAATTCTGATCGAACGGATAAAAAGAGTTATAAAGAAACGCAAGTAGCACTTCAAATTGAAGAAGAACAAACATTTAAAGATAATGAATTGAATAATTTTCTACATCAAGGTATAAAAAACAAAATAGAATAAAAATTGTAAAACATTATTATTCAATTATATTTTAATTCATTTAAAATTGTACCTTATTATAATGCAACTTGAAATTAAATTCCAGATTGGGTAGATGGTTAAAAGAGGATTATATCATTTGTTAAAATTGTAGTTAAATATATGGATTAATCTATAAACATACTGTGATAATAATCCAGTAATATGTTTATAGTAAACTCAAAAATTTGGTAATAAACATTGTGAAAATTATATTTCTGACTATTGCTTCCTTTTTCTCTTGTGAATTGCTAATTCATTTATATATATATAAATATTCCATCTGCTTTCTAATAAAGGAACAAATACTATTACTCAACATTCTTAGTAATAGCACAAAAATCTGTAATGGCGTGTTAACAAGAAAGAGGTAAGTTTCTACAATTACTAGAAAGTAGATTAGAGTAGTGACTTAGAATGTAGATTTCTAAAATATAAAGGAGATTTTATGAAAGAAAGTGAACTTTTAATGATAGCGATGTATTTTGATAGTAGTAAAATAAACGACCCTTTTTATGGTGCAACCGTATTTAATCATATTTTAAGAGGTGGGGAAATCATTCAAAATAAAGCAAGAATGATAGTATCTTTAGGAGATATTTTAATTAATGGTGCAAATCAAGACCTCTCGCCATATGTTATAAAAAATGATATGTGTACAATTAATTTCAGGAAGAGGGACGGACATACTAACTTTAAAGATTATTTATTTGTTTGGATAATAGAAGATATAGAGAAAGATATGGCGATAACTCTTGATGGTAGATTGAAGAAAGAGTTTGAAGCTTATATTGGATTATCAACGATTGACATTAATAGTACAGATGAAAAAAAACAATTTTGGAAGGTAATACCTAGACAATTTTCGTTACTTAAAAACGAAATAACTGTTTTCGGATGTGAAGAATATGGCTTTGGTTATTACCACGAGGCTAAAGATTTCAACTTAGTAATTCGATTTGATGAAATAGATGAGTGGGAACAATATGAATTAATAGAGTTACCAATTTCTCGTTCATCTTCTTTTGTTAAAAGGTGGGATTCCTTAGAATATAAAACAGGAAAAAACGATATTGACCGAGGGTATTGGGAGATGAATTTATCTTTGGTTAAAGAGGTAGGTGTTGCGGGGGTTTTCATCTGGAAAGCCATAGAGGATATTGACAAAATATCTATTTCAGTTGGTACAGATTTTCCTTTTTTAACTGAGCATATTTTTACTTCGCTTTATAATGCATCACAAGGTGTTGAAAGACTTCAAAAAATCATAATGGAACTTATTGTATATAGAGATAGAATTCCTTATGTGGATCACAAAAAAATTGAAGAATTATTGATGAGTCATAATCATCCTACTTTACATGGGTGGATAATTTCTAAATTAGGAAAACCAAACTTGCCGAAGCAATGCGGTTCAATGTTTGAAATGCTAAGGAAATTTTATAATGTCGCGAGATATACCAGGTTCACTTATGCTAAAGATAGAAATATGGAATCTACTCTACTTCAAGAATTTGGATCTTCTTGTTCTAGAAGTAACTTTAGTAATGGAATAAGACACTTATTTGGAAAGACGCTTGGGAAAATTACTTCATTTTACTATGAGCAAATTGAGGAAGTGTGCTATGAAATAGGAATATATGCAAATGAGTTATCTCCCGAATCACCCTCTTATACTGTATTTATGTGTGAACCAAAGGATGATTTGTATGAGAAACTTCTAAGAATCAATAGGTCGAAAAAAGAGGTTTTTTGGTGGTTAGTTAATAATCCAGAGTATTTTGTTGGAAATGAAAATATCGAAAGTTATCCTTCATTAAATTTTGATCCAGCATTGATCAATCATTATTTAGAGGAAATTATTATTAATAGAAAAGCTAGTATTAATTTATTTAATGATGTAAGTTTCTTATATGATGAAATTTTTAGCGAGAATAAAAATACTGGCAAAGAGCGGATTAATATTATGGATGTTGCAATTGCGAATCCAAATGTTTATTTTTCTAAGTATGAGGAATTAGATGAGGAAATTGAAGAGGAATGCGATTCTATTGATAAAATGTTTGGAAAAATGTAAAAAATTAGCAGAAAAATTTAATGCTATTGAAGAAAAATATAAAAATAATAACAAGAATTACAAAGTTTCTGATCAAAAAACTTTTTTTATAATTTACATTATTGAAAACGCAGAATATGATATTACCAATTCTATTGAAAAACTTGAAAAATGTCTTAAAGAGTATAATAAAGATGAAGAGACATCTGAAGCTAGGAAACTAATTCAAAGGGGATTCAAGGACTTTGTTGTTTCTAGTTTGAAAATAAACTAGGTCTAATTGATGGTTATTGTTTAAAAGCATAAAAAAAGGATAATAAACCATATAAAAATTTAAAGCCTATAATCATCTTCAATTTATGGAGAATCAGGAGTTTGAATGTTCTGAACTGAACTGGTTGATATTAGAACAACATTTTCTCGTCGGTATAAATTTAAGAAATTATCCGATGGCGATGAAACATTATGTAGAGTTGAAGAAAAATATTAATATTGGTTATCCTTTAAAAAGACGGACGATTCTTCGTTTAATGTTACTATCGTTTAAATCAGAAGAGTATTATTCGGAAGTTGAAAAAGAGATTATTGATTTTAAGGTTGGAACTGAAGATTTTGATCATTATCTTGATGTAGCTTATTGGAAATTGTTGATTTTAATTAATGGCAGAAATTATTTAAAGGTCTATGATATAATCATTGAGAATTCTTTGACTAATGATATACGTTTTGTTGGAATGTTGCTTTATGTTGCTGACTATATTAACGATGAAATTTACCGAAATAAGGCTGTTGAAATTGCCGAGAAATTTGAATATCAAGATACTGATGCTTTTCATTATAAATTTATCCGATTTTTGATTTTAAAGTTAACTACTGAAAAACAACATCAAGTTATTGATTATTTAAAGTATAATATCCTTCCAGGAAGGAATACTTATTATCATCACCTTTATAGTAAAGCATATGAGGATTATTACTTGAATTATCTTTGTAAGAGTTCAAAATATAAAGAGGCAGTTTCTTTTCTAACCAAACAAATGGCAAAATATCGGACTTGAAATTACCTATTTCTACAAATATCTTGTATCAAAGGCCTTTTTGGTGTATAATATATCATATTAAAAGGTGATAGTAATGAATGGATATTTCAACAACCTTAATTTCTTTCCAAGTAATAAAGTCATTAAGGATATGAGAAAATATGTCGATGCAAACAAAATACCGGTCATTAATGATGAAGCTTTAATTTTTATGTTTGAATTAATTGATTTAATTAAGCCAAAAAGGTTTCTTGAAATTGGAACAGCGATTGGATTTTGTGTGATTAATCTGGCATCTTATGATTCGGAGATAATTATTGATACAATTGAGAAGAATGAATTGATGTTTTCCGAAGCAGTTAAGAATGTAAAAAAGGCTAAACTAAATGATAGAATTAATGTCTATTTGGGGGATGCCTTGGAATTCGATTTAAATAATCTAGCTTCCGAATATGATATTATTTTTATTGATGCTTCAAAAGCTCAGTATATTAAATTCTTTGAAAAATATGAAAAGCTACTTTCTCCGGATGGGTTGATTTTATCGGATAATTTGCTCTTCCACGGTTTTGTAAACAATACCAAGGAGATAGAAAGTAAAAACCTTCTTCATTTGGTTGAAAAGATCGAAGACTATAACTCATTTCTTGCGAGAAATAAGAATTATCAAACTAAGTTCTTTACCATCGGTGATGGTGTTTCGGTTAGCAGAAGGATTAAGAAATGATGAAACTGGTAGCCGATTTAAAATCAGTAAACAATATTGGTAGATATCAGGTAGACGGCCTCGTTTTTGCAAGTTCTGATTTTTCTTGTTCAAATGATGGCATTTTTTCTTGGTCTGAGATTGAAGAAATTGTAGATTATTGTCATAAATATAATTTGATTTCAATCCTTAATATCGACAGGATCATCGAAGAAGATGAACTGTCTTTCTTATACGAAAATCTAGAAAAATATCTAAAACTAAAAGTTGATTATTATATTTTCAGTGATTTTGCTATTTTAGATTTTTTTAAAAAACATCATCTTGAAGATAAATTAATCTATGATCCCAAAACCTTAATCACTAATGTACAAGATGCTCTTTTTTACAAGGATCAAGGAATCAAAGTTGCCATCAGCAATGAACTCAGTTTTGATGAGATTCTTCAAATTGCGGCCTCCGGAAATACGGTCTATGAATTATATGGGCATCACCAAATGTTTTATTCAAAACGGGCACTTTTAAGCAATTTCTCCAAGTCGATTAATTCAAATAAGAGCTTGGAAAATACCTTGCTTCAAATTTCCGAAGAAAAGCGTGCTGATCTTCATCCGATTTATCAGTCGCCTCACGGAACCTTTATCTATACCTCTTATCGTTATACTTTACTTTTGGAATTGCCTTTATTAAAAGATAAACTTATATTTGGAAGAATCAATACGACTTTTATTGAGGAAGAAGAAGCATTGGAAATCATTTCTTTATATCATGAAGCAATTAAATCTGATGAAAAGAATATTCCGGCATTATATGAGAAATTGAAAAATATAAATCCTAATATCGGGAGAAGTTTCCTTGATAGAAAGAGTGTTTTATTGAATGATTGAACTACTTGCTCCGGCTGGAAATTTAGAAAAATTAAAGATTGCGATTTTATACGGAGCCGATGCGGTTTATATCGGCGGTAAAAAGTTTAGCCTCCGGGCTCGGGCCAGTAATTTCGATTTGGACGACATTCGTGAGGCTTGCATATTTGCTCGCAAGCATCAGGCTAAAGTCTATGTGACGATGAATATTGTACCTCATAATGAGGATTTAGAGGGCCTTGAAGACTATTTAAAGGAAATTGAAGCCGCAGGCGTTGACGGAATTATTCTCAGCAGTCCCTATTATTCAAAGGTGGCCGGCATTGCTCCGAAACTCGAACTTCATCTCAGCACCCAATTTTCGGCTTCGAATTCTCCGACTTTGAATTTCTTTAAGAAATTAGGTTTTAAACGTGCGGTTTTGGCTCGTGAAGTCAGTCTAAAGCAAATTGCTTTAATTAGAGAAAATACCGACCTTGATTTAGAAGTGTTTATCCATGGAGGAATGTGTACTTCATATTCAGGACGTTGTATGTTAAGCAATCATCTAACAAGTCGTGATGCCAATCGCGGCGGTTGTGCTCATTCCTGTCGTTGGAATTACTCCTTATATCAAGAGGGAAAAATAATTCATCCGAATGAGTTCTTTAAGATGGGATCGAAAGATCTTCTCGGTTTAAAAGCAATTCCGAAATTGATTGATCTCGGAGTTAAATCCTTAAAGATAGAAGGTAGAATGAAATCTATCTATTATATTGCGACGGTGGTTCGGGTCTATCGGAAATTAATTGATGAATATTTAAAAACAGGAAGAGTTAATGATTTTCAGATTTATGAAAATGAGATTAATAAAGCCGAAAATCGACTGACCTCTACCGGATTTCTTTATCATAAGCCCGGAGTTAGCGAACAATTATATGATAACTCCGCGACCCCAACTAATGAATTTCTTGGGTTTGTTCTTGAATATGACGAGAAAAACAAAATCGCTACGGTTGAACAACGGAATTATTTTAAGGTTGGCACCGGTGTTGAGTTTTTTGGGCCCAAGCTTTCTAATACCGCCTTTACGATTACGGAAATTTTTGATGAAAAGATGGAACCTTTGGAAATTGCCCGTCATGCTAGACAAATATTAAAATTTAAGGTTCCTTTCCGCTTAAATCCGTTTGATATGTTTCGAAAAAGCTGATATTTTTAAATAGTCTAAATCAAATATAAGTGAATATAATGTGGATATAAAAAGAGAGCATTGAAGTATAAAAGGCTTGCTTTCTTGTTAGCATTTTGATATAATATTTTTAAAATTTATGGAGGGATTAACAATGGTTGAAAAACATCACTTGACGGCAACAGGACTAAAACTATTAAGGGATGAGTTAGATGATCTAAAGAATAATGAAAGAGGACGCATCATCGAGTCTTTAAAAGAAGCTCGGGCTCAAGGAGATCTGTCTGAAAATGCCGATTATGATGCTGCTCGTGACGAACAAGCAAGAATTGAAGCAAGAATTAAAGAACTTGAGAATATTATAAAAAACTCAGTTATCATTGATGAAAATCATACTTCAACCTCAAACTTAGGAAAAAAGATTAGACTGAAATTTGATGACGGATCTATTGATGAATTTATCCTTGTCGGAAGTCTAGAAGCTGATCCCTTGTCAGGAAAGATTTCGAATGAATCTCCGCTTGGTGCTGCAATCCTAAATCATAAGGCCGGCGATAAGGTTCTTGTAAAGCCTGACAATGGTGAAGATTTCTTTGTAATTATTGAAAAGATTAATTAAGGTAAATTATGATTTGTGATTTTTCTAAATCTTATGTCCCGATCTTGGGCTTGATGGAAACTCAAAAAGCAATCAAACTTGTAAAGGATAATTTTGAAAGAAAACTTTCCGAAAGTTTGGATTTGACCAGAGTTTCCGCACCTTTAGTTGTCTATCAAAAATCGGGATTAAATGACCATTTGAACGGGGTGGAACTCCCCGTTAGTTTTAATATTAAGGCTAATGGTGAGGTGGCAGAGGTTGTACAATCGCTGGCGAAGTGGAAGCGAATGGCACTTGATAAATATGGCTTTCGACCTCGCTATGGACTTTATACTGATATGAATGCTTTAAGAAAGGATGAAGAATTGGATAATCTTCATTCAATCTATGTTGACCAGTGGGACTGGGAACAGTGCATTTATGAGCAGGACAGAAATATTGATTATTTAAAAAAAATTGTTAGGAAGATTGTAAAGGCGATTGTTGAAACAAAAGATCTACTGAATTCAGTTTTTCCGGAACTGAAGTTAAAGTTTTCAGAAGATGTCTATTTTATTACTGCAACTGAGCTTCAGAAACTCTATCCGACTTTTACGCCCAAAGAAAGAGAAGATGCGATTACCAAAATTTATAAATCGGTTTTTATCATCGGTATCGGGGGACCCTTAAATGACGGTAAACCTCATGATCAAAGAGCTCCGGATTATGATGATTGGAATTTAAACGGTGATATTCTTCTTTGGTATGAACCTTTAAATAAAGCGGTGGAATTATCATCAATGGGGATTAGAGTTGATAAGGATTCTTTATTGAAGCAATTGGAAGCAACCAAGACAATGGATAGATTAAAGTATCCCTTTCATCAAGACATTATCAAGACCCGGCTTCCGTTTTCAATCGGAGGCGGTATCGGCCAAAGTCGTTTATGTTTAATGATGTTGGAAAAGGTTCATATCGGCGAGGTACAGGCCTCGCTTTGGAGTGATGATGATCTTGATGAACTAGAAAAATTAGGTATTCCCATTTTATAAGAATTTAATTAGCCTAATGTAGCTTTCTTACATATTATATATTGAGGTGATCTGATGAGGCGCGGAGGAGTGATCTTAGTGGCTGTGATTTTGTTTTTACTGGTTGTTCCGAATTGTATTGGGGACGGAAACTTCTGGCAGGACCTTTTCTATCCGAGATCAGATTCTTGCAACAAATAATCGAAACCGGAATATTTCCGGTTTTTCAAATGCATATTTTTTACTTTCTAAATCTAATCAGTTATAATTAAGAAAAGAAAGGAGATTTTATGCTTAAAGTTGGTAATTTTGCCCCTGATTTTAAATTGAATGATCAGTTCGGAAATCCGATTAGTCTTTCTTCTTATCGAGGAAAAAAGGTAGTTATATATTTTTATCCTAAGGACCATACTCCCGGCTGTACAAGGCAAGCCTGTGCTTTTCGAGATGCCTATCAAGATTTTCTAAATCGTGATATAGTTGTTATCGGCATCAGTAAAGATGATATAGATTCACATCGGAGGTTTATTGAAGACTATCAATTACCTTTTGTTTTACTTTCCGACCCAGATCTAGAAGTTATTAAAGCTTATGAAGTTTGGGTTGAAAAGAATAATTATGGAAAGAAGTCCTTCGGAATTAAGCGTTCCACCTATCTTCTTGATGAGGAAGGAAAGATTATTAAAGTATTTCCGAATGCTAATCCCGACACCAATGCAACTGATATCTTAAAATTTTTAAGTGAATAAAAACGTCTGTTCAGGGAAAACTGAACAGACGCTTTCATTTTTTGATTTTAAGATAAAGTTTTGTTAAGGCTCTTTTTTCAATTCGGGAAACATAACTTCGAGAAATATTTAAACTTTTTGCTATTTCTCTTTGGGTTTCAATTTTATTACCGCTTAATCCAAAGCGTCGGGAAATAATATCAAGCTCACGAGAATTGAGGATTTTTAAAGCTTCGTTAATGGTTGCGACCTTTTCCTCAAATTCCAATCTTTCAATCGAAGATTTTGCCGGATCCTCAATAACATCGGAGAGTTTAATCTCATTCCCTTCCTTATCGGAACCGATTGAAGAATCTAACCAAGTAATCTGTCTTTTTCTCCTTGAACTGCGAAGATACATTAAGATCTCGTTTTCAATACAACGGGCAGCATATGTTGCCAGTTTTGTATTGGAATTGAAATTATAAGTATCGACCGCTTTAATAAGTCCGAAAGAACCGATTGAAAGCAAATCTTCCTTATCTTCTTTGGTATTTTCGAATTTCTTTACAATATGCGCAACTAAGCGCAGATTATGTTCAATCAGTTTTGTACGTGCATCTTCGTCGCCCCCCTGCCATAATTTTAGATATTTTTCTTCATCCTCGGGACTCAACACTTCCGGAAAACTCTGAGAACTTACGGTTCCGAAAAGCGGCAGCAGCAGGAGCGCCAACAACTCAATCATACTTTTTCTCCTTTTCTTTAGACTTTTAAATGAAATTTTGATATAATACTTTAACGGAGGATTCTATGTTACAACTGTTTTATTCAATTACTAAATTTATACCTTATGATTGCTATCAAGATGTTTTTTCCATCAATTACAATAAATTATATGAAGACGGAAAAAGAATAATACTAATGGACATTGACAATACTTTGATTCCTTATGATCAGGATCTTCCGTCACCAAAAATCAAAGATTTCATCGAGAAGTTAAAAAAGATCGGTTTTAAAATTATCTTGTTTTCCAATAATGGTTACAATCGAGTCAGCAAATTTTCCGAAGCTTGTAGTCTTCCCTTTATAAATAATGCCGTAAAACCTTTTGGAAAAGGGTATCGGAAAGCTTTGAAACTTGCAAAATCAAATAATTTATCTGAGTATATTGGCATAGGTGATCAACTAATGACCGATGTTCTCGGAGGGAACCGTTTTGGTATTGAGGTTATTCTTGTAAGGCCGCTAAAGAAAAGATCCGAAAAGTGGTATACAAAAATAAATCGAATTAATGAAAGACATGTCTTAAGAAAACTGAAAAATAGTCATTCCGAAATCTATAAAAAAATTGAGGGCATTTACTTATGAAAAATAAATGCCAAGGTTGCGGAGCGGTGGTTCAGACCGAAAACAAGAATCTACCCGGCTATATTCGTCGTGATGTCCTAGCAAAGCAAGAAAACGAGTTTTATTGTGAGCGGTGTTTTAATCTTACTCATTATAATCGAAAGATTGATATTAAAATAGATGAGGAAGAATTTAGGAAAAACATCGAGGCTCTTGCAAAGCGTGATGTCTTGGTAGTCAATATTGTAGATATTTTTGATTTAGAAGGAACGGTAATTTACGATCTCGATAAACTTTTTCCAAGGAATCGGAAGTTGATTGTCGGAAATAAATTTGACCTTTTCCTTGATTCGGTTAAAAAAGAAAAAGTCAAAAATTATTTCCAAGATTATCTGCATCGTAATAATATTTCTTTTACGGAAACTATTTTAATATCTTCTTTTAAAAAGGCTGATATTGAACTTCTGATTGAAGTAATTCTCCGACTCAAAGGAAAAAAGGATGTCTGCTTTATCGGAACTACAAATGTCGGAAAGTCAACACTTATTAATGGCGTTATCCGAAAACTTGGTCTGAATTATCAGCCTCTAACAACTAGCGCTGCCATCTCTACTACCCTAGGTTTAGTCAATATCTCTCTTCCGGACGGAAGTGATTTAATAGATACTCCGGGTTTACCGAATCATCGTCAGGCAAATTATTACCTATCTCATAAACATCAGGAACTACTAGCTCCGAAAAAGTTTATTCGACCCAAGGTATACCAACTTCTCCCCAGTCAAACGCTTTTTATCGGTGGTTTCTGCCGGCTTGATTTTACTTCCGGTCTATCCTCATCCTTTGTTGTCTATGTCCCGCAAGCTATTAAAATTCACCGGACTAAAATTACAAATGCATCGGAGTTTTATCAACTTCACAAGGACGATATCTTGAAAGTTCCGAATGCGGAGGAAAGAGAAAAACTAGGTGATTTTCGGAAATACCATTTTTCTTTTAAATATGAAAAAAAAGATATTTCAATCTCCGGTCTTGGTTTTATAACCTTAATCGGTGAAGGCGAAGTTGATTTTTATTGCTTTGAAAAGATTAAGGTCGGATTCAGGAGCGCGATAATATGAGGACGATTGAAGAATATGAAAAACTTTTATGGGAAAAATATCAACAATCAAATAATCCTGAGATTGAAGAACGTTACTTACATTCTCTTTCAGTAAAAAAGAAAGCTTTAGAAATAAGCGACACCTTTAATCTTAATGTTGACCGAGAAAAAGCAGCTCTTGCAGCAGTGCTTCATGATTATGCTAAGTTTGATACTCTTGAACGATTTAAAGAAATTATTTCAAAGTATCATTTAAACGAGGAAATACTTAAATGCCCGCAAACTTTACATTCCATACTCGGTCCTTATATAATAAAAGAAGAATTGGGACTTAAGGATCAGGAAATACTTGAGGCGATAGAAAATCATGCCCTCGGTTCATTAGAAATGAGCAAACTTGGTGAAGTTTTATTTCTTGCAGACTTTACCGAAGAAAATCGTGAAGGACCGGTATTTACCGAAGCAAAACAATTATCTAAAATTGATTTCTATCAAGCTATACTGGCAAAGATAAAATGTAAATTAGAAACTTATCCCGATGAATTAAGTTCAAAACTCTACCAAAAATATCAGGAGGTACAATGCAAATCTTAAAAGATGTGGTAAATTGTTTATATGATGCCAAGGTTAAAGATATCAGAATCTATGACACAAGCAAGATTACTCCTTTCTATGATCGGATTATTAATACAACCGTTAATTCTGCCCGGCAACTTTCCGCTGTTGTCAGTAGACTAAGAGAACTTAGTTTTGAGAAGAATTATTATTTGAAAGGAATTGAAGGTTTAAGTGGCGGTTATTGGGCACTTATCGACCTTCGAGATATTTTAGTCAATGTCTTTTTAGCTGAAGAGAGAGAAAAATATGATCTTGATAAGCTTTGGAAGGATCTTCCTCAAATAAATCCTGAAATATACTTATAATTACTTCCTTTCCGGAAAAAATAATTCCGGTGATTTATTTGAAGAATTATTATATTACGAAAAATAACGGTAATTATCAATTCTATATTCTTCCAAAAAAGGATAAAGCTAAGATAAAAAATAAAACGGATTCTCGGGAGGAAGTTGCTCTCGAATTACTTTATACCGCAAAGTATCAGGGAAAATGATGTATATTATCATCTCTATTTTTATATAATGATATTGGTGAGATAATGCTTTTAGGCGACCTTCAATCTAAAGATGTCATCAATGTCGTTGACGGAAGCAAATTGGGGAGAATCTCAAATCTGGAGATCGACCCGAGCAGCGGCCGAATCATCTCGATTACTGTTCAACCCAATACCAGACTTGCCAATTTCTTTTCTTCCGGAAACAACGCAATTATTCCTTGGAATCAGATCGTAAAGATCGGAGGAGAAGTTATTATAGTTAATTATTCGAGTTATTAAAAAAGTAATCTTTTTTTATTATGTAGATAAATATTGGTCAAAAAATTAAGCATTTCAAACTCTGTTATTTAGAAT
Source organism: uncultured Acholeplasmatales bacterium (assembly GCA_937877075.1). GTDB lineage: Bacteria > Bacillota_I > Bacilli_A > ML615J-28 > CAG-698 > DTU067. Next base: position 17,445 of record CALEGD010000112.1, read on the forward strand.
TTGAAATGTTTTTTTGCTTTAAAACTAAATTAATATATCCAAATGAAAAAGTTAAATCTGATGATAAAAGAGTTTTACCAAAACAGTAAACTTATTTTAAAATGAACATCCTTTCGCCGGTTTCTACAGTTTATTAATATAATTAAAAATATAATTTGATTGGAAATGTAGAATGGTTAGAGAGATTGTAATAAAGTCGGCATTTTTAATAATCCTTTATAATCTTTTTATATTTTATCAAATATTGGAAAGAAGGAGAGAAAGATGAAACGATTATTTAAAGGGAGGATTAGCACAAACTTACAAGGTGATATAATAGAACTTGTTGACGTTAATGGAAATATTGTTGTACAATATAGGTATGATACATAGACTATTGAGAAATTGTTTTTATGGGGAGAAAAAGAAGTTATATGTTTGCTATTTATTTTATTGACTGGAAAAATATGCAATTTGAAAAAATTGATTTAAGAAATATCGGAATTCGTGTTTCTATATAATTCTAATAAACATTTTTTACTATGCCCATAAATGTTCGTTAACGATGTAACGTATGATAAATGAATAACAAAGAATTTACACATGAACATAATTTTTTAATAATTTTGTTATAATGGTATGTAAAATGTTTATAGCAATCATAAAATTTATTTGCTTAAGATAGTTGCTTTCTTATTATAGTAAAGACGAAATAAAAATGAATTAAACTTCTTACTCAAATTTCATGATATAATCGAAAAAATTTGGAGGTATAATTGTGAGAAAATGTTATATTAGTACAATCCTAAACGGGAATGATAATTATCAGCTAATCTCTGAGACAATTAAAATTCTTAAAAACAAAATTGGTGTAGAGTATTTTACTTTTGAGATTAATGATTTAGAGGAAAAAAAATTAAAAAGCCTCTATCAAGTCTTTGGTGCTCTTCCTTCAACCTTTCATTCTCCAATGCGAAAAGCAGAACCGACAGCTGTTAAATTCTCATTCGAATATCAAAAATTAATTGAAAATTTGGAGAGAACTTTAAAACTATGCGGAGAATTTGGTTCCTCTTCAATTGTGTTTCATTCCAATAATTGTTTTATAGAAGAAGCGGACCGATTATCGAAACAAGCTAATGCAAAAGAAAATTGTTTGCTCTTAAATCAAATGTGTAAAACCTATGGGGTGACGCTATTAGTTGAAACTTTAGGATTGCCGACACAGGGAGCCCCAATTTTTAATAACCGAGAATATATAGATTTTATTATTGATTATAATCTATCTGCCTTGATTGATATCGGCCATATGAACCTCAATGGTTATGATTATGAGTATACAATTAAAAATTTGAATAGAAGAATTTTGTCTTACCATCTCCACAACAATAATGGAATTGATGATACTCATCAAACAATCGACAACGGAACATTTGATTATAATATCTTTATAGATTTATATAAAAAATATACACCACAGGCAGATTTGGTTTTTGAATATATAGAAATACCAAATTTATCAGCTAATAAATTGGCAGAAGACATTAATTATTTACTCAATCAGCTAAAAAATAATTAATTTTTAAAAAAAGTGTTTACATTTAAATATTATTATGATATCATATTGTTATGACAACTGGAGAATTAAATGTTAAAAACATCATTATACCATAAAATTTTTCATTATTATAAGAATTTAATCCAATCTAATCAATTAAAAAACGGACAGAAGATGCCTACCGAACAAGAAGTATGCGATATCTTTAACACCTCAAGAATTACAGTCAGACATGCTTATGAATTGCTGGTAAATCATGGTTTGATTGTAAAGGTGCAGGGAAAGGGCACTTATGTTAGTGAGAAAAAAACTGATATGAAGCTTAATTTCTTGCAAGGATTTTCAGCTGAAATGTCGAGTATGGGGAAAAAACCTTCAACAATTTTACTCGGTGTTCAACTAGCTTATTCTTCAAAACCAATTTGTGATTTTCTGAATATTTCTGAAGGTGGCATGGTCTATACGATAGAACGTATCAGATGTGCTGATGGGGTTAAGATGGCTTATGAAAAGGTTCATTTACCCTTTCATATAGTTTCTGATATTGATAAATATGATCTTACCGGTTCATTATATCAAATTCTTGAACAAAATTATCATATTGATCCCGCCTGGGCAAAGCAGACCTTAGAAGCAACCTTGGCTAATCAGAGTCAAGCAGCTTTTTTGGATGTGAAAGTCAATTCACCTTTATTGGTAATAAAACGTTTGTCATACGATCAAAACAATCATCCCTATGAATATACTGAGAGTTTATACAGAGGCGATAAATACACATTTTCTGTAACGATGAATAAATAACCTGCTATTGCAGGTTAAAAAAATAAGATAACTTATCATGTTGTCATAACAATTTTTAAATATGTGTTGTTTTCAAAAGGAGAAAAAATGGAAAAAGTAGTTGTCGGATTAGATAATTCTAAGAATTCTTTTCAAGTACAAAAACTCGGAAAAAACCCGAAAAACCGTAAAAGAAAAAAATGGCCACATTTAACTATGAAAAAAAAAGAAGCATTAACCGGTATGGCTTTTGTAACCCCTGTGATGATTGGTTTTTTGGTTTTTACTGCAGGATCGATGTTATATTCTTTATATATATCTTTAACTGATTGGAATATGCTTATAGAACCTAAGTGGGTAGGTCTCAAGAATTATATTAATCTATTCACAAAAGACTTACATTTTTGGGATTATTTAGGAAACACCATTTATTATGTAATTATTCTTGTGCCTTTGGTTCTTATAATATCTTTATTTTTTGCGATTTTATTAAATAAAAAAGTTAAAGGAATGACGCCTTTCTATCGAGCCTGTTTGTTTTTACCTTGTGTTGTTTCTACAGTTGCTGTTTCACTGGTCTGGAAATGGATTTTTAATTCTACAGAAGGAATGTTGAACGGCATTTTGACCGCTCTTGGTGTGAGTAATCCTCCGGGGTGGTTATCAACAACTAAATGGGCTAAGAATTCAATAATTATTATGCGGATTTGGCAGATGAGTGGTTATTATATGGTAATGTTTTTATCTGGATTACAGACCATACCCAAAACTTTATATGAGGCTGCAATTGTTGATGGAGCTAATAAGCGTCAACAATTACGCTATATAACAATTCCTTTATTGAAACCAACAACTTTTGCTATAACAATTCTTTTGGTACTAGAAGCTTTCAATATTTTCGAAGTAGTTTTAGTTATGACTGAGGGCAGACTGAACACAAGTTCTCTGATGTATTATATTTATACCCTTGGTTTTGAAGAATACAAGATGGGCTATGCTTCAGCTTTGGCCTGGGTATTATTTATTCTTATTCTTGGTTTTACAATCATAAGAATTGTTACAAAAAAAGAAGATAAGATGTAGGTGAAAAAATGAAACTAACAATGAAAAAGAAATTTTATACTTCCTACATTACTAAACGGCAAATTAGCAAAATATTGTATAATATTTTTATGATTTTTCTTTGTGTTGTCATAATGTATCCTTTTTTATGGACTTTTGCTTCTGCTTTTAAGACAAATTATCAGATTTTTCATGAATCACCAATTAATCTACTGCCTTCACCCTTGACATTTGAAAATTTTAAAATCCTAGCAAAAATTTATGATATCTCAAGGATGGTTTTCAATGGATTTTATTTAGCGATTGTCATACCAGTTTTGAGTTTGATTGTTTCATCAATGGCCGCATATGCACTGGCGAGACTGAAGTTTAAAGGAAGAAATGTTATTTTCATTTTGCTTATTTCCACAATGATGATTCCTTCCTATGTCACCTTAATCCCAAATTTTGCGATTATGGTTAAACTTGGGCTCTTAAATTCGCATTGGGCTCTGATTCTCAGGTCGATTCTTACGGGAAGCGCCACCGCTATCTTTCTTTTCAGACAATATTTTTTGTCGATTCCTAAGGATTTGGAAAACGCCGCCATTGTTGACGGTTGTTCTTGGGCGGGAGTATTTTTTCGGATCATCTTGCCGAATTCAAAACCGGTTATTGCAACCGTTGCTATATTAACCTTTAGGTCGACTTGGAATGCTTATTTATGGCCATCGATAATTCTTCAGGAAGAAAGGCTTTGGACATGGACTTTAGGTCTGAAATTACTTTCCGAATGGGAAACTAGACAATCTGTATTGATGGCCGGTTCAGTTATATCAATGTTGCCAATCTTTATTATTTATATCGTCTTTCAAAAATATTTTGTAAATTCCGAACTTAGCTCGGGTTTTACCGGTGTTTAGAATATTGGTCTTAATTCCTAAAATAAGGAAAAAAATAAAATGGAGGAGAAAATGAAAAAAATTATTTTTGTTTCGGTTTTGATGCTTGTTTTTGCTTGTTTCTTAACCGCTTGCGGTCCCACTGAGGAGCAAAGCCATGAATTAGTGAATGACAAGACAATCAATGTTTATTCTTGGTGGGATCCGGCTCATGACGGACTGACTGGATTAAAAGAAGGATTTGAAGAGAAATACAAAGAGTATAATGTTGAACTCAACTTTGTAAAGATATCTTCTTATTATCAGACTATGCTTACTAAACTTGCCGGAGCTAAACTTGCCGGAGGAAGTTCTGAGCAAATCGATGTAATGATGCTGGCATCGGACAAGATTCCTTTATTTGCTTCCAATGATGTAATCATGTCACTTGACGAATTTGTTTCGGTTGAATATTTGGATGATTTATATTCTTCGGTAAAAGCAGGGCTTTATTATGAGGACAGTGTTTACGCAGTTGCCCGCGATGTTACTACTAAGGCGATGATTTTAAATACAGATGTATTCACCGCATATGGAGTAGATTTGCCAGATGATGATTGGACAGTGGAAGATTTTAAACAAATTTGTTTAAAATTTGCGGAAGAAACAGATAATGTCTGGGGTTATTCATTTGATTCAAATCCTGATCCGGTTTATATTTGGTTCTATTTGTTTGGCGGATCTTTCTTTGACAGTGAAAATCATGTTAGCCTAATTGATGAAAAAGGGGCAGCTGATGGTGTTACCTTCTTATATGATTTAGTTCAAGAAGGTGGCGCGATGACCTTATCAGAGACCTTAGAATATGGTAAATTTGCAGCCGCTTTCTCTTCTGGTTATGCTGCGATGATTTCTGGCGGTCTTGCCGATGTAAATACAGTTGAAACAGCTGGAGCTAATTTTGTTGTTCGACCCCTGCCGATAGGGAAGAGCGGAAGTCATCAATCGCATACATTTTTAAATTGTTGGACGATACCAACAGTTACTTCTAATTCTGCTTGGTCTTGGAAAGTGCTTGAATATTTCTCTGGTCCGGAAGGTCAAGCTATTGCTACCGCAGCCGGTATGGGTTTACCAGGTTCTTCGAGTGCGGATATAACTTCTTGGAAGGCTGAAAAAGCTTATCGGGAATATTTTATTGATGCTTTGGATTATCCAGGAACAGAACCTTATCCAACCGATGTCTTTGGTTCGAATTGGCAAACAAACTTCAAAACATTAATGGAAGACAATATTTGGGATAAATCGGGCATGACACACGCTGAACTTAAAACAGAGCTAGAAAAAATAAATGCAAAATTGACTTATATTTTAATGGGTGGTTCATAATAAATATTTATTCTAAAAAATAAGCGGCTTGTTTGAAGAAAACCTTCTAAAAACTGCACCTCTCAGGAGAAATGTTATGAAAAATACAAACTTTACTTTCAAAGTAATAGACCTAATTAAAACTATCGATAAGGAAGAAACTAAAAATATCGAAGAAGCATCAAAATTGATCTATCGTTCGATTAATGAAAACGGCTTGTTACATGTGTTTTGCACCGGGCATTCGCATATGATGGCAGAAGAAATGTTTTATCGTGCCGGCGGTTTAGCCCAGGTGAATCCGGTATTAGTTCCATTTTTGATGCAACACGAAGGAGCGGTAAGCAGTACAAAATATGAGAGACTTTCTGGAATTGCAAAAATCATCTTTGACGGCCTTGATATTTGTCCGACAGAACCTTTTATGATTGTTTCAAATTCCGGAATAAATGCCGTTCCGATTGAAATGGCTTTGTGTGCTAAAGAAAATGGAAATCCTGTAATTGCTGTGACAAGCAAACAAGTTTCAATGAATCATAAACCTCGAGGTAATCATAAATATCGTTTATATGAATTAGCTGATGTTGTTATCGATAATCACACTCCTTATGGGGATGGAATCATTGATAGTCCCGGAGGTAAAGTTGGAGCCGTTTCATCAATTACTTGTTCCTATATAGCTCAAAGATTAGTATTAGAAATTATTGCAAATTACAAAAAGGACGGCCTTGTTCCAGCAATTTATAAAAGCGCTAATATTGAAGGCGGAGATAAACACAATGAAGATTTAATGAACCGTTACAATAAACGAGTTAGGAGTTTATATTAATGAGAAAGTATCTTGTTGTTGACGGAGGCGGAACAAAAACTTTGGCTGTTATTTGTAATGAAGCAGGAGAGATCTTAGGGAAGGGCATGGCAGGTTGTGGCAATGCCGGCCTTTCCTCTTATGAAATTGCCTTAAGTAATGTACTGACAGCCTGCAAAACAGCTTTAAGCAATGCAGGTTTAGAATCTGCGAAGATCGTATTTGGAAATCTTTTTATTCCCGGTTTTAAAAATTGTCTTGACGAATTTGAAAAAACAATTAAAATAAAAAGTGTAATTGTCTCAGAAACCGAAGAATTAAAATATTCTGCTTTAAGAAATAAAGACGGAATTGTTGTTCTCTCCGGTACTGGCAGTTTTGCGACGGCTTTTATCGGAGAAAATAAATTTACTGTCGGAGCCTGGGGATATATCTTAGGTGATGAAGGAAGCGGTTATGATATCGGATTGATGGCTTTAAAGGAATGCACAAAAATCTATGATGATAATCAAAAATCACTATTACTTAATGAAGTGTGCGATTATTTTAAGATTGAAGATTTTGTTAATTTGAGACGTTCTTTATACAATATAAAAGATAAAAGAAAAAAAGTAGCCTCTTTGTCGCCTATGGTTTGTCGACTTGCTGATCTCGGTGAGCCTTCAGCAATCAAGATTATAGAAAAAGCAACTGATGAACTGGCTAATCTAGCTTATCGTGCTTATTTGAAATCTAAAACGGAACAAACCCTACCGGTCATCTTGGCAGGAGGCGTAAAAAAAGCCGGCCAAGTAATAATTAATCCGTTCTCTGAGAAAATTCAAAAACTTTCAACAAGTAAATTATTTTATATGGAAAGTAAACTGGAAGTTATTTATGGTGCTATTTTAAAGACCCTAGTTGATGATGGAATATCAATAGATAATATTAATTTTGAGGTGTAATGATATGTATATGGAACAATATTTTGAAGGCATGAAAAAAGTGCTTTTCAAAATCGAAAAAACCCAAAAAGACAATATCGAAAAGGCTGCCTGCTATGTGGTTGATTCGATAACAAATGATGGTATTTGGCATATCCTTGATACGGGTCATATGCTGATGTCGGAAGCAGTTGGAAGAACCGGCGGATTAATGGCTTTAAGACCAATAAAAATTAATTGCGAAATTAATAATCCAACCCGTTTTCGTGATCGAGCCGGAAGGAAAAAGGTTACATATGATATGGTTGAAGGATTTCCGGACTTTGTTTTAGGTCAATCAAATATTCGCAAAGGAGATGTTTTGATTATAGGGTCAGTATCAGGATATAATTTTCTTCCGGTTGAATTGGCTCTTCGTGCCAAATCAATGGGAGTAAAAACAATTGCCATTACTTCTGTTGAATATTCCAGCAGAATGAAACCTGTTCATTCTTCTGGTCTTAGATTATTTGAAGCAGTTGATCTTGTTCTGGATAATTGTTCAAATTATTCAGATACATTAGTAGATATACCAGAATTAAACGGTTCTATCTGCCCGGCGAGCGGGATTGCCGCATCTTATTTAATTTGGGCCCTCCAAAGTACGGTAGTCGAAAAAATAATTCAGAAAGGTTTGACTCCAAGCGTCTATATTTCTAATCATATGCCGAATGCTGCTCTAAAAAATAGTCAAGCTTGGAAACATTATGAAGAAAACGGATATTAAATTAGAAAGCAAAAACTATATATTCAATTTAGATAAAAAAACATTAGCTATTACATCATTATTAAATAAGATAACCGGTGATCAATATCTTAAAGAAAACTGTTTGATGCCGCTCTTTTATCTCAAAGGTCTTAAAAAAGGAGAGATGATACAATTATTACCTTCCTTTATTCGATTAGATAATCGAAATTCAGAGATTGTGGTTCGAGTGGCCTTTAAACCAAGAAATATTTATGCCAATATAATTGTGGCAAAGAAAAACGAAGAACAGTTGGTATTTAAAATTGAAATTGAAAATAACGATGAGGAATTTCGTGTTTGTGAAACAGTTGGTCCGAATATCTACGGATTAAGTCTTGGCGAGGATTATAAAAAAAATATACTCATTTATCCGCATCATGCCGGAGAAAAGACTATCAATCCGATTGAAAGGTATCGCCAAGATGATCTCCGAAATTTCTGGAGAGCTAAAACTGAAGAAACAGCTTACGGAACTTACAGACGGCAGATAAATTATTGTGGTTTGGCTTCTATGACTTTCATGTATTTATACGATCAGATGAACGGACTATACTTTGGTTCTCATGATTTATCCTATCCGGTGACAGGGATTGTCGTTGAGGTTGGTAAAGACAGAAATTATATCGGTTTTTCTTATACAAAATATTTCGATTTTTCCCATGGAGAAACGTACGCAAGCGGTGAATATATTATTGTAATTAATGATAAAGATTGGCATTCCGCGAAGGAAATCTACCGCTCCTATCTTTCCCCGCATCTGAAATTTCATAATTATCCGGACTATCTTGATAATCAATGGGGTTTAAATCAATGTTATAATTTTAAACGTCAGGGCGGATTAGTTCAAAATTACTTTTCTGACATTCCGAATATGTATGATTATGGAAAAAAATATGGTCTTAACCATATGTTTATCGCTTCTTGGAATCGCGGTGGCTTTGATACTTGTTATCCCGAATACTATCCTGATATGGATCTTGGCTCGGCAATGGATTTTGTCAGAGGCTTAGAATATGTGAAAGACAATGGCGGAATTCCGACTTTATATATTAATGCTAGAATTTTTGATCTTAGCGGAAATTACGCTTCCACAGTCGGAGAAAAGATAGCCATGAAAAAGTCAAACGATGAAAATTATATTGAAACTTATGGTAGTAAGAGTTTTAGTGTTTCTTGTCCTGCGGATGAAAAGTGGTCGCAACAACTGATAGATACTGCTGAATTTTTAGTTCGCGGATATGGAACTACCGGAGTATATCTTGATCAATTAGGTTCTGCCGAACCCTTCCCCTGCTATCAAGATTTACATAGCCACAAACATATTGGTGATTTTAATAAAGGTTACCTTTATATTCTTGAAGAAATCCATAAGAAAATTTCAAAGCATAATGAGAATAATTTTATTTTGACTGAAAATATCGGCGATATTTATGGAAGTTATACTTTTGGAAATTTAACCTGGAATGGAATACATTTTGATGAATATTTTAATATCATCAAATATATTTTTCCGGAATTCATCCATATTAATATGGTTAATCCTAAAAAAGGTTCAAAGGATGATAACTATAATACTGAAGAATTTTATGAACAGATGGAAAAAGCGATTGTCCTTGGCTCAATTCTTTGGTTCGCACCAACAATAATTAATTATAATGAAAAAGATCCGGTAATTAAATATGCCTATCAAGCTTTAAAATTTAGAGAATCTTTACAACCGATGATAAAAAACTCAGTTTTTAAGGATGATGTTTATTTTACCAATTTACCGGAAGGTATAAGGGGTTCGGTTTTTGAAAGTAAAGACGGATTTTTAATTATTATCGGAAATAAAGATAAGATTGATGGTAGGATTACGCTAGATATTTGCGGTAAAATCAAAGAAGCAAAAAATTTTGAACTGAATGATATCTTTGATAAAATTGAGATAATAAACGATAAAACGATAATAAAAGTAAATGATAATTTTCAATACTTTTTTCTACATTCTAATACTCCTAAATCTAAATAAGAGCCGAGAATCTTCTTTCTTAGCTCTTTATTGCTTCAGGTAAGATAGTTAATGATGTCCCCTTCAACCATTCCGGTTTCACCTTATTTAAAAGCAACCAGATTACCGGCTGAAGAGATAAACATCCGTTTTAGTGGCCTTAATAGGAGATGCTTTAACCGGTAAGGAAGTATGATGTTGTTAGAACATCACCTGATCCTAAGGTTACCATGTTGTTGGATTAGTTAATCATTGGATTGATGATGCTATTGAAGATCGAAGGAGAAGTGATTATTATTTGAGTTACTGAAAAAGTAATCTTTTTATTAATTTTTGTAAACCGGAAATTGTTTGTTTTTGCTTAACAATTTCTTTTTTCTATGTTATAACCGGAGTTTGCCACCTTGAAGATTAAAATGGTGTATTAAATTACACCATTTGTTTATAAAACCATCGACTGTCTTTCATAGTTTTAAATTCATCTTCAATTCTAGATAATCCATGATATGTATTAATAATCTCTTTTTCAGATAAGTTTATTTCTGAAGTTACAATTTGGTAGTAACCCATTTGTTCTTTGAATTTATTTAGTTTATTATAATCAATTAGTAATTTTATATCTTTTGAGTTTAGAATTTCACCTGTTTTATTATTAACAACATCATCCTTCAAGAATTTCTTTAGGCTATTGATTGCATTTTTGTAATACGAAATGATTCTGGATTCTTTTCTAATTTATCAATAAATTCTAGAAAAGATTTATTCTCTGCATATTGTTTGTCATAGAACTTTTTACTCCAGTAAACAACTAGCTTTTGAATAATATCATAATTTTCGCCTGTATCTTTAAGCTTAATAGTTCTTTTTATAATACGTGATTTATATTTAAAATCATTACTCTCTTTGATGTAATCAGTTTGATTATAAATCCATTTTCTTTCTTCAGAATTAGTTTTATTAATGCTTTTACTGATTATATATCCATGATTTCTTTTCAATAAATGTACCATATTAGTACCGCTACACATACCTCTATCACCTACGAAAATAAATCTAGATAAGTTTAATTTATCAACAGTATTAGTTAAAGCTTCAATCATGGTAAGATGATCTAAAGTGTTATCTGGGAAAGTTTCAATAGAAATTGGTAAGTCTTGTTCATCCATAAAAAGTCCCATTTGAACAATAGGAAGATGTCGCTCCTCCTTGGAAACACCAAATTTTCTTACTCCTTTAGAAATTATTTCATCATCTAAAGTAGTATCAGTATCAGGCTGTTCAATCTCAAAGAAGAAGTTAGTAACATCATAATAAACGATATCAGTAGTTCGTTTAAACTTTTTAGTTAGATTTTTATTCATTTTATTAATAATACTATTTTCATATTGATTAATAAAATCTAAAGTATCATAGACATTATAAACATACGGTTCTTTAACGATTTCTTGATAATAATCATTATTTTGACTCACTGTAGCAATCTTAAAAGCTGGGTTTTATATTCTTCCATAGACTAAAAGTCTAAAGAAACCAATTAAATCAAACTGATAATTAGTTAAGGTTTTATATCTATTAAATAAACCAATTAAGCCTATTTCTTCTAAAATTCTTTTGATTAAAGAATGAGAAAATAATTTAACTGTTCCAATACAATCAGGATCACCTTCAAACAATTGGATATCGTATTTTTCACTAACCGGCTTATAATCAAGAAATTGATATAATTCTTTAATAATAGGAAATCGATTTTTAAAGGATTCTTTAAGTCTTTCAACATAATTAGGTTTACCATCATCAAACCTTTTTAAATGTTGTAAATAACATTTTTCTTACAAGATCTAACCCCTTTAGCGTTAGTATATCTACAACTTTCAACCAAACGCAAATAATCAATACCATTATTTTTAACTTTTTCAATAAACATATTCCACCTCATAAGTACCTATCTACTTACTATTATTTTAAAACTAACTTATATATCCATTTGTTAAGTGTATTGACCTAATCATTTGGGACGATAACGTCTTTTAGAATACTTCATAAACCGAAACTAGAATTCATCCCTTCAAATATTCAATTGATAAACGTTATTATATAATATAAAACATCGGATGTGGATGATTCAAACAAAACAAATATTCAAGGAGATATATACGAATTGAAATTGTTGACTATTTAAGTAATGCTGTAGTATTATATTATTAGGTGATGAATGGAAAAACCCAATTGAGGAAAGAGAAAGTAAAAATGAGAAAGAACATTAAAGATTTAGCATTATATTTAAAAGACATTATTGTTCCAGAATCCCATGAAATTTATCCAGTGAAGCCTATTCTTGAAGACTTTATAGACGATATTATAATCAGGACAGGAGTAAATGAATTTAGGATATTCTTGATTAAACTTTTTGATTTGTTAATAGCAGAGGGTGATGCCTATGACAATTATAAAAAAATTCCTCATGAGTATGAAAATCGAATCACATTATCTGTGAACTTTCCTTTTTTACATAATGTTAGAACTATAATGATGAACTTAGGAATTCAAGGTGTCTTTAAAGAAAACAAAGATTATTTATTTTGTAATAGTAATCTTTTTGATCCAAGAGTATCTATATCGAAATCGATTGAAGCTTTAAAATTTTTAATTGTATGTGGTTTAGAATTTGATGGAGTGAACTTAGATGATAAAAAGACTTTATTAGAAACTAATGTCATTAAGGTATCATATCCAAAGAATCCTCAGATGCTTATAGGATTAAAAGTCATGGCTATTGCTGAAGTGAGGTATGGTTCACTCGTAAAACAAGATGTTTTTCTTAGGTGTGACTATAGAGTATTAATTAATGAAGCGATTGATATTAAAACCATTATTAAAGAAATAATCAAACCTCTATCAATTGATCTACAAAACTTTGTCCTAAGTCTTCATCAACACTCAATAAATAAGGGTTATAAAACTATTGTTGAGATAAAAGGTTTCTGGATTTATATCAAGTATTTGTATAAAAGAAAGGAAATTTGGGGTCTTAATACATCATTGAATAATGGATTACACATAAACATTAAGGCAACTAATATGCCGAAGTATCCTGCTATTATTGAAACATTTCCAAAAATTATGAAGGATGTAATATCAAAAGGATTTGGATGTGGTAGGAAAATAAGTTCAATTGGCCATTGCAATGGAGGATGTCGAGGAATGACGATGCAACTTGATAATTATATTTTGGATTTAAGTGATGATATTATAAAATGGTTTGATGCGGAGATTGTTTTTTGTTAGATATTATTTATTAATTAAAATATATGATTGAAAGGAAAATATATGATGGTAAAAGCAGATATAAAAAATAGTGGAATTTTTGATATTATTATAGAGAGATACAGTGAAGATACAGTGCTTTTAATTGCGACAGCTAAGGATAATGTTCCTTCAGTAAGATGTGTTGATACTTTTTATTATGATGGCTCGTTTTGGATTGTCACCGATTTAAATTGTAATTATGTAAAGGAAATTCAAGGTAATGAATATGTGATGATTTCTGATGCAGGTCATAATAGATTTTGGTGCAGAGCTTTAATCACTGGGCATCCACTAGATGATAACAATAAATTTATCCGTGAAATCTTCATGAAGGTATTTCAGCACTGGTATAAAGAGGTTAATAACGAGGAACTCGATAGTGTTTGCTATATTAAAGTTACACCATATAAAGGTTATATCCATAAAGACAAACTTGGCTATTCTTTCAATATTGATAATGACAGTGTAACTATTAGCGATATTACACATCATATTGATGTTAAACTTAAACCGTTTTGGTAGTCTAAGATTTGTCTATCTATTACTTTGATAGTTATCTGTATAAGATAAAAGTCGGTAATTGCCTTCGAGTTGAAGAGGATGCAAAGTCATATAGTAACCACAATTATTAGCGGCCATATAAAAATATTCTTAAATAATTGATAATCGGAAATTGTTAGTTTTTGCTTAACAATTTCTTTTTTCTATGTTATAATTCAATAAAGTGGAGGAGTTTATGAACTGCATATTTGGAATCGATATCGGCGGAACCGAAATCAAGATCGGAAAATTTTATGGAGATAAACTGGAATTTAAAACCAGCATCAAAACTGATATTTCCGATCATGGTGCAAGGATTTTCTCCGATATTTTTAAGAAAATTGATGAATTGAGTACGGGAGAAAAAATAGATGGAATCGGGATCGGTGTACCCGGTCCGGTAGTTAAAGGAGTCGTGAATGGAGCCCAAAATCTCGGATGGGGTTTAGTGGAAGCAGAAGCGATTATTAAAAAGAGATATCCTAAGGCTTATTGCAGAGTCTTAAATGACGCCAATGTTGCAGCAATCGGAGAGATGGCAGTCGGAAGCGCCCGACAATATCGGAATTTTGTTATGGTAACACTCGGAACCGGAATCGGAGGTAGTATAATTATTAATGGCGAGATACTTGAAGGAATTACTGGCGCGGCCGGAGAAATCGGTCATATGCAAATTGAATATGGCAAGAAAAGAAAATGCAATTGTGGCCGGTATGATTGTTTCGAAAAATATGCTAGTGCCACAGGGCTGGTAATTACTGCTTTAGAATTAATGAAAGGAAGACAAACTTTACTTCACGAACGGGAAGTATCTTCAAGGAACATTTTCGATTTAGCTAAAGAAGGCGATGCCGTTTGCCTTGAAGCAGTTGATTCTATGGTTGGTAAATTAGCTCTAGCATTTGGAAATATCGCTGCTGTTTTTAATCCGGAAGCTATTATCATTGGTGGTGGCGTCAGCAAAGCCGGTGATTTTTTGCTTGATAAAGTCGAGGAAAGGTTCCAGGAAATTTGTTTTTATCCTGTTAAGGATACTAAATTTGTCCTTGCAACTCTCGGAAACGATGCCGGAATCTATGGAGCTGCTTATGCCGTCAGAAAATAATTTAAAATTAAGTCTTTATAAATCAGCCTTCCTTTCCTGCAATCTTTATTTGTTGGAAAATGAAGAAGGACAGATTGTAATAGATCCTTGTGCGCAATTTGAAGTTGTTTTTCGAGAACGAGAAGTAAATCTAAAAGGGATAATTATTACTCATTGTCATTTTGATCATCTTTTGAAAATAGACGAATATTTAAAAAATAGTACTTGTCCGGTTTATATCCATGGTTTAGGCAAGGAAAAATTAAATGATCCGCTGAAAAACGGTGGAGTTTTGGTAAATCGTGATTTGAGGTTTTATATTCCTGATGAACGAATTATTGAAATAGATTTTGATCAGGAAATAAATTTACTCGGAAAAAAGTTTAGGTTTATGGAAACTCCGGGTCACTCATCTTGTTCGTTATGTATTTTAGTTGATGATTATCTTTTTACCGGTGATACTTTATTTAAAGGTTCAATCGGTAGAACCGATCTTTATAGCTCGGATATTAATGAAATGAATCATAGTCTCGATAAAATTCTTGCTTTAGATAAGGACTATCAAGTTTTACCGGGACATCAGGATATTACTCTTTTGAGTGAAGAAAAAAGAAATAACCCTTTTTTGAAGAGGAGAAGAGAAAATGTATAAAATAATTCGTAGAGAAGATTTGAATAGCAGCGTAACCTTGTTTGATATTGAGGCTCCTGAAATTGCCAGGAATTGCAAACCAGGACAATTTGTAATTGTTCGTGTTGATGAATATGGAGAAAGAATTCCACTTACAATCGCAAATTATGAACCGGATGACGGCACGGTAACGATTATTTTCCAAGTTGTTGGAAAATCTACCCGGAAACTTAATCAATTACATGAGGGAGACTTTCTTCAAGATTTTGTCGGACCATTAGGAAAACCCTCAGATTTAGAAGACTTAGAGAAAGTTTGTGTGGTCGTTGGCGGTGTCGGAAGTGCCATTGGTTACCCGATTGCTAAGGCTTTAAACCGTCAAGGAGCTTTTGTTGATACGATAGTTGGTTTTAGAAATAAAGATTTAATTATTTTAGAAAATGAATTTAGTGGAGTC
>CALEGD010000113.1 GCA_937877075.1 uncultured Acholeplasmatales bacterium
CTTGATGCTCATAGTATTTTCAACAACGAAGAAAAAGTAAAGATGTTGGAGCTGCTCTCCCATATGTTCTCTGAAGATGAAGGAATTGACTTATTAAACGAACCCGATGTCCAGCTTGAAGCAATGCTTCCTTACTACTCTGAAGTGGAAAGATGGGCGCTAAAATGTGCTAGTAAGCAGTTTGGTTTAAATTTTGAGTTTCATTCCGAAACTAAGGAACAAGAATGTTTTCAGTTTACCGACCTTTATAATAATACATTTTATTGTTTTCTAGACGGCTATAATGAGACTGATAGCGAGGTCTATGTTATCGAGGTCAAAGCTACTACAAACAGAAAGTTTAAGGAATTAGGTCCGAAAAGAAAAGGGAAAATTGATTCCATATTTGAACTTAAAGATAATATTTACCGTTTGAGGTCAATAAATGCTCAGGAGTTACTCGAAAAATACGGAAATCATTATCGAAAATTATTTGATCCTTACAGTAATGTCGGAGCCAATGTTTATGATATTGCCGTTGAAAGATATATCATAGAAAATGGCATTCGTCAAAACCGTCCGAACCTTTTGGGAAAGAAATTTAAATATTACCTTGCAGTTTTAAATGGGGATTATGTTTTTCCTGGAGAGTATAAAGAAGGAGAACCGGTTTACGGAACAAGTGCGGATGATTCAATTATCAGTTTTGTAGATATGACAGAAATAACCGAAGAATATTTACCTAGGATTGATGAGTTTCGTGAAAGAATCAGTAGAACCATTCACAACCCTAAAATTGAAGAACCCAAAATTGGTTCTTACTGTGAATTTAATCGTCAAGGCGGATGTCTTTTTTCTAAGGTTTGTTTTCCGGAACTCTTTGAAAAGGGCGCGATTACTGAATACATGTATTTTAACGGAATTACCGAAGGTAATAAAAAGTATTCTAAATTTGACTTAATTAATGCTAATAAAAGGAAATTATCTGATATTCCTAGGGAATCGCTAACAAATCTAAATCAATTGATACAACGGGATTGTTATGATAATTCTAAGGAATATATTAATTTGGTTAAAATTGAATCGGGTCTCACGCAATTAGAATATCCATTATATCATCTTGATTTTGAAAGTTTTCCCTGTCCCCTGCCACGTTTTCGGGGGGAAAGGGCATATAGTCAGTCATTGTTTCAGTATTCTATCCATTTAGAAAGGGAGCCGGGAATATGCGATGAGATTATTGATAACTATTCTTTTTTAGGTAATGATTTTCTTGATCATCGCGAAGAACTGATACATGGATTAATAAACACAATCGATTTAGATAAAGGCGGAACCGTAATAGTCTATAATAAAAGTTTTGAATCCAATCGTCTTAAGGAATTGATGGAAATATTTCCGGAATATCGTTTAAAACTTAAGGAGATAAACGAATCAATCTTTGATTTGATGGATTTGGTAAAGACAAAAACCGAGTTTTATAAAGAACTTGGTTTTGAGGAAGAAGAGAGCAAGATAGTTAATTACTACCATAATGATTTACGCGGCCTTTATTCGATTAAAAAGATATTGCCTTTGTTTTCGGATTTAAGTTATGAAGATTTGGATGTTAAGAATGGGACAGAAGCGATAGCGGTTTATGCCCGATTTAAAAGCCTCCCTAAAGAGGATATAGCAGTCTTGCGTGAAGATTTGATTAAATATTGTCGGCAGGATACTTGGGCGATGGTAGTGATTTTGAAGAACCTTAGAAAAAAACTTCAGGATATGAAAAAGGTGTGACTTATTAATCACACCTTTTATTAATGCGGTAATTTGATTCTTTCGATTTCCTCGAAATTATTATTGTAGGAATATAGGCTATCATGACTTAAAGCGATAATCTTTTGATCATTAATTGCAATCATTCTATTCGGGTATGAATCAGAATACTGAAGGTTCTTTGTTCGGAATGTTTCTGAAACCGGGTCAATTTCAAAGAGTAAGTATTCACCTTTATTGCGATTGAAATTAGTGACAGAAAATCCGAGATAGTATTTATTTCGAATATCTGTTGTAAAAATTGCATTACGGTTATTTACTGCTTCTAAAACAGGGAAGAAACTAAAGTCGCTATATTTTATCTCGTGAACCCGTTTCCACGGTTTTATACCTTCTGAGGTAAGACTGAATAAAGAGATAGTATAACCATTTTTCCCTTTATTGGCTTCAATAGTAAAAGCTGTATTTTCGCTCAAAGGATAGAAGAAGAGCTTTGTATTGGTAGATTCAAACAAGGCTTCTAATTTTGGACGACTCGGATTATTAAGATTGATTTGATAGAGTTTATCGGCTTCCGTTAGAACATAAGCTTCGGTTTCTTGAAAACGGACCGCTTGAAGATGTTCATTTGTGCTGATATCGAGAGCACTCACCAGTTTCATTCGTTTGGAATTTCGGCTTCCGGATTCTTTCATAACCAAAACTTTATTATTAAGGTTCACCGGTTCAATTTTTGTTTGAAGTAGGTTTTTGGTAATTTTATAATCGACTACTGATATTGCGACTCTAAGATAACCATTATATTCATCACAAGCAAACTTATTTAAGGTATTACCTTTAAATTTGAACGAACTACTATAATTAATTCCATTGCTGATATCATAACGGATCATGGCCGTATAGATGCCATATTCTAAATTGTCATCTGTGTTTTGATGATTATTTATCAAATAAAGACTGTTGTTTGTCAGATAGATTT
Source organism: uncultured Acholeplasmatales bacterium (assembly GCA_937877075.1). Lineage (GTDB taxonomy): Bacteria > Bacillota_I > Bacilli_A > ML615J-28 > CAG-698 > DTU067. The sequence goes on from CALEGD010000113.1 coordinate 2,720, forward strand.
GTTTCCAATCATGATAGGAAAGCAAAACAATATCTTCGGAACTAATATTATCATTGAGGTCTAAGCAAGAGATAATTGTATAAGATTCACCGCCAAAACCTTCAATGTATGAGATGTTACTAACTTTAATATCCTTTTCAATTGAATTTTCCTTTATTATCGGAAACGGCATCTTTTCTTCTTTGGTAAGATAATCCAATAAGGGAATTTGATTGAAGAGATAGAGTTTATTATCAATCAAATTTGATTCAAGATAATTTCCTAATACTTGATATTCATATACTAGAGAAAATGTTTTATCAAATACCAGAACATTAGTTACGGTTTCAAAATCATTTTCATCCGTAAAAATTACAATTAGATAATTGTCGGTAAGATGTAATTCCGCATGATAATTATTACCAGGTCTATGCCGATAATTAGCGAGAAGTTTAGTAAAGACAATTTGCATCTTTCCGCCGCTAGTATCTATGATATTTAAGGCAGTCGGGGAAACGGTGTAAAGATAGTTACCTTCGGCTTTGACGGTAATATCTTCTTCTAGATATTCATTTAAATTTTTTGGAAAATAAGAAGACATATCGGGAAGAGGAGACTTTTCCTCAAGTTTGAAGGAATTCATTACAGAAGTTTCTCGATAATCCATCAAGTAAAGAGCACTGCTTTCTTGATTTTGCGTTAAAAACTTGCTTATTTCTTCAGAATTTGTAAAATAGGATAGATAATGATTTCCGCTTAGGTAACGATCACGGCTAATATTTCCGGTTGAAAAAAAAGTCAGAGTGATTAGAAAAACTAAAATGAAAAGCGGAGCAAGAGACAACCGTGGTTTTTTTATGAAATTAACCGGTTCTGAATGTCTATTGAATCGCTTTCGATACGCATAAGGTTTTATTTTCTGAGAGATATCGGGAATATCAAATCTAATCGATTTGACTTCTTCTTTCCAAACTTTAAATTTCATATTATATCTCCTTCTTTATCTTAGAGATTGCTTTTTGATAATTCCAAAAAACCGTACCCAAAGGAATGTCAAGAATTTCACTGATTTCTTTAAAGGTATAGTTCAAGACAATTCTATATATGACGATTTCCTTTTCGATTCCGGAAAGTAAATCTAAGGCAAAATCAAGTAAGTGGCTTTCATTTGAACCTTCGATAAGGAAAGTTCCCTCTTGTGGGTCAACAATATCTTCCCGATTCTTTTTCTTCAGGTAATTGAGTGTAGTATTTCGGGCAATCCTGGAAATCCAAGCATTAAAATTGGTTCCAATACGATAATGATCCAAGTAATTGATCGCCTTCATATAGGTGTCCTGCATCAGATCTTCAATCTGATTAGCATCGCGAACAAGGCTATAGATTGAAAGAAAGACCGACTTTTTGGTTTTCTCATAAATTACATCGAAAGCCGTACTGTCGCCGTTCAGGTATTCAATTATATAATCATCTAATTCTCGATGATTCATATTTCCTGCTTTCTAAGGCTTTCACTTATATAACAAACAACTTAGCCCTTTTTTTGATTTATTATATTATAATTGTCGAACAAAAGCAAATAGAGGAAAATAATTTCATTATATTATTATTATATAACATATAAATAAAAAATAATTAAAAAAGTTATAAAATGACTTGCATTTGTCTGACAAGTATTATATAATAATAATGCGCCGAGAGGCGTACTTATCCCCTACATATAGCAGTGAATAAGAAATTATTCACAACATCCCCTTCCTAAAATCGAGCCTTACCCGGGCTCGATTTTTCTTTTTATAAACTTTTATGAAAACTTATCGGAAATCAATCCTCAAATATTGTGGACTTTTTTTGCCTTGAATGCTATAATAAATTAATCTATAATCATTCTGAATAATGGAAGATAATAACAGAGGTTTGAAACATGGCTGAGAAATTAGTCTTTCGAAACATCGAAAGCCTATCTGTCAGAGAATTTTTGGAAAGCTTCCATATCTCAAATAAGATGTTATATAAATTGAAAAATTCTAAAGCTGTTTCGGTTAACTCCGAAACGATTGATTTTAATTATCTTTTAAAATCAAACGATTGTCTTACAATCGAAATTAATAATTTTGAAAAAAAACTGACTAATCCTTACGACAGACCTTTGGATATTATTTTTGAGGATGAAGATATTCTCTTAGTAAGGAAACCCCCTGGTATACTTGTTCATCCTGACGGAAATGATAATCATACATTGGATAATATTGTTTCTTATCACTATTTAAAACAAGGAATCAGAAGAACGGTTCGCCATTGCCATCGCCTTGATGTAGATACCGGCGGGCTGATACTATATGCTAAGCATTTTCTAGCATCGGCTCATCTTAATTATCAAATCGAAAAAAATCTTTTAAAAAAACGGTATTATGCTTTGGTTCTGGGAAAGATGGAAAATACTTTCGGAACAATTAATTTATGTATTGGGAAAAATAGACATGAGAACAATCGTTATCTTGTTTCAAAATCCGGGAAGAGTGCTTGTACCAAGTATCGAGTTTTAAAAAGTAATGAGTGTCATAGTTTACTTGAGGTTGAAATTTTTACGGGAAGAAGGCATCAGATCCGGGTTCACTTAAAACATATTGGCCATCCGATTGTCGGCGATTCATATTACGGAAAAAAGGGGGATAGGTTTTTTCTGGAGGCTTTTTATCTTTCGTTCTTGCATCCGCGGAACAAAAAACAACTGGAGTTTCAACTTCCTTTACCAGATGATTTTAAAATCTAACGGAGAAATTTATGCGTGCATTTATTGGAATTAAATTAAAAGATTGCCATAATAACATCTTGGAAGTTGTGGAGTCCTTGAAATCAAAAGATCCAAAGGCAAATTATACCAGACCTGAAAATATTCACCTGACACTTGCCTTCCTCGGAGAAATTAATGAAAAGGAAAAAGCTCTTATAAAAGGGGTGGTAGACGGGCTGGATAACCCTCCTTTTGGAATCTCCATCAACAAGTTGAGGAATTTTAAGGATATGGCTATCCTCGAAGTTAAACCCAATCAACATTTAACAAAGTTATATGAGAGTCTGGTAGAAGGATTGGCAGGATGTGGAATCCTTTTGGAGAAACGTAAATATTACCCTCATATTACTTTAAGTAGAAAAACAGTATTAAGAGTAGATAAGGATTTTGAAATGAAATCTAATGTTGAAGAAATTATTCTCTTTTCATCTGAAAGAAGAGCAATTCTTACATATCTCCCGATTCATATCAAGAGACTTTAAAGTTTTAAAAAAGTTAAAAATAAAAATATTTCAAGAATAATTTGTAGGAGTAGAAAAATGACTGGCTTTAAATCTAATAATTTTGTAATCAAACTGGCAGAAACCGAGGCTGAACTTCAGGAGATATTTAAACTTCGATACGAAGAATTGTTGCTCTGCTATAACAAAGAGAATACCAATGATACTGGTTTATTTATTGATGAATATGATCGTATATGTGATCATCTAATTGCAATTGACTTAGAAAACAATGTGATTGCCGGAACTTATCGGCTTGTAAGAAAAGCACATATTTTAAATATCGGTAAGTTTATAACCGAACTTGAGTTTGATATATCCAAGATTAAGGATTATGAAATTCTAGAATTAGGTAGAGCCGTTGTCAGAAATGAATACCGTAACGGCAGTGTGATTGCTCTTTTATGGCAAGGAATTGTCCAATATGTTGTTACTAATAATATTCGCTTTATGTTTGGAACCGCTTCATTTCATGGCGTAAGTCCCTTGGAGTATAAGCATGCTTTATCAAGCATTTATTACAAACATCTGACACCGATTAAGTTTCGGGCTAAAGCCATCAATTATACGGTTGAACTGAAGCAATTAAGTTTAGAGGAATTGGATCTGAAACGAGCAAAAAAAGAGATGCCGCCGCTTATAAAAGGTTATATCAACCTTGGCGCGTCTTTCGGTGAAGGTGGTTTTTTGGATTACGATTTTAACAGTCTCGATGTCTTTACGTTAATCGACATTCAAACAGTCAATCAAAGGTATTTAGATAAATTTATGAAATAGTAAACTAGGGGGGAGCATGGGGGAGAAGGATGTAATTAACAAACTTTATACATACAATCAAGATGCTTTCCGGTCTGTTTATGAGAAGTATTCAAAGCTCGTCTATTATGTTATAAAAAAACTTGTGAGAGACGGGGAGGTCGCAAAAGAGTTATCTCAGGACACCTTTGTCAAGATGTGGAAGAAGATACATAGTTTTGACCAGAATTCTAATTTTCAAGCTTGGTTGCTGACTATAGCAAAAAATACCGCCAGAGATTACCTGAGATGTAAAAAAAAGATAGAACTATGCGATGAGGATGTAATTAAAAGTAATTACTTCCCCCAAAAACTTTTTGATGAATTTGATCTTGACTGTAAAGGTATCTTAAATGAACTGGAATATAGTATCATTATTCTCTCGGCAGTTTATCATTTAAAAAGAAAAGAAGTTGCTGAAATACTCGGCAAACCGCTGGGTACTATACTCAGAGTTCATAATGAAGCAACTGACAAATTAAAAGCATTTTATAACTTAAACGATAAAAAGTCTAAATAATTATCAAAAGTGGGACAAATGTTCCATTTTTTAAACTTTTTCCCAAAAAACGAATAAAATCGGCATGTATTTCGTTTTATTATATAGGAAAGCAATTTCCTTAGATCAGACCGTAATAATCTTGTTAGGCATTCTATCTGTAACAAAATATCAGGTCGAGATTTTTAATATAAATGAGTAAGTGTCGCGACCTACTGATTTATATTTAACCAGGCATTGCCGGGGGGAATACAGTGCTTGATAAATCCCGGTCAGTTATTAGTAGGGGTTAGTAGTTTGGGGGGATAGTGCGGTCTCTTAGTAATCGTTTCATCTATTTATACAAGTTATACAACTCAAGCCTTTTGTTTGAGAATTTACGGTCTGAGGGCTTAAAGCCAAAAGCGGCAGGATTTTTCTGCCGCTTTTCATTTTGTTATTCTCCCCTTCACAACTATCTTAATTGTCTCGTAAGGATCAACCTTCTCTACAATTAATTTCAAAATATGTGTTTCCTTATTGAAAGCATAGATGTCTACATTCTCCCCGTTAACGGTAATGGCATCTTCGGCTTCATTAAGTTCGAATGTTGAAGGTAATTGATCGGTAATTTCTAGGTCAATCGCTTCTACATTTCCTTTATTGGTAAGTATGATTTCATATTCAATATCAGAATTAAGGAAAACATGATCAAGTGTCTTCTTCTTACATTCGATTTTCGCATATCTTTGTTTGATGTCGATTTTATTGGTGGTGAATGGTTGGACTTCTTTGCTTTGAACACTGGTACAATTTCTTAAGTCGAGGCAGATTTCTTCGATTTGATCAACAATTGCCTGGTAGGTAAGAATGCAAACATCGTAAGGGTTTAATTCCTGTATTTCAAAAATCAAATTAGTTTCTTTAAAGGTTAATTTTATATCAGCTATGCTGTCATCAAGAAAAAGATAACGGAAACTATCTTTAATAAAGCTCTGATGTTGAAGATCGTCGGTAATAACAATTTTTGTTGCTTTGGTATTGCCGGGGTTAGTTACGATAATATGATAAGTGATGACGTCTCCCGGTTTGAAATAATCGGTATTGGCAATCTTTTTCGCAAGCAGATCAACTGCCCGGACCTCTGTGCTGACAACATTTGAAGCTGTGATACTTTTGATTTTAAGATTTCCTAAAGCATAAGCGTATGCGATGGTAGCTTGGCTTTTTACATTCATATACTAGCCCTCCCCTAACAATATATTAAGAAAAGAAAAAAATATGTATCATGTATTTAGAAATTTCCATATTATAAATATGGAAGCCCTTACTTATTAAAGTTAGAAACTAAGGAGGGTTAAAACCTTGTATTAGGGTAATATTTAAATTATTCCAAAGGGTAAATTTGTATAATTGTCATTATCACATTTTTAAAAAATTCATACACTATTATTGAAAGGTGGTGTAATAAATGCCTGGTACTGTTAGTTCTTGCTGCAAACCAATAGATAATTGCTTCCCGATTGGATTCAATCACATTGGAAGATATGCGTTTGTACTAGTCTTGTTCATTCTTTTAGTAATCGTCGGGACGGCATATTGGTGCTAATATAAAGAGGAGTAAATCCTCTTTTTATATAGTATCAGGTATTAGGAAGATGAATTACGGAAATTTTGGTAAAGTAATGAAAGATGCAATGAGTTTGTTTAACACTTTCGGAGTTATGGTTACTCCGCAAATAAATCCCGGATATAATCCTTATGATATGCCACAAATGAACAATAGGACACCCTATGCAATGCCTCGACCTGATCAAGGTTATAATCAGGGTGGTCCGACTCAAGAAACTCGACCGCCTTTACCCAGTCTGAACATTCCAAATATAAAGAATCGCGATATAAAAAAAACAAATGAATATTATCTTGAAAAGGTTAAGAATTTTCTAAATAAACAATTCTAGAAATAGGTATAAGAGGTCCGTTAAGAAAAGAAACAACTTTATAAAAAATCGCGAGGATTTCAGGAAAACTGAGGATAAAGACTATGATTTGGCTTTCTCTTAGGGGTAATACCACTTATTTACAGTGACTAATGTAAATTTGTATTTCATAACATAAATATGTTTCTTGTAAAGAAAAAAGCAATTCAGAACTGTGGTACAGAAATGAATTGCTTTTTATAAAATATTGAGATTAAATCGCTAATCAATTTCAGATTTCAGGTTTTTAAGTCGAATTTGGAAATCATCCTACAAAGAGAACGCTAACAAAAATAATAAATAAAAGAGTCAATAGATTTTTTCAATTATCTAACACTTTGGGAAATTATCCCTTAACTTCATCTTTTTGAAATCATATTAAACTGTTTTATGAGAGAAAAGTTTTAAATTTAAAAAACCGGAAAATATAACTTAACGGAGAATCTGAGAATTTACAAATTATTAAAGATAACTTTGTAAGTAAAGACGGCATGAAATAAGGAGTAAATGGTTCTATTCAAGTTGAAGGAGTATTTGGAGTAATGAAGAAAGTAGGAGATAGAGGAGATTAAACTGTAAACTTATTGGCATCAATATGAGCAAGTCCATAACAAGGAATATTTCAAGTTTTTTTCAAATTTAATAACAGTCCTTTTTAGATCCAAAATTAATAAAAAGTGTATGTTTGGTTAAATTTGCCAGAGAATATTAATAACCCATAGGGGGTGAAAAATGATTTGTCGGAACCTTAGGAAAAATATTTTAATTTTTCCTTGACTTTAAACGCCCACTTTGGTAATATATATAAGGCTTTTGAGAGGTAATGATATGCAAGGTTGCTGACACGCACGGAGACGTTGCCTGCCCTGTTGTCGGGTAATTTGCATGGAGCCAAGCTACATAATTAATGGATGCAAAGGAGGACCAAATGGCAAAAAGCGCGTTAAGAATTAAATTAGTTTCTTACGATCACAGATTGCTTGATCAATCTGCAAAGAAAATTGTTGATGCAGCGAAGAAGGCTGGAGCTGTAGTTTCCGGACCGATTCCCCTGCCGACAGAGAAAGAGGTTTTCACAATAATTCGTTCACCTCATAAACACAAAGACAGTCGTGAACAATTTGAAAGAAGAACTCACAAAAGATTAATTGACATCGTCGAGACCACCCCGAAGACAATGGATGCATTGATTCATCTGGAAATACCTGCCGGTGTCGATATCATTCTTAAATAATGAGTGTAATAGGAGGTGAAACTCATGGCCAAAGGAATCTTAGGTAAAAAAGTCGGAATGACGCAAATCTTCTCGACTGACGGTTTATTAATCCCGGTTACCGTGATTGAAGTCAGTCCCAATATCGTATTACAAAAGAAAACTGTCGAAAGTGATGGTTATCAAGCGGTGCAACTCGGTTTTGATGACAAGCCTACAAGACTTGCCGGCAAACCCGAAATCGGTCATACTTCGAAGGCAAATGCCAACCCTAAGCGCTTCATAAAAGAGATCGCTGGGGAAGAGATGCAGGTCTTTGAAGTTGGTCAAGAGGTTAAAGCAAATATATTTAATGAAGGTGAAATTGTTGATGTAACCGGAATTAGTAAAGGTAAAGGTTATCAAGGCGTAATTAAACGTCACAATTTCGCAACCGGCCCTAGCGCTCACGGTTCTGGATATCATCGTGGTATCGGTTCAATGGCAGCTGTTGGTCCTGCTAAAATCAATAAAGGCAGAAAGATGCCGGGAAGAATGGGCGGAGAACAGGTGACTGTCCAAAACCTTAAAGTTGAAAAAATTGATTTAGAAAAAAATGTTATATTGATCAGAGGTAATGTACCGGGAGCTAAAAACTCGTATGTGGTGATTTCTAATGCGGTTAAAGCGAAAAAACCCGCCATTAACCCCGAAGCATTACAATAAGAAAGGAGTACAAGATGCCTAGTATTATAGTATATAACCAATTGGGTGCCGAAGTCGGAAAGTTAAACTTAAATAAAAAAGTTTTCGGTATTGAACCCAATATGCAAGTTGTATTTGATGTGGTGAACGCCGAACGTGCAGCTATGCGTCAGGGAACACATAAAACCAAGAGCCGTCATGAAGTATCGGGCGGTGGCAGAAAACCTTGGCGTCAAAAGGGAACCGGCCGTGCCCGTCAAGGAAGCATTAGAGCTCCTCAATGGCGTGGTGGTGGTGTGGTATTCGGACCGACACCGAGAAGTTATAGTGTAAAAATAAACAGAAAGGTTTTTAAACAAGCCATTAAATCACTCTTGTCCGACAAGGTTGCCAAAAATAATTTGGTTGTTATTGACAAGATTGAGCTGGATGATTTTAAAACCAAAGGCTTAATCGCTGTTTTGAATAATCTTAAAGTGAACGGTAAGATTATCATTATTACCGCAGAAGAAGATTTCAATCTCTTTACTGCTGGAAGAAACATCCCCAATGTTTATGTTCAAACAAAACAACATCTGAGCGTTTATGACTTAATTAATGCTGATGTTTATGTTGCAACAGAGGAAGCCATTAAACAATATGAGGAGGATTTGAAATAATGAAAAACCCATATGAATTAATTGTTCGTCCTCTAATTACCGAAAAGGCGACAAAACTTGTTGATGAAGGCAAATACACATTTGAAGTTAAGGCCGGAATCAATAAGATTGAAGTAAAAAGGGCGATTGAAGAAGTGTTTAAAGTGAATGTCGTAAGTGTTAATATCATTAAAGTTAGGAAAAAGGAGAGACGCGTCGGTAAATATAGCGGCTTCCGTCCGGCTGTCCGTAAAGCCATCGTAACTTTACAAAAAGGACAAACACTAGACGTCTTCGAAGTCTAGTAATTAAGGAGGATATAATGGCAATAAGAAAATATAATCCGACCACAAACGGACGTCGTAATATGTCGGTTTTGGCTTATAATGAGTTAACGACAGACACTCCCGAAAAGAGTCTGTTGGCGCCTTTAAAGAAAAAGGGCGGAAGAAATAATCTTGGCCGAATTACTGTGCGACACCAAGGTGGAGGAAATAAAAGAAAATACCGTATTATCGATTTTAAACGCAATAAAGATGGAATCGTCGGAAAAGTCGCGACAATCGAATATGATCCGAACCGTTCCGCATTTATTGCTCTGATAAATTATGTTGACGGGGAAAAACGTTATATTCTTGCTCCGAAAGGTCTTTCCGTAGGACAAGAAATTATGTCTGGAGAAGGTGCCGATATTAAAGTCGGAAACGCTTTGGAACTTTCGAAAATCCCAGTCGGAACTTTTATTCATAATATTGAGCTTAATCCGGGACATGGCGGCCAGTTGGTACGTTCTGCCGGAACCAGTGCTCAAATTCTCAGCCGTGAAGATAAATATGTTATTGTTCGTCTCACAAGCGGTGAAGTAAGAAAGATTCAAAGCAACTGCCGTGCTACCATCGGTGAAGTCGGAAATTCCGATCATGAGTTGGTTAATATCGGCAAAGCCGGAAGGACCCGTAAACAAGGTGTTCGGCCAACAGTCAGAGGCTCGGCAATGAACCCGAATGACCATCCTCATGGTGGTGGTGAAGGTCGTGCTCCGATAGGACGCAAAGCACCGATGACCCCATGGGGCAAAATTGCTGTGGGTGTGAAAACACGGAATCCCAAGAAGAAATCATCTAACCTCATCGTTAGACGTCGCACAAGCAAGTAGAAAGGAGAACAAATATGGCACGCTCATTAAAAAAAGGACCATTTTGTGATGACCATTTAATGAAAAAAGTTATGGCTCAGGTAGAAACCAACAATAAAAAAGTTATTCAAACCTGGTCCAGACGTTCAACAATTTACCCTGATTTTATCGGTCATACTATAGCTGTATATAACGGCAAACAACATGTCCCGGTTTATATTACTGAAGATATGGTAGGTCATAAGCTCGGCGAGTTTGCTCCGACAAGAACCTATCGCGGACATGGAAAAGATAAGAAGGCAGCAAGGAAATAGGAGGAAAGAAAAGTGGAAGCAAAAGCAATAGCAAAAACTGTTCGGATCGCTCCTAGGAAGGTGCGCCTGGTAGTTGACTTAATTCGGGGAAAGAATCTTTCGGATGCGGCATCGATTCTCCGCCTCACTCCCAAAGCTTCTAGTGTGGTCGTCGAAAAAGTTTTAAAATCTGCCGCAGCAAATGCTGTGAACAATCATGATATGGACCAAAGCAACCTTTATGTAAAAGAAGCATATGTGGATGAAGGTCCGACATTAAAACGTTATCAACCAAGAGCAAAGGGGAGCGCTTATTCAATATTAAAAAGAACAAGCCACATCACTATTGTTCTTGAGGAAAGAAAGTAAGGAGGAACTCAAGTGGGACAAAAAGTTAGCCCGTTAGGCTTTAGATTAGGAATTATCCGCGAATGGGATTCCAAATGGTACGCAAGTAAAAGAGAAGTTCCTGTACTTTTACACGAAGATTTAAGAATTCGTCAATATATTTTAGAATTCTATAAAAAAGCATATGTGTCAAAAGTTGAAATTGAAAGAACAAAAACCAAGATTATGCTAACTATTTATACTGCCAAACCCGGCGTCGTTATCGGACGTGAAGGTTCTACAAAAAATCAAGTGGTTGAGCATCTTCAAAAATTAACAGGTAAAACAGTTTACTTGACGGTTGTAGAAATCAAGAACCCAGATTTAGATGCAAACTTAGTTGCCAGAAACATCGCAGAACAACTGGAAAACCGCGCATCATTTAGACGGGTTCAGAAAATGGCTATTCAAAGAACAATGAGATCCGGAGCGAAAGGAATTAAAACCTTAGTATCAGGACGTCTTGGCGGAGCGGAAATGGCCCGTAGCGAAGGCTATAATGAAGGGACTGTTCCCCTACATACATTAAGAGCCGATGTTGATTATGCAGTTGCGGAAGCAAATACAACCTACGGAAAACTGGGCGTAAAAGTCTGGATTTACAAGGGAGAAGTTTTACCTGCGAAAAAGGTTAAGAAGGAGGAAGAGTAATCATGTTAATGCCGAAAAGGACTAAATATCGTCGTCCTCATCGCGTAAGCTATGAAGGAAAAGCCAAAGGTGCAAAGACATTAAATTTCGGCGATTACGGCCTTCAAGCTTTAAGCGGAGCTTGGATTACTTCCCAACAGATCGAAGCTGCCCGTATCGCAATGACCCGTTTTATGAAACGTGTCGGTACTGTTTATATCCGTATCTTCCCTCATATGGCTCTAACAAAAAAGCCGTTAGAAGTTCGTATGGGTGGCGGTAAGGGTGCTCCCGATGGATTTGTTGCCGTTGTGAAAAAAGGAACAGTTATGTTTGAAATCGGTGGTGTCGATGAAGAGACTGCCCGTGAAGCTCTGCGTCTTGCAGCTCACAAATTACCGATTAAAACTAAAGTGATTGTAAAAGAAAGTGGTGAATAATAATGGCAAAAAAAGAGAAAAAAGTAATCGCCGTTAATAAAGTGGTTAGAGAGTCGGAAACCGACAAAATCAGAAAATTAGATGTCGCCACAATAGAAAAAAACATTCTGGAGCTGAAGCAGGAATTATTTAATTTGCGTTTTCAGGCAGCTGTCGGAAAATTAGAAAACACTGCTCAAATCGGTAAAACAAAAAAACAAATTGCCCGAATGAAAACCGTTCTGACTGAACGCAATAATGCTCTAAACTAGGAGGCAAATAATGGAAAGAAATAATAGGAAAGTCTATATCGGTACAGTTGTTTCCGATAAAGAAGATAAAACGATCAAAGTCTCGATAACTACTAATCGGCGTCATCCCTTGTATGGGAAACGTATTAAGTTTACAACAAAATTGACTGCTCATGATGAAAACAACGAAGCTAAAGTTGGTGACGTTGTTCGTATAATGGAAACAAGACCATTGTCGAAAACAAAACATTTCAGACTTTTGGAAATCCTTGAGCACGCCAATAATGCGTAAGGGAGGAAATTGTTATGATACAACAAGAAACCAGATTAAAGGTCGCCGATAATTCGGGTGCCAAAGAAATCCTAACCATCAAGGTTCTTGGCGGCACATCCCGTCGTTATGCAAATATCGGAGATGTTATTGTCGCAACTGTGAAAACTGCCACTCCTGGCGGAGCCGTTAAGAAAGGCGAGATTGTAAAAGCAGTAATCGTGAGAACTAAATCAGGATTAAGAAGAACTGACGGTACATACATTAAATTTGATGACAATGCCGCTGTCTTAATCCGTGAAGATAAAACTCCGAGAGGAACTAGAATCTTCGGCCCAGTTGCCCGTGAGCTGCGTGAAAAAGAGTATATGAAAATCATCTCTCTGGCTCCTGAGGTTCTATAAGGAGGATAATATGAAAATAAAAAAAGGTGATACAGTAAAAGTTATAGCGGGAGAAAGTGCCGGTAAAACCGGTAAGGTCTTGCAAGTTCTCGCTAAACAGAATCGTGTTATTGTTGAGGGAGTAAAAATAGTATCTCGACATACAAAACCGTCCAATGCTAATCCGGATGGCGGAATCATCAAGAAAGAAGCACCGATTCACATTTCTAATGTGCAATTGCTCGATACTGATAAGAACGAAGCAACTAAAGTCGGTCATAAATTTGTCGATGGTAAAAAGGTCCGCTATGCAAAGAAGACCGGAAATGTTTTGGATAAGTAGGAGGAAATAAACTATGAACCGTATTCAAAAAGAATATTTGGAAAATGTTAAGCCAGCATTAATCAAAAAGTTCTCATATAAATCAATTATGCAAGTTCCAAAACTTGAGAAGATTGTTGTTAATATGGGGGTTGGTGATGCAATCCAAAATTCCAAGCTTTTGGATGCCGCAGTTGAAGATCTTGCTCAAATTTCCGGACAAAAACCGGTTATTACTAAAGCTAAGAAATCAATTGCAAATTTCAAATTGCGTCAAGATGTTGCAATTGGATGTAAAGTTACTCTCCGTGGCGAAAGAATGTATCAGTTTTTCGATAAACTGGTCTCCATCTCCCTCCCTCGCGTTAGAGACTTTAGAGGCCTTAATAAGAATTCCTTTGATGGCCGTGGAAATTATACAATAGGCATTAAGGAACAATTAATCTTCCCCGAAATCAATTATGACAAAGTTCTGAAAATTCGCGGAATGGATATTGTAATTGTTACCACAGCTAATACTGATGAGGAAGGCCGTGAACTTTTAGGTTTACTCGGCGTACCGTTCAGGAAATAGAGAAGGAGTATACTATGGCTAAAACATCATTGAAGATTAAAAACAAAAGAAAAGCGAAATTTAAAGTTCGTGAATATACACGTTGCGAGCGTTGTGGCAGACCACATGCCGTTTATCGTAAATTCAAGTTATGCCGCATTTGCTTTAGAGAATTAGCGCATAAGGGTCAAATCCCAGGCGTTACTAAAGCAAGCTGGTAATTCATATTGGAAGGAGGCCATCTAAATGGTAATGACTGATCCAATTGCTGATATGCTTACACGTATTCGTAATGCCAATCAAAGAAAGCATGAATATGTAGAGATGCCAGCATCTAAAATCACGTATGAAATTTTAAAAGTTATAAAAAAAGAAGGTTACATTTATGATGTCGAGCTTATCCCCAACGATAAACAAGGCATCCTGAAAGTAACGCTTAAATATACCGACAAAAAGGATAGAGTAATCCAAGGCTTAAAGAGAATCTCTAAACCCGGATTGCGTATTTATGCAAAAGCGGTTGATATGCCTAAAGTGCTTAACGGCTTAGGCATCGCGATTGTTTCTACATCAAACGGAGTTATGACTGACAAAGAAGCCCGTAAACTTAATATCGGCGGCGAAGTCTTAGCCTTTGTTTGGTAGTAAGGAGGAAAGAATGTCACGTATCGGAAATAAAATAATTAAACTGGAACAAGGTGTGACCATTACTGTTAATCCTGATAATCTTGTAGAAGTGAAGGGACCTAAAGGAAGTATTTCCCATACTTTCAATCAAGAAATGAAGATTGAAGTGGAAGAAGGTCAAGTAAAGGTCGCTCGTCCCAGTGATTCAATAAGACATAAGGCACTTCACGGTACAACTCGGGCTCTGATTAATAATATGGTGCTCGGTGTGACTCAAGGCTTTTCAAAAGCCCTAGAGATTCAAGGAACAGGTTATCGGGCTTCCCTTAGAGGAAAGACTCTGGTAGTAAATGCTGGGTATTCACATCCGTCAGAACTTGATATTCCGGAAGGGTTAACAGTTAATGTACCGAATCCAACCGAAATACAAATCAGCGGAATCGATCGTCAAGCAGTCGGTCAATTTGCAGCTGTAGTTCGCAATATCAGAAAACCGGAACCTTATCTTGGTAAGGGAATCAGGTATAAAGGCGAAGTTGTACGTCGCAAAGAAGGAAAGAAAGCTAAGTAAAAAGGAGACGAATAGGAATGATTATAAAAAAATCTCGTAATGAGACTCGTAAAGTCCGTCACTTACGGATCAGACAGAATATCCAAGGCACGTCTTCTAAACCGCGATTGAATGTGTTCCGCTCTAATTCCCACATTTATGCTCAAGTGATAGATGACGTAAATGGTGCCACATTGGCAAGTGCGTCTAGCAACGACAAAGAATTGAAGATAAAGAACGGCTCAAATATCGAGGCTGCGAAACAAGTCGGGGCTTTGATTGCGAAGAGAGCTTTGGAAAAGAAAATTGGGAATGTGGTTTTTGACCGTGGTGGATATTTGTTCCACGGACGTGTCAAAGCGTTGGCAGATGCCGCCAGAGCCGCAGGCTTGAAGTTCTAGGAGGAAAATAAGAATGCGTCAAGATAAAAGAAAAAGAGATTTTCAAGTTCAAGAAAAGCAATTTGAAGAAAGAGTAGTTAGTATCAGCCATATTGCTAAGGTTGTTAAGGGCGGTCGTCGTTACCGTTTCAATGCCATCGTTGTCGTTGGTGACAGAAAAGGAAAAGTCGGACTCGGAACCGGAAAGGCTATCGAAATTCCCGATGCTATTAAAAAGGCAGTCGAGGATGCAAAGAAGAATCTGATTAATGTTCCGGTTGTTAATACTACTATTCCTCATGAAATCACAGGCATTCACGGTGCCGGGCGAGTATTCTTAAAGCCTGCCGTTGAAGGAACGGGAGTTATAGCCGGTGGTCCGGTTCGGGCGGTTGTAGAATTGGCGGGAATCGAGAACATCCTTTCCAAATCACTGGGCTCAAGTACTCCGGTGAATATCGTCAGAGCTACGATTAACGGATTAAAACAATTGCGTACTGTAGAAGATGTTGCCTTGCTTAGAGATAAGAAACCTGAGGAGATTATTGGATAGTATGAAGGAAAAATACATTACTATTAAATTGGTGAAAAGTCCGATTGGACGTAAACCCAATCAAACCAAGACATTGAAAGCTCTAGGCTTAACCAAGGTGAATCAGGAAGTTAAACGTCCTGATAATGAAGCTGTTCGAGGAATGATTGAAACTGTCAGTCATTTAGTCGAAGTATTATAGGAGGCACATATGAAATTACATGAATTAAAACCTGTTCCCGGTGCCAGACAGACTAGAAAACGTGTTGGACGCGGAACGGGCAGCGGAATGGGAAAGACCAGCGGTCGCGGACATAAAGGCCAAAATGCTAGAAGCGGCGGCGGCGTCAGACCCGGTTTTGAAGGCGGACAAACCCCTTTATTCAAGAGATTGCCCAAACGCGGCTTCACTAATATTTACCGTGTTGAATATAATGTCGTTAATCTAGAACAATTGAATGAATTTAAAGAGGGAACTAAAGTTGATTCTAAAAAACTCGTAAAGCAAGGCTTAATCAAAAATAATGATAAAAAGATTAAGATATTAGGAAATGGCAAATTGAATGTAAAATTAACTGTTGTCGCTCACAAGTTTTCTAAATCAGCTGAAAAAGGTATTCTCGAGGCTGGTGGAACAATCGAGGTGATTTAAAATGGCATTAAAAAATAAGAAAGTAATTGTAAGCATTTTATATACTGCTTTGATTCTGCTTATCTGGCGTCTCGCCTTCCATATTCAAATTCCCTTGCTTGACAGAACTCTAATTAACCCGGGAAGCTCAATGTTTGGTTTCCTTGATGTGTTTAGTGGTGGCGCTCTGTCCCAGTATTCAATTGTGGCTTTGGGTGTATCCCCATATATCACCGCATCAATCGTAGTTCAATTATTACAAATGGACATCGTTCCTGCTTTTAAGGAATGGGCAGAAGAGGGTGAAGTTGGAAAGAAAAAGCTTAACCAGGTTACCAGATATTTGGCTCTGGCTCTTGCTTTTGTTCAGGCTCTGACAATCACCTTAGGTATCACCGCTTATTACGGCGATATCTTCCAACTTGGTGTAGACGTTAATGCCTTAACCTATGTTTACCTTGCCATTATTATGACAGCCGGTACAGCCTTTGTACTTTGGCTTGCGGAAAAGATCACCATGAAAGGAATTGGAAACGGAACCTCGATGTTTATCGTTGCCGGTATTGTAGCCGGATTCCCGACTATGATTAATGATCTTCTTTCCCTTTATGTTATCAAGCCGGAGGGCAATTCTGTTGGTGATATTTTCATCTTTTTCGGCGTATTATTAATATTGATATTAATAGTTGTCGGCATTGTCTTTATGGAAGCGGCTCAAAGGAAGATTCCGATCCAATATGCAAATCGTCCGGCAGCAGCTCAGTTTAGAGGTCGGAGTGATTCCAATATTCCGATTAAACTAAATTCCGCTTCGGTAATACCCGTTATTTTTGCTAGTACTCTAATGAGTTTACCGACTACTGTCGTTAACTTCTTAGATCAAAATACGTTAACTTACTGGATTAACCAGATATTCAATTATACTGAACCGATTGGGTTTGCAGTTTATATTATTTTGATTTTTGTCTTCTCATTTTTCTATTCTTTCCTACAAATGAATCCGGAAAAAATGGCTGAGAATTTACAGAAACAAAATGCTTATGTCCCTGGTATCAGACCGGGAGCCGAAACTGCATCCTATATTTCTCGGGTCTTATTTAAGATCACAATTATCGGTGCAACCTATCTTTCACTCGTCGCTTCAATTCCGATTATTCTCGGTTATATCTTTGAACTTCCGGCTTCGGTTCGTATCGGCGGAACAAGCTTGATCATCGTTGTCGGTGTAGCCATTGAAACTGCAAAACAACTTAAGACTCAAAGTCAAGAAAAGCAGTATCGCGGCTTCATGGATTAGTGAGGTAATATGCGCTTATTGATTATGGGTCCCCCGGGAGCAGGAAAAGGCTCTCAGGCCGAATTAATTAAAAAGCATTACCATCTTCCTCACATTTCAACCGGTGATATGTTCCGGGAGGCGATTGC
>CALEGD010000114.1 GCA_937877075.1 uncultured Acholeplasmatales bacterium
AAGTAAAGCAACCAAAGCAGAAACCCTTGCTCAAAAAGCAATAGCATATCAAATCCCCGGAATTCAAGTTGACGGAAATGATGTCCTAGCAATGTATGTTGCTACCAAAGAAGCTGTTGAGAGGGCACGTAAGGGCGAAGGTCCTTCACTGATTGAAGCTATTACTTATCGTCTCGGAGCTCACACCACATCCGATAATCCATCTATTTACAGAACCGATGAGGAAACCCAGACTTGGACTCAAAAAGATCCCCTGATTCGTTTTCGAATTTACTTAACAAATAAGGGACTTTGGGATGATGAAAAAGAAGAAAATCTTCAAAATGAGTTAAATGACTATGTTCTAGAAACTTTTAAGAAAGTCGAAACGAGTAAAGACGTCGAACTTGAAGAAATCTTCAATTATACTTATGAAAACCTGACGCCGGAACTTGAAGAACAATTCCAAGCTTATCAGGAATATATAAAAAGCGAGGTGAATTAAATGGCATTACTCAATCTCTTAGAAGCTATTAACCGTACACTCGACCAACAAATGGAACTCGATCCTTCAATTGTTCTTTATGGTGAAGATGTCGGTTTTGGCGGCGGAGTTTTTAGAACCACAGCCGGTCTCCAAAAGAAATTTGGTGAGGACCGGGTAATTGATACACCGATAGCGGAAGGGGCAATCATCGGTTCTGCTATCGGAATGGCGATCGGAGGTTTAAGGCCGATTGCGGAAATCCAGTTTTCTGGATTTATGTTCTCCGGATATAATGAACTGGTTACCCATGCGGCCAGAATGAGGAATCGTTCTCGGGGAAGATATCAGCTGCCGATGGTTGTCAGAATGCCATATGGGGGCGGGGTCCGTGCTTTGGAACATCATTCCGAAAGCCTTGAGACTCTCTTTGCCCATATTCCAGGTTTAAAATTAATTATTCCTTCAACCCCATATGATGCAAAAGGTTTACTCGCCTCAGCAATAAAAGACAATGATCCGGTCATATATATGGAACCCAAAAAAATCTATCGGGCTTTTAAACAGGAAGTTCCCGATGAAGAATATCTAATACCGCTCGGAAAAGCAAAAATTGTTCGCCCCGGAAAGAAAATTACCGTTGTTGCCTGGGGAAGTTTAGTCAGAGAAGTTGAAAATGCGATTAAACTTTTAGACGACCAAGATGCGGTCGAATTAATCGATTTAAGAACAATTTCTCCTTTTGATAAAGAAACAATAATTAATTCGGTCAAGAAAACCGGAAGAATTCTTGTTGTCCATGAAGCGGTCAAATCTTTCGGTCCGGCCGCAGAAATAATCGCCAGCGTCAACGAAAAAGCCTTCTACTATTTAGAAGCAGCCCCAGCTCGCTTGACCGGTTTTGATATTACCGTACCGCTCGCTCGCGGTGAACATTATATTATAATCGATTCCAAACGAATCGCCAACGAAATTAAGAGAATTCTCAGTCTTAGAGCATAAGGAGGAATTTATGTATAATTTTAAATTCGCCGATATCGGCGAAGGCATACATGAAGGTCAGATATTAAAATGGTTGAAAAACGAAGGAGAAGCCGTCAGTGAAGGCGAAACCTTAGTGATTGTAGAGACGGATAAGGTCAATGCGGAAATCCCGTCTCCGGTTACCGGAACCTTAAAGAAACAAGGTGCAAAAGTCGGTGAAACCATTATCGTTGGTGAAACTCTGGCCTTAATTGATGACGGTTCTTCAAATGGAGAGCCAAAACCAGATCGGACCGAAGAGGAAGCAGCCAGTGTTGTTGGTAATTTGGAAGTTTCTTCTGAAGTTATTAAAACCAGTCGTGAAGAAAATATTGAGCCCGCAGGAACAAGAGTGCTTGCAACTCCGGTCGCAAGGCTACTCGCCAGGGAAATGAATATCGAATTAAATACCGTTAAAGGAACAGGCGAAAACAATCGTGTCCTTAAAGAAGATCTCCTCAATCTTCAAAGGAAAGATGCAAGACCAGTCCAAGAAATTGAGGTAAAAGGTGATGTTACTCGAGTTCCGATTTCTAAAGTTCGGAAATCGATTGTAAATGCGATGACAATCTCAAAAACCACAATTCCCCATACCGTCTTAATGGATGAAATCAATGTGTCCGCTTTAGTTAATTTCCGAAATGAACAAAAGGGGCTTGCGGAAAGCAAAGGCATTAAACTGACTTATATGGCCTTTATTATGAGGGCAGTTTTACTTGCCATCAAAGAATATCCAATCTTTAATTCCAGTTTTGATGAAGCAAATGAAGAAATCGTCTTTAAGAACTTCATTAATCTCGGAATTGCCGTTGATACCAAAGAAGGTTTAATCGTTCCTAATATTAAAAATGCTGATCAAAAGAGTGTATTTGGTCTAGCAACAGAGTTAGCAAGTTTAGCGGAAGCGGCTAAGAACCGCACCGTTCAACTTGACCAAATTCAAAACGGCACCTTCACAATAACTAATTACGGAGCGGTTGACTCACTCTTTGGTACTCCGATTATCAAGTATCCAGAGGTAGCGATTCTTGGTATCGGTAAAATTCACAAAAAACCGATAGTTGAAAATAATGAAATATCAATTGCTGATATTCTACCTCTGTCACTTGCAGTTGATCACCGAATTATTGACGGGGCAGATGCCGGAAGGTTCCTCATCAGAGTTAAAGAATACCTCAGCAATCCGATGCTTCTGCTCTTAAATTAGGTGAAGCAATGAAGAAATATGATATTATCATTATCGGAGCCGGTCCCGGCGGCTATGTTGCCGCCATTAAAGCCGCCCAACTCGGAGCCAAGGTTGCACTAATTGAAAAGGAAGCCTTAGGCGGAGTCTGCTTAAATATCGGTTGTATTCCCACCAAAGCCTTAATTAAAAGTGCCAAGGTTTATCGAAATATCATAAATTCCGATAAATATGGAATTAAACTCGATCAAAAAAGTCTTAAAGCTGATTGGCAGAAAATCGTAAACCGTAAAGATGAGATTGTAAAAAGGTTGACGGACGGAGTCGGAATGCTCCTTAATAAAAACGGAGTTGAAGTAATTCAAGGAATAGCAAAAGTCCTTGATCCCACCCGGGTTGAGGTAAACGGAGAAATCTTAGAAGCCAAGAATCTAATTCTTGCTATGGGATCTTCTCCGATCATTCCTCCAATTCCCGGAGTTAAAGAAGCTTATGAAGCAGGGGTGATTGTAACCAGTAAGGAACTTCTTTCTTTAAAAAAACTTCCGAAAAGCTTAGTGATTATCGGCGGTGGTGTTATTGGAGTAGAATTCGCTACAATCTTTGCAACCTTCGGTGTTGAAGTTAAGATCCTTGAAAAACTCGATAATGTCTTGATCAATATCGACGATGAAGCTAGAACCCTGCTTTTAAGAATCCTGAAAAGAAATAAGATAGAAGTTATTACCGGCGCTACAGTACATGGCGTAAACAAAGATGTTGTTACTTACGAAAAGGACGGAAAAAGTCAAAGTTTAAATTCAGAAAAAATACTACTCAGTGTCGGTATGCGGGCTAATACCAAAGGTCTGGAACATTTGAATCTAGAAATGGATCGCGATGCAATCATTACAAATGAATACTTACAAACGAGCATCCCTAATATTTATGCTATCGGTGATATTAATGGCAAAATGATGCTTGCCCATGTAGCTTCCCACGAGGGAATAGTTGCGGTAGAAAATATCTTAGGTAAAAAAAGTAAAATTGATTACAATAAAATTCCTTCCGGAATTTACGGCTTCCCTGAAATTGCGATGGTCGGTCTAACCGAGAAACAAGCTAAAGAACATGGCTTAGATTACAAAGTCGGAAAGTTTCCGCTTTCCGCCCTCGGTAAAGCTTTAGCTGACGGTGAGGCTGAAGGATTTGTCAAGATTATTGCTGATAAGAAATACGGTGAGATTCTCGGATTCCATATTGTCGCAGAAAACGCCATGGAAATGATTACTGAGGGTGCAATTACAATGGAGCTCGAAGGCACCATTCACGAAATTTCAAAAACCACCCACCCACACCCTTCTTTATCGGAAGCAATTATGGAAGCGGCTATGGCAGCGATTAGTAAACCAATTCATCTTCTATAAAAAACTTGCCAGGAATTCTTGGCAAGTTTTAATTAGTTTTGGTTCGCATAAAATTAATGAATGGATTATGATTCTTTTATATATATTTTTATTTATGTTCATAAAATATAAAACATCAACTTTGTTATAAGCTACAATATCAGGTAATAGTATATCGTTTATCTCTTAATTTTTTTCCCTTTATTTTTTCTTTGATTAAAAATAAAGCAGTAGATAAGGACACTGATAATAAAATTATTGAAAGGATAATATCAGCCGTATTGTTTACTTTTATATTTAAAATTTCTATTTCCAATCTCATAGGAGCGCTAGAAAATTCTGTATCACGCGTATCCCATCTTTGCCTTTCAGATGTTATAGTCATTTCAATTGTTTTATTAAGTTTTGGTTTCTATCATAGTACTTGGCAATAAACGTGCACTCCGTTATTCTGTATTTTGTTGCAGGATATAATCTTATCTCGGATTGGGTAGTACCTTTGCCTCCCCCATAGGAAAGATATGTTCCTGGCCTATATTTGATTTTAGGAGATATTGCAGGGATAAGCAATATAAGTCCTATAATCAAGGTTATGCACAAAACCATTGAAAGAATCATTATTTTTCTCATATTTTTCCTCCTAAAATTTTATTGCATCGATAGGTTTCATTCTAAAAATTTTTCTCAGCGGTATTAGAGTTGCAACGTTTAATAAAACTATGGAAGAAAGAAATATAAAAATATAAGTCATTGGCTGCATGCTTATAAATATAATATTTGGCAAAGTATTTTTTGACATTTGTATATTGTTCCAAAACGTTGTCAAAACAGTCAAAAGGGTACTTAATATAAATATAATCATCGAAACTATAAATGACTCAAAAAGATAAATCTTAAATAAGTCTGATTTCTGTGTACCCAAAGCTGTAAGAATTCCTATTTCCTTTTTTTGATCTAAAATACTGAGTGAAATCAAGCTAATCATTATGAGAACGGTCATTAACGCCGTAATTATTCCAAACACAAGAAAGGTATTTCCTATATTTTTTTGCATTTGTTCATTGTCATATATAGGTCTCGAATATTCAAATTCAGTAACTACATCATACTGCTTCCTAAGCGTAGTTAATAAACTATAATCTGATTTTTCATTACCATTTAGCTTTAACAATGTCCTGTTGTTTTTATAGCCAAATTTGGCACATTCTTTTAAAATCATGTTATTAACATAAATTGAATAATCAAAGGTGTTGTCCGGAACCAGAATCCGGGTCATTTTTACTCCGGCAATTATAAATTCTTGATCGGTAAAAATGGTTTGGTTATTCTCTTTGAGAGATACGTTTAGTTTTATTTTTGCTCCTAGCTTCTGAGGGGATTTTTTTGCAAAAAATCCATTAGAATCGAACCCAATAAAATCATCAAAAGAAATTTCATTATTAAACAAACGATTATAAAGATCCATCGAAACAATAATTTCTGAAGGCAACAGAGTTAAGTCTTCTAAATTATATAATGATGTAGATGTTAAAATGTTTTCCAAATCGGTATCTTTACTCATCATTTCTAATCTATTTAACGGTATATTTGACACATCGTTAAGAAGACTAATCCGGCTTTCGTCGCTAAAATCAATCCTTCTCGTTAGAGATTGCAAGTATGTTTCAGTACAGTAAATACTATTGAAATAATAATTGTCCAAGAAGGCTTTTTTACTAAAAAATAATTTATCATTTTGGTATGGAAATTGAGCTGACTTATATTCACTAAAAGTCTCGTCATAATAAGATTTATAATCGGTTTTCACTATCCCTGCAATTTTACTAGCTTGTATAGACCGATTAGAGATCTTAGCGTTTTTCCCGATAAGCCATTCATATGAGTGAGAGGAGGGATCAAATTCGAAAAAATTTACGCCATCAATGGATACGGACATTCCGTAAAATATTTGTCGATCCAAAAGAAAATCCGTAATATAAACGCTGTCATCGGTCAACTCCTCTGCATAATGAAAATCAAAAGCAAAAGCAAGCATATGTTGTTTAGAATTGACTATAAAAAAGTTATTTATATTTTTAATGCAATTATAGTCTTTAACGGTATCGGTGTAGATGTTATTATCTAAAGAGACCCATTCAGAATAGGGCCTAACAACATTTTCTGTCGAATTTTGATATATTCCTATATATTCAACATCGTTAGCACTAATTGTTTTTGACAAAGATTTCTCAGCGGAAAAAGTCGTTAAAACTTGAGCAAAAGCCATTGAGAAAATACTTAAGATTGCGATAATGACAGTAAGTATACTTCGAGCCTTTCTTTTACCCAAATTATGAAAACCCATTTTAAAAGCAAGCTTTGTAGGGAAAGTAGATCTAATATTACTATTATCACCACATGCGGACTCATATGAAGTTGAAATATTTTGATCTTTAATATTATCACTAATTATTTTGCCATCTTTTATCTCAATAATTCTTTGCCCGAACTTTTCGGCATTTTCTCTGTCATGGGTTACTACAATAACAAGCTTTTCGGAAGAAATTCTTTTTAGAAGTTGAAAAATACTTATGCTTGTTTCGTTATCGAGATTGCCAGTCGGTTCGTCTGCTAAAATTAAACTGGAATTCTTAACAAGGGCACGAGCAATTGCAATGCGCTGCTTTTCGCCACCGGATAATTCAGAGGGCATACGTTTTTCATATCCCTTTAAGCCAACATGTTTAAGCACATTAGCAATTTGCTCTTTGTTTTTTTTACCCTGTAATTGTAAAGCTAGAAGTAAATTCTGCTCTACTGTTTCGGTTTCGAGCAAATTATAGTCTTGAAAAACGAACCCCACTTGTTTATTCCGATATGTATTAGTGCTG
This sequence comes from uncultured Acholeplasmatales bacterium, assembly GCA_937877075.1. Lineage (GTDB taxonomy): Bacteria > Bacillota_I > Bacilli_A > ML615J-28 > CAG-698 > DTU067. The sequence goes on from CALEGD010000114.1 coordinate 6,928, forward strand.
CATTGTATTCTCTCATCCTGGAAAAGCATCTCCCCAGAAGAAGGACTGTCCAGTGCTCCTAAAATATTCAGCATCGTTGTTTTGCCGCTGCCGCTTTTGCCAAGCAAAAAAATCATTCCTTTCTCAGGGAATGAAAGACTAATATTGTTCAATGCAGTACAGTTTGAACCTTTTTTTGAAGTGTAGATTTTCGTTATGTTTTTAAGTTTGATCATCTCAAATCCCCCTCTATAAGTATAACATAAAGACGATAATAATCAATTTTTTTATCAGGCTTTGATTCAAATAATTTAATGTTAGCGACCATATGGCCTAAGCGTAACATATTGTGCTGGTTGTGCTATGGTATTCTTTCCACCACAAAGTTTCAAAAACATACCAGGTTCATATGTTATAACAGTTTATAATCAAACTCTCGTATAAATAAAAACCTTTGATCCAATTTTTTTAGTTTAACTATATCTAATATCAAAAAATAAAATTAATTCTTCTCATTTTTTCTTTAAGATTATCTTTAGGACATAATTCAATTATTTTTCTTATCTTTTTGTTATTTACGTTTATGATAATTTCTTGCCCTTCATTGTTGGTAAAAATTAAGTTTCTTGTTCTATAACGAAAACTTTTTGATACATCATTTATATCGTTCCACCTAAAAATTTCGTTTACCTTTTCTCTATATCTTACTCTAATTTCATAATTGTTGAACTCAACTTTCTTAAATAATAATTTTCTAGTAAAAAATATAATCAAAAGAAAAGCTATTATACAAACAATAAATATTACAAAAGACTCAATTACTTTTGTGTAAATAACTACATACAATAAAACAATATGTAAAAGAAGACCAGAAGCAATGCAAGCCCAAAGATGTTCACTATTTTTATAAAAGATTAGTTTCATTTTTGCTCCTTACATAATATGTGGTGTAAATTCACATTAAATAAACATAGGTTTTGGTGGTAAAATACGAACTTGAGATTGGTTTTTCTCCTACCATTTTATAAATCTATATGATACCAAATCAACAATAGATTTTGAATTTTTTATACTTTTAAAGTGCTTTTTTCACTATATTCCTATTGCTTATCTAATTATTATAGCAATTACTCTTTTGAATAAAAAATGGTCATTAAATCATTATAAGTTTTTTTTAGTTCTCTTGCATCTTTAAGACCTATAAATCCTAATTCATGTTTTTTACCATCTTTTTCTTTTATATGAATTTTCATTGCTCCACCTTCATTTAATGATCCTGCAAACATCGTAATAAAGTAATGGAATTTCCATGGATAATAATGCATATATTCAATATTTGAAACTTGTATAGTTTTTTGTAATATTCCTTTATTATAGACTATTATTTCACCAGTATTGAAAATATAACTTTTACCTTTCCAATACTTTGCAATTAGTATTATAGAAATCATAATGCATTCAATCACTATAAATAACATTAAAATAAATAATTTTTCCGTTCTTGTCTCATGGTTAATAATAAAACTTATTATTAAAAATAACAATAAAATAGAAGTTATTATTAAAAATGGCAAATATAAGTATATTATAAACCGTCTATTGGATTTTAACTTCATTGATATTATAACCTCCCGCTAAAATTATTTTTTTGCAATAAAGAGAAAGTAAAACTGAACGGATACAACATTAATCCCTTAAAGAATTGTCCTGCTGCAAAGTTACCAATCCATTGCGATGATAAGAGCCTTGACTGTCCTGGTATATTATAAAAACCTGTTTGGCCTATAACTGCACCAGCACCAAAAGCGAACGCGCCAGTTAAAGCTTGCATACTACCGCTTCCTAAAGCGTCTTTCCAAGTTAACCCTCTTCCGTTTAATCCATTATCAATAGTATAAGATAGCATTCCGGCACCAAAGTTTAATGCTACTGCACCACCAAAAGCTGCTAGACCTCCCATTGCAGTAAAGGCACCTCCACCAGTCATGATTCCTAATCCAACTGCTGCACCAGTCGCTCCTCCTTTTATGGCTCCGCTTAATATCCCGGCAGTAACGCTAGTTCCACTTGAAATAGCTGAAACAGCACCAATTCCGGCACCAAACCCCATACCAGAAGCAACTGCCATAATAGCAACTCCACCTAATCCACCAGTTGCTACCGCTAAAGCTCCAAGACCCACAACTGAAGCTCCCACTAAAATAGCTGATCCTATGGCACCCCAAGTATCTGCACTCCAACTAAATGGATTCCACCAAGCATTTCCATAAGGATCAATTCTCATAATCGGATTATTTCCGCAGTAAGTAAACAGATTCAGTCCATTAATACTTTCAGGATCAAGATAACTAACATCATCAGCGTTAAGGAATCTTCCCCACTCAGGATTGTAATAACGTGTTACATTATAATACAGTCCAGTCTCCTCATCATAGAAGTAACCTTTGTAAAGAAAAGGATTTACTTCCATAACTAAAGCAGATTCATCTGTATTAGCTATATTGGTTTTAGTTACTGTTCCCCAAGCATCATAGTTATATTTTACCAAAATATTTCCGTTTGTGTCAATGACATTTTGAATATTTCCGGTAATATCTCGAGTATAAAAATACTCTTCTTCTCTTAGAGTAAATCCTAAGAGTAATCCTACCTCATCATAGTTAAAGAATATGTCTTTAGAGGAATCATTCAAATCTTTCATTTGAATGATTGAAGATCCATTTAAGATAAATTGTTTGTTTTCTGTTGGACTTGTTTTAGATATTCTTATTCCAGCATCATTGTATTTGTATGTAATATCATTAATACTTAAGAGTCTTCTACCTTGCCAAGTAAGATTAAGTTCATTTCCATTTTCGATAATCTTTGATGGATTGCCGGTTATGCTATCATTATATTCAAAGATACTGTTTATGCTTTTAGTCTCATTACCACTACTATCATATGTGATATCTTCAATACTAGTCAGTCGGTCACAAATATTATTGTTTTCTGTAATATAGTTATAAACAGATTCTTTAATGGTGTTACCTTCTAAATCTTTTTGAATAATGGTTTTAATATTGTTGTTGTTATCATATTTATATTCTCTGTGATATTTAAAGAGACCCTTTTCAAAGAACTTTTCTAACTTTAATCTACTTAAGAAATCATATTGGTATTCATAGATTTCTAGAATAACCTCATCTTTTGTAACTTTCTTTTGAGTGATATTATTACATGAATCATATTGATAAGTTATTACTGTACCATCGTTTTGTATTTCTTTGTTTAGTGTTGTTGTAAGGTTTCCGGATGAAGTTTTTTCATATTCATATTCGGTTTTAATCTGTTTGTCACCGATTAGTATTTCCTTTGAATCTACGCGACCTAATACATCATAGGTTTTTCTAGCAATGATTGCTTCTCCTTCTTCTATTATCTTATCTAGGGTAGTATTAGATATTAATTGCTTAGTATAACTAAGCATTTCCATAACACCAATTAGATGTTCACATGGAACCTCACTAAGAATCTTCATTCCAATAGATGTTAAACAACCAGTTAAATCAACTGTATAATTATATGTTTTAGTAGACTTATTACAATTGATAATGATTTGACCAGGAGTATATCTTAAACCAACAGTTTGCCATTTATTCTCTTCTATGACTAGTTCGCTATTATAGGTATTACCATTATAAATCAACATTAGTTGATTTAGGTTATTTATTGCAAGCCCTAGTTTTACTGTATTTCCATTTTGTGAAGAAATGATATACCTGTTTCCTGATCCTTCTAAACTATCAGGTTTAATCTTAATGATGATGCTTCCTTCTTCTCTTAGACCTAAATCATAAACTAATTTAGCTTTGTTTCCTGGGGTTAGATTACTTAGGCCATTGTAACTACCATAAACATGTTTTCTGATTTTATGAGATAATTGACTATCCTTATAAACCAAAGTTTCATCTAATTTAAAAAGTTTAGTTTTATCAACTCTAAATGATTTATCAGTATATGTATAACTAATTGGTTTATTACCTTTACGAGATTCAAAGGTCCCATTTAATGTAATTACATCAAATTCATCGTATAAATCATGATTATAATAAATCACACCGCTTGATGGTTTTTCAAACTTTTGATTCTCTAAAGATAAGAACCTGATCCCTTCATTATAGATTCCTTTGAAACTCTCTTCAGTATGATTAAATGCTCCAACGCCCATTAAAAAGAGATTGTATGGCATATTAAGATCAGAAACTACTATTTCGTTTGAGGAAGAGGTGGTTTTTGAATTTGTAGAAAGAAGATAAGGTTCAAATTTACCAACAGTCATCCTATCAATTGATTCAAGAATGAATACTGTACTTCCTTCATTACTATAAGTTCCGTCAAAGATTAAAGATGTTCCTTTCCCATTAAGTGAAAGTAAGACATCCATATTACCATTGTTTTCTTTAATATTTAGTCCTATCAAATTCCACTTATTAAGAATAAGTGAGTCTTCTGTATATAGATGCTTATCCTCTTCGCCAGCACTAGTAAACCATAATCTACCATCTTCAAGAGTGTCAATAAATAAAGCTTCTTCTAAGCCTTCATTACATCTTAGGCTAAATACTCTTCTTTCCTCAAAATCCCCACTTGGTTTAATCCAAAAATAGAAACTCTTATTCTTCTCAAAACTTTTATTCCATTTATAAATAGTGAAACTATTCCCTTGAGAATAAGTTGATTTTCTACTGCTATTAGCATTTTTTAAATCTATCGTGATTACGCAAACAATTAGAAAACTTAAAAGTGTTCATATAATCAATTACTTCATTGTTTGTAGTCTTCTCTATTTGTTTAGCACCATATTTACCATTAGCAGTATCACCAATGATAATATCGTCCATAAAAGCTTTATCTAGTCTGTTGACATAGCCATCTTTATTGTATTCGTTATATTCATAGGTGTATTCAAAATCAAAATCTCTGGTATCATCATCAATCTTATAAGATACTTTTTGAGGATTATCTAAATTATCGTAAACATATCTGATGTAATTATCATCTTCAGTTATTTTAATTAGTTTTCCTTTTTGGTCATAATTAAAGTGCTTGATAGTCCCATTTTCTACATCATGTAGTTCACTAACTAAATCCATTTCATTATATTTATATTGAACAAGAAGATTGTTGTTATATAAGACTTTTATAAGTCTTCTTTTGCTATCATACTTGAATGAATAAGAATTATCACCATAATTCTTTTTTTCTATTAAACCAGAATTTAGATTTTGAATGTATTTATATTCATAATCAGCTATAAGAGCATCATCAACATAAACTTTCTTAATATTTCCAAAGGCATCATAAACAAAATCATAAACAGTTCCATTAGCTGTTGTAATTTTTTTAATTAAGCCTTTCTCATATTCATATGTTCCTTGAAGACTATTCTCTCCAATACCACCAATAAGGCTGCTTAATTCTCCAAACTTACTATACTTATAAGTCGTAACTAACCCATTTGGTGCCGTGCTTTTCTGAAGTCGATTAAAACTATCAAAGCTATTTACTGTTTTATTTCCTTTTTCGTCAATAATTGAAATTGGGTTATCGTTTAAGTCATACGTTTGAGAGGTCTCAAGGACTTCGCCATCTCTAGTTTTAAGTTTTAAGCTATTTACATTTCCCCTATCATCATAATCAAAACTAACTACATTATCTTCAATATCAGATACTGTTTTGATTCGATTATTCTCATATGTGAATTTATAAGATGCGCCCGCTTGATCTGTATATTCCTTTAAATTACATCCTTCATTATAATCGCTATTCGTAGAACCAACACCACTATTAGCTACTTCAATCAGATTTCCTTTTTCATCATAATTATAATACTTGCCAAGATTATCTTTATAATTGAATAGCATCAAATAAAGCATAATTACAACCTTGATACACAACTCCAACTTCAACTTTATCATAGGGATATTCAGCAATTACATTTCTTGTAAGAACTTGCCAATCAGAAAAATTTTCATCAAAATTAAATTTATGAGTGTTTTCTTCATCAATATCAATGTAATGAATCTTTAGATAAGCATAATGTTGATCATGTTGATTCGTATATGCTTTTGAGAAAACAGAGAAAATCAATTCATCGTCAGCGTTACCTCTCATTTTAATAGTTTGTTTCATCTTTTTAGGGACACTAGGATCTCCTTTGATTTTTACAACCTTTTCACCAAGGTTTTCATTATGAAAGAGAGTCGTCCCCTCATCAATCATGAAAACATCACCTGGATTACAGTTTTCAAATTCCCATTTGTTCGGCCAAAAAGCATAGTGATATTCCATATATCCGTTTTCAACATAATTATATCGAACTTTTTGATCAATGGAACCCAAAGATAATTGCAAATCATCAATTCCAACTACCATACTATTGCCTGTCAGCTTAATTTGAACACTCATTTTGATATCATAAGCTTAAGTTGGAATTGAAATATTATCTATTGAAAAAGGAATCCAGTCCGATTCACCGACGAACGACATTGTAGGCACGCAGAACTTTTCAAACTTAACTTCTTTATTTGTTATTGTGCTACTTGAACCACTGCTTGACGCACTTGGGTTTTGCACTTCCTCAAGCAATTTATATTCAACTCTTACTTCAATTTTGATATTATCAGCTGCAACTACAGAATCATTACCTTGATACTTGATAAAGCCCTTCAACTGACTATTTCCTTTTCTGGGGCGAGCGACACTTTGATAAACACTAACTGTTTCACCAGCAGTTTTATCAATTAAGAGATATTTCTCTCCGTAAACCCCTCCATGCTCAGTCTTTACAATGCTCTCATTTCCTTTAGTAATGATCCAACCGGAGAGGTCATCATCAGCATCGAAACTATGGTTTTCTAACATATTAATAGTATGTAATTGCGTATTTGATTGGCCAAGTAACCTACTTGAAATAGAATTTTTTATGACATCGAAATTTTTTGATACCGTTTTTCCATTTTCATCCATAATTAAACGATTTCTCCCATATTGGTCGAAATAAAATATCGTTGCCTCTCCATAGCTGTTTTTCCTAATTGCGGTATTATCTCCATATTGAAAACTGACAAAATGACCGTCAGTTGTTCATTCATTTGCAAACTCTTGGGCTCTTTCAACTTTCCCAACATTATAGTTAAACTTAAATCCATAGCCCGATGTCATATCAAAAGCACCAGTCAACCTACCATACTCATAAGAATATTTGGCACCGCCCAGATTATCTAATTTAATTAATTTTCTTTCCTGACTGCTTATATAACTGCTGAGACTATAATTATGAAGCGTAATTGTGTCTAGCCTAGAATAAGAATAAGTAAATTCATATACTTTTTCTTCACCTTCTAAACGAATTTCTTTAATTCTATTTTATGTATCATAAAACAAGCGAACAACTTCAGTATTAGCTATGTTTTTACCAATTAAACTTATTTGATTATAATCATTCTTAGTAAACCTGGTAACTTCGCCCTTTGATGTCGTAATTGATTTGATTATTGTATTTCCTAATCTATGTTCAAAGACCATTTTATTTTTAAATTTGTCACAAGTCATGATTTCATATTTAGTTTCATCATAAAGAGCGATTGATCTGATTGTGGATGAAGATCAAAATAGAAATATTACGGATTTCCGAATGGATTTAGAAAGAATATTACAAAAACTAACTCCTTTTGTAGGACAAGTAGTCAAAGATTATTTTTTCGAGAATTTAAAGGAGAAAGAAATTGCTTTAAAATATAATGTGACCCAACAATATATTTCGAAAATCTAAAGAAAAGCATTAAAGGAAATTCAATTAGCATTTAAATAGAAAAGGTTATTGATTTTTTAAAATGTTATTGTTATAAACCTTTTTCAATATAATTTGGGTTATAAAAAGAGTTTGTTTGCAAGTTGAATGATGAAAAAATAAAGCATTTCTCTCTGCTATAGCAGTGATGAAATGCTTTATTTAATGAGACAAGTTATTTAAATACATTGTCTAAAAATTTTAACTTTAAGTTTTCTTCCATTGATAAATTTAAGAGAATTTCTTTAATTTCTCTTTCTATAAATCTATGTCCGATTAAGGAATTCTTCATTTCTAAATTCTTATCAAGAGTAATTGTTGGAAAGTTTAAATCAAGATTGAATATACGCCCTTCCTTTACATTTAATTTTAGAAAAAAAGGTTCTTCCCTTGAAAGTGTAAATTCTGGGGATTCTCCATAATTCCACTCATAAGTTTGATATTTCTGATCTCGCAATTCTTTTACTTTTTGAATGTCATCGGGAGTTAATTTAAGTAATTTGTTTTTTAAATTACCGACAATCTCCTCTACAAGACTGATATAAAGATCGGTTATCTTAAAATCCTCAGGTAAATATTCTTTCAGATTAACGGTTTTACTGGGATTTGAGCGAATACTTTTCGATTGATAGTTGTCATTTATTTTTAAGAAGCTCTCCAGCTTGTCTAAATCAGTATCAAAAAGAAGAGTTCCATGATGAATCATTCGCTTTTGGTAAAAACTCTGGGCGTTTCCAGAGATCTTCTTATCGCCGATTCTAATGTCGCTTTTTCCATAAAACTCTGCCGGTATCACATTTTTCCTTAAAACCCTAATAATAGGTTCGGTAAATTTCTGATAATTATTGAGGTTTTCTTTTAGATAAGGAACAAGAAAAGAAAAGTTAAGATTCCCCAAATCATGATAGACCGCCCCGCCACCGGATATTCTTCTAATGATAGGAATTCCCGCTTTTTCAACTTCTCGTAAATCTACTTCTTCAAAAACATTTTGGTTTCGACCGACGATAATCGAAGGTGAGTTCCGCCAGAGATAAAAAACCTCTTCATTAGATTGAAAGTACTTTAAGAGGTATTCTTCCAAAGCTAAATTATAAAAAGGATCCGTACTTGAATTAATAATGGTTTTCATAAATCCACCTGAATTAAGTTTATCGTAAGGAATTTAAAAAAGCAATTATTATGCTTTCAACCTTGAAAAAGAAGAATAAAAAATGTATAATGAATAAGGAGTAGCAAAAAAGGAGAGATAGAATGAACATTTTGTTTATTATAATCCCGAAAGAGAAGGTTGCCTTTATTTACGAGGATTATTCTATTCGTCAAACATTGGAAAAGATGGAATACCATCGTTACTCTTCCATCCCAATGATCAATCGGGAAGGGAAGTATGTCGGAACTATCAGTGAAGGAGACTTGCTTTGGTATATCAAAAATCACCAACAGCTTGATTTTAAAAAATCGGAAGAAATCCCGATTCAAAACGTACCTCGTAAACATGATAATTTTGGAATCTATATTGACACCAATATCGAGGACCTGATTATCGCTTCTACCCAACAAAACTTCATTCCGGTCTTAGATGACAGAGATACCTTTATCGGCATTGTCACAAGAAAGGATATCATCCAATATCTTTTGAAAAAAAACAACCTCAATTTCTAGAATTATACATAAATACGTAAAAACGGCTGAGTTTATTCTCAGTCATTTTTATTTAAAACCCAATCTTTTCCAAAATCATTCATTGCCAGTTCTTGAAGTTTGTTATCTAAAATCCGATTAAACGTTATATGAAAGACAATAAAGGTAGTCAGAACGGCTAGTATATCCGCAGCGGGCTCCGCATAGAAAATTCCGTCAATACCAAAATAGATCGGGAGGATTAATGTGAAAGGAACAAGCAGGATCACTTTTCTAAGAAGTGCCAGAATCAGGGAAATTACTGATTGTTTTAAAGCCATAAAGACATTCTGACAAGCAATTTGGATACCAAAGATTGAAAACCCAAGAAAGAAGATTCTAAATATCCTCGGAGCAATTTCCAAAAGTTTTGGATTATTATTAAAGATAATAACAAATAAATTAGGAAATAATAAAATTAGAAAATAGAAAAATACGGAATAAATAAAGGAATATTTAATCAACATCTTAACCGCATCACGCACTCTGTCCATCCTTCCATAGCCATAATTATAGGATATGAGGGGAGCGGCACCCTGGGCAAATCCAATTAGTGGTAAATCAATAATAGTCATTACCGACAATAAAATCGTTATGATATTAATATAAAGGGTGTAATCATCACCGGCATATTTCCCAATTTGAACATTAAAGACAATCTGAACCAAACTTTCGGTCGCATTCATAATAAAGGGTGAGACACCGAGAAACATGATTGAAAGAGTAGTTCGAATATGAAATTTGAACTTTCGGAAACTGATTTTAATCGACGGCTTCTTCCCGATTAGGAATAATATTACAAAAAGAGCGGAAACAGCTTGAGAAATAATCGTTGCCAGAGCCGCACCGGCAATGTTCATATTAAAGATATAGATAAACACCGGATCGAGAATAATGTTTAAAACCGCACCGATGGAAACGGTAATCATTGCCACTTTTGAAAAACCTTGAGCGGTGATATAAGGAGTTAACCCTAAAGAAATCATTACAAAAACAGTACCGATGGCGTAAATATTTAAATAAGACTTAGCATAGTCGATAATTGATTCTTCGGCACCGAAGAGATAGAGCAATTCTTCATCAAAGCTTAAAATCACCACCGTCAGAATTATTCCGATAATAATCAGCATCACAAGGCTGTTCATCATCGTCTGTCTGGCTTTTTCTTTTTTACCTTCGCCCATCAGAATCGAGGCAATCGGAGCACCACCGACCCCAAATAATGCAGCAAAGGCGGAGACAATCATAATGATGGGAAAAGCAATTCCCAGACCCGCAAGAGCTTCATCACCAATAACTGGAATATTACCGACATAAATCCGGTCAACAATATTATATAAGACATTAATAACCTGACTGATAACCAAGGGTAATGCCAACTTGAAAATCGTTCTAACAATATTTCCTTCTCTAAATAATTTTTCATTAACCAAAATATCATCTTCCTTACTTAAATATTTCTAAAACCGGACAATTCTAATTATATTCTTTATTTAAAATTCGATAATATGTAAACAGTCATCTTTTTTTAAAGTCCGGATATACTGGTATTGGTGTTTAAATGACAACTGGTGATAAACTGTTTCTCTTTTTTATCGAACATAGTCTCGATAAAATAATCTACGATATAATTAATAATCCTGAAAAAGCTATTAAGAATTTAAAGCGTATTTCAAAGGAATTAAATTTGACAAATTATCCGATTTTTTCGGAAGCTTTCCCGAAACTATTTAATGAAAATTCTCCTTTTTTTATCTATCTTCAAATGCTCTTAGAAAGAACAAAAAGAAGCATTATCCGTCGCTTTGTTATTAATATTGCTTTAACTATCCGAGATGTAAACAAGTCAATAAAACCGATTGTCCTACATTTTGACTTCAGAGTTTCTCGGAAGCTTTCTGTAAAACAGATCGAAAATTTATTTACAATCGATAAAAAAGTAGCTTATGCCTGCTTCTTTCCGGGAGATTATCCTGAATTATCGGCTTTGACTCTTGCTTTATCAAAGCAGGAATCTCTTTTCTTTCTCTTTCTAGAGCCGGATAAAATCAATCAAGATGTTGTAGAAAAAGTAGCTAATTCCGAAAACATCGGAGTTTTCCTTAACATTAATCATCCTAAATATAAAAGCATCAGTGAAATTCTCGAAAACACGAATTCTTTATACGGATTCTATCTTTCACTAAACAATGAAAATATTAAGAAGTATACTGCTGCTTCATTCCTTAATACCTTAAAAGAAAGGAAGAGCGCAGGATTAATCTATGTTCGAGATGAGGTTCTTAATCCGAAAAACAAAGATTTTTATTTTGAGTTTCTCAAAGAAGCCCGTTTTCGCTTTTCATTTCCTCTGATTGATTATCATGAGGACCAAAAATTTATTATTAAAACTCTTCGTAAAAACAATTAACATAGAAAAGACGGGTCCACCCCGTCCCTCTACATGTTTTCCAAATCAGCCAAAAGCTGATATAATGGTTTCCCATTTTCCAAAATGAAATCACGATATTTAATAAACTCATCTTCGTTCTTTTTGAGTTTATAATATTTCACAAGCACAATCGCATTAGCCAAGTCCGAAAACAAGGTTTTTCCGGTCAACTTAAATGTTTCCTCAATAATTGGATCACAAACTTCTTGTTGGTGCATTTCTTTTATAGCTTTTACATCCCTAAACTTCTTCATCCAGAAGTTCTGCTTCTTCTCATTAATATCTTTGATAACATCTTCATAGAGTTTATCAAAGCCTTCATAGTCCTTTTGATTCAATAATCCATATAGTTTTATCAGATAATATTGAATGACATAACTGGGATTTTGAGGTTTTTTTACTTCAAAAAGAATTTTTATTGCTTCGTCTAGATTAATCATATAAAGATAATTTGCTTGGATTATGTCTAAATATATTCTTGAATCTTCGGCTAAATCATTTTTTCTGAATTCATCTAGGCTTGATTTTAACTCTTCATAATTTAAAGTCTTTTCAAATCTCACCAAGACTTTATTTATTGGAGTGATTTGTAGGAATAAAGTCATAAAAAAGACTGCAATAAACAAAAGTAAAATTCCAAAGATAAAACGAAGCCAAAAAAACATTTCCGTAAAAAAGAGAATAAAAGTGATTGTTAGAAAAGTCAAAAGGATAATCCCAATAACATAAATCCAATATGATTTCTTTGTAAACCATCCAACCGGAAGACTTCTATCCGGTTTTTTTATTGATTCAGCATTCTTAATATCTTTTATCAAGGCAATTATCAAAATGATAAAAATAATAAAGGCAAAAATCAGAAAGACGATATTCATCAAATCAGGAGAATCTTTCAGTAAAACCAGACCGGCAAAAAAAGAAATAGTTAGCAGTGTTAGACGACTGATAGTGTTTTTATTAGAATTTCGTAAAAGAAATTCCAATATATTAAAAACAGCAATTAATATTAAAGCAAATAGAGGAAAATAAACATAAACACCGGGAATAATAATCATGCCTGCTTCTTTATCAAAGGAGAAACTTAAGATAAAGATAATGATAAACATTGAAAGTAGGGTTTGAATAAGAATAATAAAATAATTCTTCAGGTTTTTCATAGTTCTTCTCTTTGCCAGACCTCAATTAAGTTTCCTTCTGGATCTTTTATCCAAACGAAATGACCAAACTCACTTTTCTCCGGCTCTTTTATAATCTCAATTTTTAAATCCTGTATATGTTTTAAAAATTCCTCCATGTCATCAACCTGAAAGTTCAACATCACTCTTTGGTTAAGGGGGAAATAGTCATTTTCTTCAGAAAAAAAAGAAAAGATTGTACAACTTTCTTGAGCAGGAAGGAAGATGGCTCCATTCCAATCTAAAAACTCAATTTTAAGAACCTCACGATACCATTCGATCATCTTATCAACATTTTGCATCCGTAAAAACACGCCGCCTAATCCCAATGTTTTCATGATTTTCCTCACTTATTCTATCTTTATTTTCTAAATTTCCAAAACTAAGCATTTTGCCATAGCAAATTATCAAACTTTATATAATCGGTAAAATATAAGAAATTTGAATGATATTAATATAATGTAAAAGAATTAAATAAGCAATAAGAAAATTGTACAAAAAAACTATATTCCGGTGGTGAATATAGTCATTTTTATTAATTATTTAACAGCGTTTTATTTATATGTTTAAAAAGTTACTATTATTGCATATTAGATTGTTATTTGCTTAGTTTTACAGCCAAATTAAAATACTTCGCAAATTCTATCTTCAGACCTTTATTAGTCAATAATATACTTTTCTTTAACCCAATTAAATCAATGATTTCTAATATTTCAAAGTTATCATCTTTATCAAAGTCAGTAAATGTGACATTTTCAGACAAATGAACATCGGATACTTTTTTTTCAAATATATTAATATTCTTAATCTGATTATACTTGATTATTTTCATTCTACTAGGATAATATTCAAAACTAAATAAGGACGCAGAACCAGGAATAAGAAAAAGTCCATAATTTGTAAAAACAGCAAAATAATTATGATAGCTTTCGCTCTCATCCTCTGAATCAAACATCCATAAACTATAATCATTTCCTTCTAAACTTAAGTTATCTTTTAGTGTTTCTAGATCTTTTTCAAAATATCTTTTTTTCATAATTATCTCCTTCCAATCCTCTATAATAATAATTATTTATCAATTAGAAACCTTCCAACTTTTTTACGACAACATCTAATAAGTTGCATTACCTATTAAAATTAGTGATTATTTTGCTGAGGTCTTTAATTCAAGTTTATTCTTAAATATTAAGTATAGAATTTTATATTATTATCTACTGCAAGCTTGGCTCGTAAAAATCTATCACTGTTTTTTCCAAACTTACCAATGAAATATACAATATCTTGAAGATTATTATTTGCTTTTTCTTTATCAAAACAACCCTCTTTAGCAATCGCCCATTTCGCATAAATTGTAGTATTCTTTGTAACTTTTTCAGTCAAAAAATTCCATTCACTTAATTTTAAAGCGTCTTTATACCAGCCAATAAAATCATGCCTGGCTTTTGTTGGTGTTAGGGGTTCGTTTACAACTGTGTTATAATCAATTCTTTGTTCATCAACTTGACTGCCACCATCCACATCAAATGTAACATTAAATTTTTGAATCGAAAATTTTGCATAAATTGTTATATTTTTCAGAACTTTCTTACTAGAAAAATTCCATATTTCAGTTTTATCAGCATCTTCATACCATTCAATGAAATCATAACCAGTTTTAACTGGATCATTTGGTCTAGTCACTAAAGCATTTTCTTCAACTTTAATACTTTCGATGCTTTCTCCACCATCAACATCAAAGGTAATTGTATAAGTTGCTATTGAACAGGCAACTAAAATAAATACTAAGAAAACTAACAATAATAACAAAACTAGTCTTTTAAATTTTTTTATTTCTCCATCCTTTGTATCGTTAAAACTCCTTGATTTTATAATACTATATTATTAATACACTTGTCAAGTATGTTTTATTATTTTTGAATTGAAAAACTATTTCACATATGTACCTTTATTGTAAATTCAAACGCAATTTTGCAGTTTGGATTTTTGATGATTATTATATGAATGAAAATTTTGTTTGTACAGCTCTATCATATATACAAATTTTAAATTAGTAAAAATTATTCTGTCGCCGGTTTCTTGACCATAATGTTAACGCCTTTCCTCCTGGTTCAGGAGCGAATCCCATGCAAGATTTTATAATCCTATCTCCACAAGAACATGTTGTATAGTGTCTGCTCATTCCAAATAATGGGCTAGCAGGTATATAAAACACCACATGAATGAGTATGAGGATCTAGATTTCTTTATTTATAATACATTTGAATTTATCCCCAAATCTAATTATATTTAATATCTATTATACATTTAAACTAAAAAACTCTAGTATTGTGATTTAATCACAGCTAGAGTTCTTTTTATTAAAATAAAAAGTTTTATTTTTACGTAATTATTCGTGGTAATTCCAAGTTACAGGACGATTTAATGGGTTCCAACGCATAACCCAATTATATGGTTTGTCTAGATGTTCAGAATAAATTGATAAGTTCTCGCAACCGGCAAAAGCATATTCTTCAATAAAAAGAACTGAATCAGGAAGATAGATTCTACTTAATTTTGAACATTCATAAAAGGCATTACTCTTAATCTTAGTAACTGTATCAGGAATACTAATATGAAGAAGATTAGTACAATCTGCAAAAGCACTACTTCCAATTTCTACAACTCCAGCTTCAATAAAAACATTTTGTAAACTAGTACATTCATAAAAAGTATCAGAACTAATTTTTGATAGACTACCAGGAATAGTAATACTAACTAATTCTGTACAACCCGAAAAGACACTTGAACCAATTAATGTAAGACTATTTGGTAAAGCAATACTTTTTAAACCAGAACAGCCCGTAAATACTGCAAATCCTAATGTTGTTACACTAGCAGGAATATTCAAACTTGTTAGACTTGAACAATAATTAAAGGCTCTATCTTCAATTGTCTTAACACTACTTGGAATTTCTACATTATTTAAATTAGTGCATCCAGTAAAAGTACTTCTTTTAATAACAGTTACATTAACCGGTATATTTACAGTTTTTAAATTTTCACAATAGCCAAAAGCAATTTCACCAATATAACTGACACCATCGTCAATCATTACTACTTCTAAATTTTTACATTGTTCAAAAGCATAATCTCCAATTCGCTTTATCCCATGAGATATATTAACATTTACAAGCTGTAAACTATTGTAGAAAGCATAATTACTAATACTTGTGACTGGTTTTTCATCAATTGTGTCTGGAAGGGTAATAACACTATCCAAACATTTTGTTGATATTCCAATAATTTCAATAGTAAAGTCATCTAAAGAACGATATTTAACAAGATTATCTTCCTTAATGTCAATACATCCCCAGAAAACTGGTCGTCCATGAGGATTCCAATTTTTGTGCCACGTAGTTGGTTTTTCGTCCGCTTCAGTAAAAAAAGCTATTCTGCCACTATTAGTAAAGGCATTTTGTTCAATAGTTCCTCCAACAGGTAAAATTACATTTCCTAAATTTGTACATTCATAAAAAGCATAGTAAGCTATTTTGGTAACATTTTTAGGAATAAAGACACTTAATAAACTTTTACATGCATAGAAAGCATTATCCTCAATACTAGTAATAGTATTAGGAATAATAACATTAGTTAAGTTTGAGCATGAAGCAAAGGTTCCGCTACTTATCGTAGTTATCCCATTTGGAATATCAATTGCCTTTAAACTTTTACATCCTGCAAAAGCTTGAGAGCCTATACTTGCTACACTATCAGGAATATTAATACTTTCAAGCATTTCACATGTACTGAAGACATTCGCACTAATTGTTGTTAAACTGTTTGGAAGTTCAACACTAACTAATTTTAGACAATATACAAACACTCCATTTTCTAAGACTGTAATTCCTTCAGGAATTATGATACTAGTTAAACTCTTACATTGATTAAAAGCTTGTTGACCAATACTTGTAAGATTAGCAGGTAGGGTAATATTGGATAAATCATAACAGTAAAGAAAAGCATATTCACCAATACTTGTTAAACTATTTGGTAGGGCTATTGATGTAAGAGTATTACAACTATCAAAAGCGCTTTTCCCGATAGTTGCTACCCCTTCAAGTAATACAACATTAGTTAATTTATAACAACCAATAAATACTCTTTCACTTAAATTAATTACACTGCCTGGAATAATAATATCAGTCAAACTTTGGCAATAAGAGAATGCAGAATATTCGATATTGGTTAATCCGTCTGGTAAGCTAATACTTGTTATATTTGAAGAACTAAATGCATTTTGATCAATCATAATTACACCACTAGGCACAACAAGGTTTGTTAAATTGGTATAACTAAAGGCATATTTTCCAATTTTAGTTACTCCTATAGGAATATTAATAGCAGTTAATTCCACACAATTTTGAAAGGCGAAGTCGCTTATTTCATCAATTTGGGTGTCTGTTACAAAGGTTATGTTTTGTAGTTTAGAACAACCCATAAATAAACCAATTTCTAATTTAATGCGTGGATTATTAATGTTTACTTTTTCAATTTCTGTTTTATTACTAAAGGCATATGGAAGTAACTTAATAACACTAAGATCTTCAATCATTTCAGGAATAGTTATCTCTGTTTGTTTGCAGGTTGTTGACAAGCCCATAATAACAGCAGTTTCATTTGAGAATCTTGCATATTTAAAGGTATCACTTTCTTTTATTTCTACAAATCCCCAAATTACATCATAATCTTCAATATTCCAGTTAGAGTTCCAGCCACTTGGTTGTTGACTTGCTTCCGCAAACATTACTATACTATTACATGCGACAAAAGCAGATGCGTCAATAAGATCTACACTAATAGGAATTATTAAAAAAGTCAGTTTTACACAACCAGTAAATGCATTACTTGAAATTGTTTTTAAACTACCCGGTAATACAAGCGGCCTTAAATTCCGACAATTATAAAAGGCATAATTGCCAATACTAATAATACCTTCTGGAATTACAATCTCAGTTAAATATTCACAATTTGAAAAAGCATTATCCTCAATAGTTGTTACATCATCTGCCAATTGTAACTTTAAAAAAGGAATATATTCAGTAACAAGCGTTTTATCAATAAAACTTCCTCCGATAACATGTTTTATTAATTTAAGAGAATTAGGAATGTAGTAAGAATCTAAGTATTCATCAAATAGATAACTTAATCTAAATAATACTTCACTTGAAATGGTTATTACTTCTAGTGAATTACAACCCCGTAATACCTCAATTCCAAATGTCTTAGTAGTATTCGGAAAATATATCTCTTTCAAATTAATACAATCATAGAAAGCTCGGTTACCTATCATTGTTACAAAATCACCAACAACGACACTAGTTAAGGATGAATTGTTTTTAAATACTTCATCGCCTATTTCTTTAACTGGCAAATCTTCAATTGTGTTTGGTATTATAAGTGAATTTCTATTACCACTATATCCTGTAATTTTCACATGATCATTTATGATTTCGTATGTATAAGTCTCTTCAACTTTTTCCCATACCGCAATTAAAGTAATGTCTTGATTAAAATTGTATATTAATGGTAATTGAATAATAATATTGTCTAATGACCAACCTTTGAAAACATAATCAACTTTAGTAGGTATTGGTAGGGTAGTTATTGTTTCGTTTTGCTCGATTAATATATTTTCTATATTTGATCCACCCACTGATTCAAAAGTAATTACAAATTTATTAGCTTTCCATTTCGCATAAAGAGTTATCCCTCCACTAGGCATAGTAGTAAATTCATATG
>CALEGD010000115.1 GCA_937877075.1 uncultured Acholeplasmatales bacterium
TTCATTATAAAGTCAATCTGGAAAGAGGCGAGACAATTTTCATTGATAATCCCGCCCTTCTTCCCGAACCTCAATTTATTAAAGATATTGAAGAACCTTTTGTCAAGACGGATATCATGTCTCCGAGCGAATATGTCGGACCGATAATGGAGATTTGTCAGAGCAAAAGAGGAGTTTATAAAAATCTTCATTATATCGATCAAACCAGGGTTTCTTTAGAATATGAAATGCCTTTATCGGAAATCATTTTTGATTTCTTTGATCGTCTGAAATCATCTACAAAAGGTTATGCTTCCTTTGATTATCAGTTTTCCCGTTATCTGCCTTCGAAACTTGTGAAACTGGATATATTAATAAACGGGGAAAAAGTAGATGCCCTTTCTACAATCGTTCATAAAGATTCTGCCTATCGTCGCGGTCATTTAATTACGGTGAAACTGAAGAAACTCATTCCCCGACAACTTTTTGAAGTTCCGATTCAAGCAGCTATCGGTGGAAAGGTTATTGCGAGAACCAATGTAAAATCAATGGGGAAGAATGTCCTTGCAAAGTGTTATGGCGGAGACATTACTCGGAAGAAGAAGCTTTTAGAAAAACAAAAAGAAGGAAAGAAAAGAATGAAAGCGGTCGGAAATGTTGAAATTCCTCAATCAGCATTTTTGTCGGTTTTAAGTATAGATGATGAATAAAATAGAATCGCTTTATATTCACATTCCTTTCTGTTCTTCAATTTGCTCTTATTGTGACTTTTATAAAATGGTTGCGAAAGAAGAAAGAAAACAAAAATACATTAATCATTTAGTTGAAGAATTAAAGATGAAAAAGGAATACTATTCTGGTCTCAAAACAATCTATATCGGTGGTGGTACTCCAAGTAGTTTGCCTTTGAATCTTCTTGATTTCCTACTTACAAATATTAAGATGTTGATTGATATTGGTAAAATCGAAGAGTTTACAATCGAAGCCAATCCTAATGATATCACACCGGAATTTGTCAAGAACATCAAATCCGGCTGGATTAACCGAATTAGTTTAGGTGTCCAAAGCTTTGATGCGGAAAAGTTAAGGATATTAAATAGAAAACATAATGAAGAAGATGTTAGAAAAGCTATGGAAATTTTACGCTCTGCCGCTTTTAATAATGTTAATATTGATTTAATCTACGGTATAAAGGGTGACGATTTCAAAAAAGTCAAGAGTGACTTAAAAAAATCAATTGCCTATGGAGCTAATCATATTTCCACTTATTCTTTAATACTAGAAGATAAAACAATTTTAAAGAAACTGGCCGATGAAGATAAGTTTGAAAGAATGGATGAGGATCAAGAAGCAGAGCTCTATCAAAAGATTCTTGCATATCTAAAGAAAAAAGGTTTCATTCATTATGAAATCAGCAACTTTTCCCGGAAAAACTATCAATCTAAACATAATTTAACCTACTGGAATAATATGAATTATATAGGGGTGGGTGCAGGTAGCAGCTACTATATAAATAATATAAGATACACTAATGTTAATAATCTTGACCGTTATTGTGAAGGAATTGTTTTAAAGGAACCGGTCTACCGGGAAAAAGTAGAACTTAGTTTGAAAGACCGAATGAGCGAAGAGATGATTCTTGGCCTCAGAAAAATTGAAGGTGTTAATCTTAAAACTTTCAAAACAAAATTTGGTCACGATGCATTTGAAGTTTTTCCGATTATTAAAAATCTAATTAATTTAAAACTACTTAAAGCTGAAAAAGATTATTTATTCATCCCCGAAAAAAGTTTGTACCTATCAAATGAGGTGCTGATTAATTTTATTTAGAGGGGAGTAATATGAATAAGTTCCGACCGGCAAAAGACCGGATTTTCATCTATATTACAAGTCTATACCTTGTGGGTCTAATCTTCGGGCTATTTATATTTCCCGATCAGAAATATACGCCGGAAACCGGAAAAAACTTTTTAGAAGTTTTTACTACAAACTATTGGTATATCTTTTTAATCTGGATTTTAGGTTTTTCCTTAACCGGATTATTATTTACATCCTTAATTATATTTTTTCGCGGCTTTCTTTTTGGGGCGCTTCTGACTTTATTTTTTCCGGAGGAAATTAAGCATCTCCTCTTTCTATTATTATTAGAATTAGTCCTTTTTCTTCCTGCCTTCCTTTTAGTCTGTTATTTTTCATTAGGATTATCTTTAAGATCGCTGACTAATCTTTTTTCTTATCAAAACCTGAATTTTAAGATCTACTTAAACATAATTTTAATTACAACAATAATAATCATAATATATAGTATAATAATAGTGACATATCAGGTGTAAAATGGAGAATTTTCAAAAAGAATATGAATATTATCTGACCGGTGAATTAAAATTAAGTTTGAACACCGTGAAAGGATATAAATCGGAAATCCGTGCTTATTGTGATTTCCTGACAAAATTCCGAAAGAAGTCCAATCCAGAGGATATAGAAATTGAGGATGTACGAGCTTATCTTGCCAGTCTTAAACGACGTCATTATGCGACTTCCTCGCAAGCGCGCTCTTTAACCTCAATAAAGTCCTTTCATAAATTTCTGTTTTTGGAAAAGTATATTAGTCGGAATGTCGCAAAGCTTATCACCTCACCAAAACAGGAGAAAAAACTTCCGGTAATTTTTTCGATAGAAGAAGTAAATACTTTACTTGATTCTCTAAAATGCGATAATCCTTTAGAAATTCGTAATAAGGCGATGATAGAGTTGAGCTACTCATCCGGATTACGGGTGAGTGAACTATGCAATCTTCGTCTTGAAAATCTACACTTACAAATGGGATTTATTAAGGTTTTCGGAAAAGGGAGGAAAGAAAGAATTGTTCCGGTCGGCGAATATGCGATTGAAACTTTGAATCTTTACCTACAATCTTCACGGCCAATTTTATTAAAAAAGAAGAAGAATGATTTTCTTTTCCTAAATGTACGCGGTACCCAAATTTCCCGGGAATCATTTTGGAAAATCTTGAAACAAAGCGCGGTTTCTGCCGGGATTAAGAAAAACATCTCACCTCATACATTACGTCACTCTTTTGCTTCTCATATGCTGGAAAGAGGGCTTGACTTGAGGTTAATTCAAGAACTTCTCGGTCACGAAGATATCTCTACTACTGAAATTTACACCCATGTCAGAAACGAAAAATTAAAAGAAGTTTATTTAGATGCTCATCCACGAGCTAAAAATAAGGAAGGAAAAAAATGAAAAGATTTAAACGAATTTTCGTAATTGTCGCTGATTCTCTTGGAGTCGGGGAAATGGAGGATGCCGCAAAATACGGAGATGCCGGAGTTAATACACTCAGACATTTAAGTTATAGTAAAATTGATTTTTCCATACCAACACTAGAAAAACTCGGAATCGGAAATATTACTAAGGTTCATAATACACCCGAAAATCCTTATCCCCTGGCTTCTTTCGGAAAAATGAAAGAAATGAGTGTCGGTAAAGATACACTTACCGGCCATTGGGAATTAATGGGACTTTTTGTTACCAAACCTTTTCCCTCATTTACCGATACCGGTTTCCCAAAAGAATTAATTGATCTACTTGAAAAAGAAACTGGACATAAATTTATCGGTAACTATGCTGAAAGTGGGACCAAGATTATTTATGATCTTGGTGAAAAACATCTTGAAACCAAAGAACTGATTATTTATACATCAGCCGATTCGGTTCTGCAGATTGCAGCAAATGAAGAAATTATTCCAATTTCGGAACTCTACAGAGTTTGTGAGATCACCAGAAAAATCACTCTTGAAAATACGGAATGGATGGTTGGTAGAATCATCGCTCGTCCTTTTGTTGGAAAAACCAAGGATACATTCGTGAGAACGGCAAATCGTCATGATTATGCGATAAAACCATTTGAAAAAACGATCTTGGATTCTCTTTATGAAGAAAATTATCAGGTAATTGCTGTCGGAAAAATCAATGATATCTTTGACGGTCAAGGAATTACAGAATCTTATAAAATTAAAAACAATCATCAAGGTATTGAAGAAGTTATCAGAATAGCACAAACAGAATTTGACGGTATTTGTTTTGCGAACCTAGTTGATTTTGATGCCCTTTATGGTCATCGTCGTAATCCTGTCGGTTACGCGGAATGTGTTGAAGAATTTGATCGGGACTTAGACAAGTTACTGGAATTTTTAACACCTGAAGATCTCTTAATTGTCTGCGCCGATCATGGAAATGATCCGACCCATACCGGTAGTGATCATACCCGTGAATATGTCCCACTATTAGTTTATAATAGTACTTTAGAAGGCCTTGATTTAGGAGTACGAATGACTTTTGCGGATATTGGGGCAACAATCGCTGATAATTTTAAAGTTAAGAAAACTAAAATTGGAACAAGTTTTTTAAAAGAAATACAATAGGAGGAGTTGGAATATGGCAACTGAGGTAAAAAAACTCAGCTTTAGTCAAAATGGATTATTGGAAGTTCATAAATGGTATCAGGAAAACAGAAATTTTAAAGCAATTGTAATTCTTGTTCATGGAATGGCCGAACATATCGAAAGATACTCGGAATTTGGTGAAAGATTGAGTTCTGAGGGTTTTCTTGTTTATGGTTATAATCAACGTGGTCATAAAGGTTCAATATCAAATAAAGATGATTATGGGTATATGTCCGATAAGGATAATTTCGGGATTCTCGTATCTGACCTTTATGAATTATTTGAATATGTTCAGACCAAAAACCCAGGATTACCGATTTTCATCTTCGGACATAGTATGGGATCATTTGTAACTCAAAGATTTACCCAACTACATGGAGGAAAAATATCCGGAATAATTCTTTCTGGCTCCGCAAAGCAACCCAGATTTGCACTCAGAGGAGGAATAATCTTGGCCTGTCTGATTGCTCGCTTTAAAGGTGGACGTTATAGAAGTAAACTTCTAGACAATTTAACTTTTGGAAGTTATAATAAATGTTTTCGCCCCAACCAAACTAACTTTGACTGGCTAAATCGTGATCCGACTGAAGTTCAAAAATACATTGACGATGAATATTGTGGAGGTATTTTTACCGCTGCCTTCTTTAGGGATTTCTTTAGAGGCCTAAGAACTATCAATCATAACTATGAATTAGTTCCAAAGGAATTACCGATACTTTTTATTAGTGGATCCGCTGATCCCGTCGGTGGTCCAGAAAATCTTATTACGAAACTCTATAAAACCTATAAGTTTATGGAAATCAAAGATTTGGAATTAAAACTTTATCCGAAAGCACGTCATGAGATACTTTTGGAGTTAAACAAAGAAGAAGTAATAAGTGATTGCCTCAACTGGCTCAATAAGCATCTATAATATGAATCTAAAATCCTTATTCTGAGAAGATTATCTTTTTTTGATGGATGGTTCTCCATTTAAATTCTTATAAAAGGTTAATCCGCTCAAATATTACAATATTGTATAAGAATTGTTATTATACAAATAATAATAACAAAATAATATTATTAGAGGCGGATATGGAAAATCAAATCACAGACATGAGCTTACAAGAATTAAAAAGACACGAAAGAAGAAAAAAGAAGAACCTATTAGTCATTAATTCCTTGGGAGGAATCAGTTTAACTTTTTCTTTATTATCAATGTTTTTAATTATGACAACACTAGTCAGTCGAACTGAGGATGAATTGATGTTGGTTGGATTAATCTTCTCTACATTTGTCTTCTCCTTAATTGGAATCATTTGTGGGATGATCGGTTATCTAAAGGCAAAAATTTTCAGAAAAAGTGGTTATTATGCAACAACAGGAATTGTCCTCAATCTTTTTGGGATAATTCTCAATGGTTTAGAAATCTTCGGAACCATCGCTATTCTACTTTTTTTATTTTTTTAAAATCGACCGTAAATATTGTCGTTTTATATAAAATGACGCAAATATTTGTGATTTAAATAAACTAACTCATTTTGTATTTATAGTCATGATTTTTTAATAAATGTTGTCATAAATACAAAATGAGTTAGTTTATTTAGATGTTTTTGGAGAAATATGTCGATTTTTATATTCTTTTACCTAAATTCACTTCTAATAAAAAACGCAACAAAAGTATAAAATTAGCCCTTAAATCTCTCTTGATTTGCACTTTTCAAAGGTTTTCTATCAAGTACTAGTCTGAACAATATAAACGAAAATAAAGGAAATTTTAAGGAATGAAAACAAAGGCTTTCCATATTTGGAGCCTTTTTTACTTGCTTGCTCATTCCTTTATTATTTAATTAATTGTTCGAGAGAAGAACCCTTCTCTAATAAGAGTTTCTTTTCATGACTAATAGTTAAAACCACTGATCTGATGAGCTTATCGGTTTTGGATATATAATTAACCTCATAGAAAAGATGATCTTTTAATTGGTTAAGAACGCTCAATAAACCTTTTTAGGAAATTGTTTTGTAGTACCATCTTTCAGATAACTCATCATCGATTCTAAGCGAACCAAATATACAACTCCCTGGAGAAGATTATCTTTAGCGAGACAATGACTTCCTTGTTGCAAGCCATAAACATTATCAAGAACCCATTAAATTTATATATTAAATAATTTCATTTCAACATTTAAACACAGATTTAATCTATTAGGCAAGCTCCTACATTTTACCTAGTTAACATAATATACATTATAGGAAGTCATTTTAGTATGTATTTGACTCTTTATTTTTCGTTATTTGTGTTTGATCGGACTTCTATATATCAATGTTTTCCTAAGCTATTCAATAAAATGCTCATATTATAATGAGCTAGATCTAATCTTATCTAGTTATATATTATCATGGATGGTAAATGCATATTAACTTACTTATTAAAAACAATCTTCTTAGGGAAGGGGTTATTATGCACGCTATAGTAAATAACAAGTTTGATTTGAGATTACAAGATTAAATATAAAAACACAATTAAGTTTATAATAGGACATAAACTTGGAAGCTAGACATAATATTTAAGTCAAGGCTTTTTAATATATAAATCTTTGTAGTTCTTCTTCGCTTTTCCATAAATATGGTACTAATCCTGGCCAGAGAATGTTTCGTAATTTTCTATACTAAGCGAATGTAGGAATAGGGCAAAACAAATAAAAAAACGCTAAAAGCGTTTATTGTTTGAGCATATACTTTTATGTTTTACTATAGCCGGTTTAGAAAACTTTAATAGTGAGTTAATCAATAATCAAAAGATAATCTTCTCAGAGTAGCACTATATAAAAGCTAATAGATAATAAGATCTTTTATTTTGTCTTTTCTTAAATACATTTGGAGAAACCAAGAATACTTAATATTCAAACCATTATTAGGACAATGGAAATAGCAGCTTAAACATCTAATACATTTGTTATTAACTACTCCGTAATTTATAGAATTTGTAGGACAGTATTTATTGCAGAGATTACAAATAATACAATTATCGGTTTTTGTTAATTTTAGGCCATTTCTGCTTCTTAAATTAGGAAAAATATTTGAGAGAGGGTTTTTATGTAATTTTGGGAACTTTATTTTCTCTGTAATTTTATTATTTATTCTCTCAAATAAACAATTTAATTTATTATAATCTGAAAAGTAATTTCCAACTTTATAGGTATGTTTTGTAGGTATATAAGCTCCTCCTATTGCTGTGCCATTAAGAAGCTTCAATGCTTCATACATTACATTACCCATATTCATTCTTCCATATGTTATAAGTAAGAGAAAATATTTTGATTTTAGTTTTTTCAAAATATCTATTACCGGGTTAGGGATATTTTGAGAATAGACAGGAAAACATATAACAATATATTCGTAATATTTTGAATAATCAAAATTATTTTGATTTTTGAAACTAGTCAGGTCAATTAAAGGTGATTTAAGATAATCAGCAGCATATTCAGATATCTTTTTTGTACCACCTGTTGGAGAAAAACAAACTACAAGATTCATTAATCTACACCTAAATAATCCTTCATAATCTTACATTCCGGAATTTCAGTCAATGAAAAACCTAGTACTTCTTCTAATTCATAAATTGCATCATCTTTACTGATGTTTTTATTTCTGCTTGCTAAGGATATTTCTAAGGCACTGAAGGGAATCATTTTACTTCTCATATGATAAAATCTTTGAAATTGGGTATATTCTTTACATTTTTCGATCTTACAGCTTGTATGAAGACCTTTGCCGGAATCATCTGGTCCTACCCAACCACATTCTTTGATGATCAAATCCTTGACATTATTCCAATCATATATTCCTCCGGAAATATCATTTAAATCAATATGGACAAATCTTGGTATCTTGCCGGTCCAGGATGATCTTCTGATACTTCTCTTAAGTGGCTTTAAGATTGATTTTACTTCTTTAATCGAATTAACTACATTAGAGACTAATTTATTTTCATATCTAGAGATCTTTTTAAAGAGATTATCACCATATGCTAATTGTTTCATAGTTAAGAGGGTTTGCATTTGACCTTTCTTAAAAGGCGGCTTTAAGGTAATAACTCTCCCGATATTTATTAATAAGTTTAAAAGTTTATTATTAGAAAAAGTATAAGCAACTTTAGGAGCCATATGGTTATAGTATAAACCAAGCATTTGAACCGGTTCATTTCCGACTACAAAATATGGAACTTTATTCTCTACCAAATCTGGATAAAAGAGAATATATGCCAAAGAGGGGCAAGCACAGGTGTTTTCATTTAAAGAATATAGTTTTTTGTAAATAATCTTCAAATCAACATCATTTATTTTCTTAATAATAAATTCTACATTCTCTAATCTCTTTTTCGCATTTTCAACACTTCTTCTTGCAGATTCAGACATAAATGGTATTTCCCATGTCATTGCTAGTACCTTCAATTTTAATACTTTTGATAAGTAATATAAAAGGTAGGTAGAATCTTTTCCACCGGTATAAAATAATCCGACATCAAATCGGTTTTTTTTTGACTTTGGAATATCATTCATAATTGGGATGACGCTTTTTAAATCTCCTGCTAATTCTTTTGTTTGACACATTGGGCATAAGCCTTCTTCATCGAATTCTAAACCAGGAATAATAAAATCATTTGCGACGCATTCCTTACAAAAATGAGCTTCTTTTAAAGATGTTGGTGTTCTTATTAGGTTTTCTTTTAAGACAATTTGTTTTCCGATCAATTTCTTTAATATTAATAATTCATCATTATTTAAATCCTTGGGTAGTTTTTGAATTAATATTCTTTGTTTATTTGTTAACCTTACTTTATTTTTAAATAAATCTTTCTTATTCCTAAGACCATAATATATCAAATAGTTCTTTTCAGGTCTCCAGCGGTTCTGGATAAAGTATTCCATTTTATTTCCCCCTTGTATCTAGATCAATTATATCATAAAGATTGAATTGAAGAAACAACTTCATCTTAATGATCAAGTCTCTGGATAAAACAACTCACCAAAGAAAATTATGGAGAACTACCTACTTTTAAAAAGATAATCTCTTCAGGGAAGGAGTTTGGCTGCAATTCCAGATGCTCTACTCTCGTTTTTACGTAAAACTTAATCTTGTAATAATTAATTCAAAATCTTCAAGCACTATGTGTAATATTTGTTGGGGTTTATTAACTATCAGGTTTCTTTCTATATAAAAACCCCTGGTAAAGGGGTCTATAAGTTTATTAGTTATGAATTTACCTATTTATAAAAGATAATCTTCTTAGGAAAGCATTATCATACTTTGTTTTCTATTTTTTCAATAGTTTCTAAAAGTAGTTTTGCTTTTTTTGCAGCATTTAATTCTTTGCCGTTTTGTATGACTGAAATTAATCTTTTTTTCGAAAGATCATAATCTTGCTTTTTATAAGCTATTACGCCAAGTAGATAGACAGAATTTACTACTGTCAATCTGGGGAAACGGCCACGTAAAACTTCGTTATATTTATTTTCGGCAGCTTTCAAGAATATTCCTTCTTTTATAAAACATCTTGCTCTCATCAATTCAAAATTTGCTAGTATCTGAGAACGGTATTTCGGAGAAATATCTTGTATCAGGAATTTACTTTGTTCAGCAAGAAACCTCATTCTTGAAAGATCATCGACTTCATCAAAATAATGAATCCAGGCTTTGTAATACCAAAAACGAATAAAAGGATTAAACTTTTCTTCCTCATCTACAAGTTCAAATAAAGTCTCATAGCTTTTATTAATTTGACCTGCATCTATTAATACCAAAGCAGTCGAGATTTTATCCATTATTTTTGTATTCCTTGATAAGAAACGTTTTTTATTAAATTTCTGATATTCTTCTAGATATTTAAGTGGTTCAAGTTCATTGATATAGATGAAGGTTATTTCCATTAACTTCTTTTTTTCTGCTTTTCGAAAATATATATTTAGAATGAAATTAATGACAATTATAGTTAAATATACTTCAAACCAGACTTCGTCTAAAATTATTAAAATTAAGAAACCGATTGAAAGTATTAAGCTGAATAAATGAAAGATAAAACGTAGCTTATACATTTTCATCACCAAATAGACGATCAGTCATTTGGAGATTTAGTTTTTTTGAAAACTCTCTTGCTCTCTTGCAAGCTTTATCATCCATTTGTTTTAAGGCATGATTGTCTTCATTAATCATAATAAGAGCCTCCGGGTATTCTTGAAGTAGCTTCCAAAATTCAATCCTGGGATAAATATAAACTTCTTCTCCGTCTTGATTGATGATTCTTTTTCTTCTGATTCCATTCACATTTATTTCTAAAAATACTTTTGTACGAATTGCTGCTTCAATAATTTTTCTGGCTACCTTTTCGGTAAACTCATTCCAAGTTTGATAGCTGAAAAGATAAATGTCCGGATGAGCAAGGATTCGAAAATAACCGGTTTCTAAAGCCTCAATAACTGAATTCTGATAAGCCTCAATCATATCTTCGTTTAAATTATGATAAACATCAATGAAAGTACCCTCGTAAATAAGGTCATGTTGACCAAGTATTAAATAATCTAGGTCTTTTAATAATTTTTCATAATGATGATGAAGATTAGAAAAATATTCAATTTCTAAACCTCGATAGATTTTAATGCGATCAGAGAAGTCAGCTTTAGCACGTTTGATATCAGGAAGGTAAATGTTATAAAAATCGTCCATCGTCATCCGATGATACCGGTAATTGTCCCATAAGGGTGCATGATCGCTAATCCCGATTTCATCATAACCAAGTTCTACTGCTCTTTTAATATAGTCATAAGGCAGCCCTTCCGCATGGCCACATAAATAAGTATGAGAATGATAGTTAGTTTTTGCCATATATTTTTTCCTGAGTGATCCGAATCCATTTAGCGGATCTTCCTTTCCCTAATGGTTTAATCAATCCCTCGTCCCGCATTTTAATTAAGGTCCGGTTAATTGTTGAATCACTCACGAATGGATGCAAGTTTCTAATTTCATCTTTTGTGAAGATTTCCGGAAGCTTAGTTATAGTATTTTCAATATTATAACCTTTATTAAGATTTATATCAAACTCGTAATCTTTAATAATATCATAAGCTTTCTGATACCCCTTTAAAACTAAAGCCAACATAAAGCGAATAAAACCCATTGTTTGAGCAAATCCTTCTTTCCAATTAAAACTGGCGTTTTTTACTTCAGTTTGAAATTCTGAATAATTATTATAAAGAAGTTCAAAAAAACTGATATAACGGAAAGCTTCAAGATCTGATTTTAAAATTAAAAGGAAAAGGAGAATCAACCCTGTTTCTTCATTCCTTTCTGTAAACGGGGAAATATTATAAAAATCAATATAATAGTTCAAATAAAGAGTTAGTTTCTCAAAGTTCTTCTTCTGAGAAATTTCTTCGATATGATTATTAACTTCATCAAGAAGCAATCTTTTGCTTCTTTTTGACTGACTCTTTAAAACTGATTTCTTCTCCGTTTCTTCGAAAGTGAATTTAATTTCATGATAATGAGAGAAAAGGAAAGTGGCAATATCTAAAAGATCATTGCTTTGATGTCTAAAAGATCGATAATTGTTTTGGATCTTGCGGAGAATTTCCTTGATTCGAAAAAGAGTAGTTTCATCCTTAGTGCGGGGAGCAGAATTCTTAGTGATGATCAGTCGAGCTCGAGAATCGGTAATATTAAGTTTCATAATCTGAAAGAGAAAGAATGAATCCCTTTCAACCGTTGCCTCGACTATTCTGTTTAAATCACTTTTGACTGTATCCGTAAAGAAAGAGTTCTTGCCGATCCAACGGTAGATATTAGTAAGCGATACTATTACATCACTCGGAATTATAAATCTGTCTATATTTAATACGGTGCTCATATGCAACTCCTATTTGCGTTTAATAGAGTCTTAGTGAGGAATTATCCGTCTTTAAAAGATAATCTTCTCAGAAAGGCTATTTTCAAAAAATCAGAAATCATCATTATTTCTAGTAATTATTAATTTTTCAGCATTCCCGATATTCTTTTTAATTATTTTTTTACCGGATGGGGCAGTAGCACTACGTAATAATGAGTAGTCGATTGCTTCATAGGCTTCGGAACCGAAGATATAGGCATCAAGGTTAATATTAGCATTTTTGCTATGAATAATTTCCGATGAAATTATTTCATTATTACGATTTCTTGTCATCGGAACATATTGCTTGCCGACATTATTCTTATGCCCTTTTACAATCTCATCCGGCCGTAAACGTTTAATATTTCCTTTTTGGGATAATAAAATCAGTAAATCACGGCTGCTGACATAATGTCCGCCAACAACTCCGTCATTGGGACGGTTTTTCATTTCCAAGGCCTTAACGCCAAAAGAAGCCGGAGCCATAATGCTGATCTCTTCCGCATCATAACGATTAATATAACCGAATCTCGTGCAGACAACGACTTCGTCATCACCTTCTCGACTGATATCAACACTGACCAGTTCATCATCTTCCCGGATTTTAGTAGCTATTAAAGCCCGAGAATAACGGACGGCGTAAAGTGATTTTAAAGGGGTGCGTTTAATAAGACCGCATTTGGTTGTAAAGAGTAAATACCTTTCTTCTTCGAAATCGGAAATCGGAACCGTATAGATAATCCTTTCTTTTGGATCAATCGATACCAAGGTACTGATATTATAACCCATGTCTTTTAGTTTGACTTCCGGAATCTTTTGAATCGGCATAAAAACATAGTTTCCGAGATTGGTAAAGAGAAGCAAGGTGTCAAAGGATGAAACTTCATAACTGGCGATAATCGCATCGCCTTCTTTCAGCTTCATTTCCTCGTTGGCTTGAAAAGCTTTAGGTGTAATCCTTTTTAGGTAACCATCATGAGTGACAATAATATGGAAGTCTTCTTTGGCAACAAGTTCGTGAAGTTCTACCTTAACATCATCAATTTTTTCTTCGATTATAGTTTTTCTCGGTGTTGAAAGAGCTTCGAGGGTCTTAGTTAATTCTTTTTTAATAACCTTTATCAAGGAAGCTTCATTAGATAGAATATCCGTCAGTTCATTAATCAACAAACCTAATTTATCCTTCTCTTCTTGAAGCTGAACAATATCGGTATTTGTAAGGCGATAAAGCTGCAACATTACGATGGCTTCTGCCTGAAGTTCGGTGAAATCATAAGTTGCAACCAAGTTTTCGATGGCATCCCGTTTATTCTCGGAATTTCGGATTGTTTGAATTACGGAGTCGAGAATTGACACCATCGAAATCAAGCCTTCAACAATATGCAATCTTTTATTTGCGGAGGCAAGTTCATAATTGCTGCGATTAGTGATAATCTCTTTTTGATGGATAATATAATTATCCAACATCTCGTTTAAACCCATTAACATCGGACGTTTATTGGCAATCGCAACCATATTGAAATTATAATTCACTTGAAGATCGGTTGTTTTCAAAAAGAAATTCAAAATATATTCCGCATTGGCATCTTTTCTTAAATCAATAACTATTCTTAAACCTTCACGATCGGTTTCGTCACGGATATCGAGAATGCCGTCAATATTCTTTTTCGGATAGATTTCACTCATCCTTTTTACAAGATTTGCTTTATTGACATCATAAGGAAGTTCCGTAATAACAATTTGATTCATGTTCTTAGATTCAAGAATCTCACATTTAGCTTTAATGATAATTTTACCGCGACCGGTTTCATAAGCTTTCCGAATTCCTCCGATTCCCTGGACGATTCCTCCAGTTGGAAAATCCGGCCCTTTTACAATCTCCATTAAATCATCTAGTTTAACTCGTTTATGACTCAGTTTATAAATAGCGGCGCTAATAATCTCGGCTATATTATGTGGCGGTATTTCGGTTGCGTATCCGGCTGAAATACCGGAAGCTCCGTTTACTAAGAGATTCGGAAATTTTGCCGGGAGAACGACCGGTTCGTATTCCTCATCATCAAAATTGGGAACAAAGCCCACCGTTCTTTTATTTAAGTCTTGGAGAAGGTATTCCGCATATTTTGATAATCTTGCTTCCGTATAACGCATTGCTGCGGCGGGGTCACCGTCGACACTTCCGTTATTTCCGTGGATGTCAACTAATGGTAAGCGCATTTTAAAATCCTGCGATAATCTTACCAAAGCTTCATAAACCGATGTATCACCATGAGGGTGATATTTACCGATAACGTCTCCGACAATCCGAGCTGATTTTTTATACGGCTTGCTTGAGAAAAGGCCAAGTTTAAACATCGCATAAAGGATGCGTCTTTGAACGGGTTTTAGTCCATCTCTAACATCAGGGAGTGCCCGGTCTTGAATAATATATTTCGAATAACGGCCAAACCTTTCCCCGACTATTGAATCAAGGTTTTCGTCAATGATTTTCTCTACTAATGTTTTTATCTTATCAGATTTTTTCTTACTCTTTTTCTTACTCATCGTAGTTTACCTCTTCTAAGGTGAAATTATCTTCGGTTTCAAAGGAAACATTATTTTCAATCCATTCGCGACGGGGTTCAACCTTATCGCCCATCAGAATAGAAATTCGATTATCGACATCATTAAAATCTTCGATATTAACCCGGATCAAAGTTCTGGTGGCCGGATTCATTGTCGTTTCCCATAATTGTTCGTAATTCATTTCACCGAGACCTTTAAATCTCTGAAGTACATAGTTTTTATATTTTGTCAGTTTTTCCTTTAATTCCACATCATTCCAAGCATATTCCATTTTATTTTTGGTTGTGATTTTATATAAAGGAGGTAAGGCGATATAAACATTTCCATTTTCAATTAATTTACGCATATAGCGGAAAAAGAAAGTCAGAAGCAGGACTTGGATATGTGCGCCGTCGGTGTCGGCATCGGTCATGATAATCACCTTATGATAATTGATTTTATTAATATTGAAGTCGCTGCCATAACCGCCGCCAATCGCATAGATGATTGACATAATTTCTTCATTTTTTAAAAGTTCTTCGACCTTTGTCTTTTCGGAATTGATGACTTTACCTCTTAAAGGTAAAATTGCCTGAAAGCGACGGTCTCGGCCTTGTTTGGCACTGCCTCCTCGACAATAAATAATTCATTGACTTTCGGATTCTTATTTTGAACCGGAGCTAATTTACCGGCAAGATTGGCCGTTTTAACAACCTTTTGTTTTATCATTCGCACTTCTTCTCGGGCCCTACGCGCTGCTTCCCGAGCTTTAGCGGCTCTGATGGCGTTGTTTACTAAAGAATTGGCTATCTCACCTTTTTCCGCTAAGAAGAATTTCAACTTTTCAAAAACAATTGCTTCAACTGCAAATTTCGCGTCCGCTGTGCCAAGTTTATTCTTGGTTTGACCTTCGAATTGTAATTTGTCTTCGCCGATCCGAATTGAAAGGATTGCGGAAAGACCTTCTCTGACATCTGTTCCTTCCAAATTCGGATCTTTATCTTTTAGGAAGCCTTTCATCCTCGCATAATCATTAAAGGCTTTTGTCAGAGCCGAACGAAATCCGGTTTCGTGGGTTCCACCATCACGGGTTCGGATGTTATTTACATAAGAAAGAAGATTCTCCGAATAGAATTTATTGCAATATTGAAGGGCACATTCAACTTGAATGCCAAGATTTGTTCCTTCTAAATAAATGGCATCATGAATCGGATCTTTATTGGAATTAAGGTCATCAATGTATTCCGCAATTCCATTTTGGAAAACAAAAGTTTCAGTTTCATTCGTTCTTTCATCAAAGAGTTCAATCTTTAGATTCTTAACCAAATAAGCCGATTCTTTAAGTCTTTGATAACAAAGTTTATAATCGATGACAGTAGAAGAAAAGATG
Source organism: uncultured Acholeplasmatales bacterium (assembly GCA_937877075.1). Lineage (GTDB taxonomy): Bacteria > Bacillota_I > Bacilli_A > ML615J-28 > CAG-698 > DTU067. Next base: position 16,262 of record CALEGD010000115.1, read on the forward strand.
CTGGGGTCGGGTTTAAAATGGACACTTGTTCCAGTTTTTCTGGAATCACCAAGGATTTTTGGTTTATTGATGACGGATCCACCCTTTTCATACTTCTGGAAATAAATCTTTCCGTCCCTTTGGATATTTACCTCAACAAATTCACTCAAAGCATTTACGACACTTGAACCGACACCGTGTAATCCGCCAGAGACCTTATAACCGCTGCTGGTATCAAATTTTCCTCCGGCATGAAGCGTACAAAAAACAACTTGAGGAGTAGGAACACCACTTTTATGCATGCCGATAGGAATCCCGCGACCATTATCGATAACCTCAACGGAATTACCTTTATGGATAATTACCTTGATTTGATCACCAAAGCCGGAAAGAACCTCATCAATAGAATTATCAATTATTTCCCACAGTAATTGGTGAAGTCCTTTAGAATCGGTACTACCAATATACATACCCGGACGTTTGCGAACCGCCTCCAAACCTTGTAATATTTGAATTTTTGATTCATCATAGATCTGTTTTGTTCTTGCCATCATTCCCATACCTTTCTGTAAATATATTATAGCATATATTAAATCGAATGTAAATCTTTATTTTGATAATTTAATTATATTCAAAACTATAATATGACTATAATTAATCTGTTGTAAACTGTCGAACTTTGAAAAAACAAAATTATCTTGCAATTAGATGTCCCTTATAATATAATAGAACAAGGTGATTTCATATGACATATGCAGTTCAAATACTACTATTAATCAGTGCTTATTTATTCGGGGCAATTCCTTTTGGTTTTATCATCGGCAGAATTAAAGGTGTCGATATCCGCGATAGTGGAAGCAAAAATATCGGCTCTACAAATGTTGGAAGAGTATTAGGTAAAAAGTACGCAATTATTGCTTATTTTCTTGACATGACCAAGGGCGGGCTTTTTGTTTTTCTTTTTCGCTTCGGAATAATTCCCGATACTTATCTTTTACTTTCACCGATGCTTTACGGACTTCTTGCCGTCTTCGGACATACCTGTTCGATTTTTCTTAAGTTTAAAGGCGGAAAAGCCGTTGCTACCAGCAGCGGGGCCATCTTCGGTTATTGTCCTTGGCTACTCCCGATTCTAATTATAATCTTCTTCATTATTACACTAAGCAGTAAATATGTTTCATTAGGATCACTTTTGACTGCCATCATTACCTTAATTTCATCATTCATTCTTTATTTTATTGGCTATGACCCAATCTTAAATTTGAATATTGATATTTATTTTCCTATCTTTACTATCGCGATGATGTTAATTATCTTTTATCGTCATCATGAAAACATCTCCAGGTTAAGAAAGAAATCAGAAAATAAAATTAATATCAATTTTCGAAAAAGAACATAAAAAAACGCCGCATTTTTGCGGCTCAGAGTGTTGACAAACAAGGTTTTGTTAGCACTCTTTTTTGTTTTCCTTTTGTTTTTCAATATAATTCTATTGAAAATAAAAAAAACATAAAGTTAGATAAATCCTTATGTTGTTATTAATTTATTTTGGTTGTTAGCTCTTCTAAATAGTAGAAGAGCTAGCTTTTTTATGTTTAGACATGCATAAAGGAGACACCTTATGTGTCGATTCTTTTTAAGACCTCTAAATCTTGTGAAGCGTAGACCATGATTTTCCTTTGCTTCTGCAAATACCCTTTCGATTGATGTCTTTCGGAGTTTATATATATTCTTTCCTTCTTCACTTAATCTAAAGTTTCTATTCAGCTCCATATAGTCTGCATATAAATGTCTTCTGATTGTCTTTTTGTGATATTTCTTTAAACATTGTTTAATAAAAGGACAACCATTACACTCATGTCTTTCGATTTGGTAGTGCATATATCCATCTCTATCAATATTATTATAAGTTAACATCTTCCAATTAGGACATAAATAACAATTAGCTTCTAGATAATATTTGAAACCTTTATTAAATGGATCCTTACCGCCTCTTGGTGCTACATATGGAACTAATAACTGAATATTGTTCTCTTCTACAAACCTTGCAATAGACGTATTATTAAAGGCTGCATCTCCACAAATTACTTTAGGATCAAATTTAAGTAGTTGTCTTTCAAATAAAGGTAGAAATGCTTTTGAATCGTGCATGTTTCCTGGGTTTGTATCAAAACAAACTATCCAACCATGTTTATCACATGCAACTTGATCAACATATGCAAACTGTCTTTCATGTTCCCCTTTTACGAACATACCTGAATCTGGGTCAACTTTACTTACATTTATTGTTTTCTTTTCTTTTATTTTCTTAACTTCCCCAGTTTCATCATCAACCATCATACCATTTTCATCATCATCATCAAAATAATCAAACTCATTACGACCGGTTTCTTTTCTAAATTCATTAATCTCTTCTTGAATTTGTTCTTCAAATTTAGTAAAGGCTACATTAACTTGCTTTTTAATAAACTTCTTTTTATTTGCACTAGCTTTAATGTGAGTTCCATCTACAAATAATACAGATAAATCAACTACTTCGTTTTCTAGTAAAGTCATAAAAACTTTATTAAAAATCTTTTCAAATACATCTGTATCTTTATATCTTCTTATATAGTTTTGAGAAAAAGTAGAGTAATTAGGAACACTCCCAGTAAGTGAGAGATTTAAAAACCACCTATAGGCCATATTAACTTTTGTTTCTTCTAGTATTCCGCGAATACTATTTTTACCTACTAAAAAATTTAAGATAATAATCTTAAATAAGGTTACTGTATCTAAGCAAGGTCTGCCAGTATTCTCGCTATAATAATCCTTTGTATAGTCATAGATGAAATTGAAATCAATAGCACTTTCAATTTTTCTTACCAAATGATCAACTGGTACTAACTGATCTAAACAAACAAATTCAATCTGGTTTTTATCTAAAACATCTTTTTCTTTTGATTTTTCGTAATACATAGCAACCTCTCAAATTTTAATTATTTATATATAAATTATATCATAGAATAAAAGGTAAGTCAATATGTAATAAAATTTATTTTGAGTAAAGAAAAAGGCTGCTGACTTTGTCAACAACCTG
>CALEGD010000116.1 GCA_937877075.1 uncultured Acholeplasmatales bacterium
CACCATTACTATTAAAGGTAATAGTATAATCTTTTGCCTTCCATTTCGCATAAAGAGTTATCCCTCCACTAGGCATAGTAGTAAATTCATATGCTGTTTCTAGACTTGCATCACTATACCAATCAACAAAAGTATAATCAGCTTTAGTTGGATTAGTAGGTTTTACAACCACCGCTCCATATTCACTTGTTATTGAATTTACATCAGAACCACCATTACTATTAAAGGTAATAGTATAATCTTTTGCCTTCCATTTCGCATAAAGGGTAAATACCAAATCTTTAGGTATATTACCTATAATTGGGGTTGAAAACTCTTCATCAAGATACCAACCAATAAAAGAATAATCATCTTTTAATGGAGTTGGTAATTTTTCTACATTAAAATCTTTTTCAGTTTGGATGGATTCTATTGGCGATCCTCCGTTAGAATTAAAAGTAATTTTTGTCTCTTTACCACATGAAGCTACGAATAAAATAAGAATAAATGGAATAATTAAAATAATTTTTTTAAACACTCTTATTCCCCCTTCGTTAAAAAAATTAGATTAAAAAGCATTGAGAAAAAATAAAGACTCTAATAAGTGAAATAAACCACTGTATAGAGCCTAATTGCAAAAATAAGTAAAAACTAATTATTATACATGTATAATGATATATATATGAAAGCAGAAGTTTTTCTTCTTATAAAGGAATGATAATTTCGTTGCAAAGTCCCCAAATAGCAACTTATAATTATATTAAAATAGTATAAACGAATTAATTAACTTTATTATAGCATAGTTGTCAATAAAGGCAATATTAATCTAAATTTATTTCTACTCTCTAATTAGACCAATGAGCATTAACCATTATTATAGAAAATTAGGTAAGTTATTTAAAAAAATACTAAGAATGGATATATAATTTCTGAGATTCTCAATGATATTGAAACTGATATAAATAATAATAATTGGAGTAAAACTGAAGAAAAGGCAAATGAAATAAAAAAAAGAATATTCAATAATGTTTCTAAAGTCATTCAATTTAGTGTTGAACGTGATGAATTAGTAGAAATTTATTTTAATCTCACTTACCTAGAGTGATAAATAAATTCTCCAGATGTATCTAATCCAATTGCCCAGATATATATTTTAAAAGAGCATTGGAAAAAACATCGTTGAACTAATATTTAAATTTTAAAAAATATTATCGCTCTTCTTTTTGTTCGCTTATGTTTCATAATTAAAATTTCTTTTACGATAGAAATCATTACTTCATATACTATTTCACTAAAAGACAAATTTGTTCTATCAAAAATCATATATTGCTCCAGAGCTGCTAAACTATAATGTTTACAATAATAGTATGGCAGTGGTAAAAAAATTACTTGTTTGTTTTCATCAATATTTGAGTTATGATAAATATAAATACTAAAGTCACCCCAAAAACTATTATTATATATCCAGAATTACTATATTGAATTACATAATAAATAAAACTTACTTCTACTATACTACTAATTATTATCAAAATATTATTTAACCCTCTTTTGTAAAGTTTCTGATATAAATAATATAAAAGTGAAGCCATATAAAACCAGAGAGATAACTTAATAAAAAGTAATAATTTGCGATAATGTAATTCAATTTTAAACAATTCCAAATCTCCAAAATCCTTAGGTAAAATACTATCAATAATCAATTCACCCATCATATAAGATATGATTATAAATAATATTAATAGAAAATACATGCTTTTTTTCATTTATACCCTCCCCCTTTTAACTAAATAAACAATAAACATAACTTTTTTTAAAAAATAAATAAATCAAAAGAAAACTTGTTAATTCCCAATCAATAAAATCACTTTATAAGTTTCATTAAACAAATTATATCATACACTAAGCGATTGTAAAAGAATGTCACAAAAAAAGAGGCTGTTAGCCTCTGATAGAATGAATCATCTTATTATACAGCCTCTTTAGCGGCTGGATTTTGTATAAGACCGACAAAGAGGGGGATTCCACTGCCGTCCTTGATAATATAGATAAAGGGGCGATTAAGTTCAAAGTATATTTCTTCAGCTGCCGATTCTTTTACAACAATTCCGGTAACTGCAGCTGCTTTAACACCAGCTTCGCTGAATTCAATACCGGCGTTTTGCTTTACTTCAGAAACAAATAGTCCGCGACCCTTACTCATTAAATCTAAGGAATTACTATTTGAATCAAAAACTTCATTTACTCCTAGTTTCATTAAAGGGTCATTTAGTTGAAATTCGGAAAAGTATTTAAATTTCGGAACAAAAAATGCAACTTTTGTATGACTATTTGAAATATTCATAGCTTCAGATAATACTTCGGGATCAAGAAGACTAAAGACATTAACACCTACTTTAGGAAGAATATAGGTGATGCTGGCGTTATTTTCGAAATAATCTTCTGCTACCTGGTAATTTGAGGTTTCCTTATATTGACTATTAACACTATGTTTCATAAACTCAACTTGAACTTTTCCATCCGTTGTGAAGAAGTCCCGCATTCCGGTATCCTTCTTTTCGAAACTCACTTTCCACTTATTATCAAAATATATCGTATTTAATAATAAAATAATTGTATCACTCGGAACATTAAATTTGGCTTTTGTTAGTTCTAAAAAATCTTCAGTATAATAGTTAATCCAATCAATAATATTTTGATGACCAACTGAGTCAAAATTTGTTTGATAGCTTTCCGCATAATAATCTTCCGCAAGTACCTTTAGGTAATCATCTTCAACCGGATAATTATTCCGAAACCAAATAGAATTAGCCAGTCTTAACATACCATTCTTGTTTTTATAGAAATTATTAGTATAAACAGTCTTCATTGCTATTCTATTTGCCGGACGATCTAAACCTAGTAAGTCCTCAATTTCAACTTTAGCTTCTTCATTTGATACCCCTTCGAGCAACATTGATAGTGCCATATATAGACTTAAAGGTGAATAAACATAATTCTTTTCTTCAAGAAAAAGTTCCGGCATCGTCTTCATGGTGAATGCTTTTAAAGCGGATACAGTTTCAAGAGAAATATCATCCGCTTTTATACTTGAACTAGGATATGTAACTTCATTTAAGGTTTTGAAGTTTTCCGTTTGTTGGAAGTTTATTGGTTTAGTTTCATTAGAACAGCCAACTAAAGCAAATATCCCGATTATTAAAAAGAACATTGTAATAAGTTTTAAAAATTGTTTCATATTTTGCCTCCTATATATAATAACGTTTGAACTTACATTTTTATTTGAAAATTTTTAAAATCAGCAAAACCTTGAGTCTTTGTTTTCGAAAAACAAAAGATTCCGACTACCGCTCCAACCCAAATGCCAGGAACTGCTTGAAAATCTTTATAGATGTCTTTAAAGTTGTTTTCGGAAGAAATAAAAAATTTACAGAAAGCATTTTTCTTTACTTCGAGTTTTATCGAGACCTTATTTCCGACTTCAAAATAGAGTTCTTCTCTTTCTGTTTTATTATTGCCTTTAATTGAAAAAACAACATACTTTCCTTGGTTTTGTTTGATTCCTAAGGCAAAATACTCAACTCCTAGTACCGTAAGTCCGGCGTAAATTTGATCGGATTTTGAATTAAGAGTTAAACTTGTAGAAAGCGTAAAACTTTCCGACGGGAACTTTTGAGTTAAGACATTAGGAAGTAAATTTAAACTTTGATACTCATGATCAGCAACAAAGAGTCTGAGCCCTGGTTTCAACATTTGATACCAATTCTTCTGGTGATTGGCTTGCCATTGCCACTGCAACCCTAATCTATTAGCGGTAAAATCATCACTGTTAGCTAGAGTTACAGGTTTATCTCGACTTATTGGAACATTCCATTTTAAGACCGGCTCACCATTAAGGCCGATTATCGGCCAATCCTCTTCCCAAATTAAAGGTTGGAGATGGGTTATTCTACCATATGCTCCTTTGTCTTGGAAATGAATAAACCAGTTTCCACCTTCAGAGTCATCAATCCAAGCGCCTTGATGCGGTCCGTTTACATTTGTTTTTCTTTGACTTAAGACAATCTTATCTTCATAAGGTCCGTAGATATTTCGCGATCGTAAGACAGTTTGCCAACCATAAGTAACCCCTCCCGCCGGAGCAAAGATATAATAGTAGCCGTTTCTTTTATATAATTTCGGCCCCTCTATTGTTTTATGATAAAGCTTTCCGTCAAAGAGTAATCTTCCTTCATCCAGTAATAAAGTTCCTTCCGGATTCATTTGACTAATCCATAAAACACTATTAAACCCCGTCCTGCTTCTCGCAAAAGCATTTACTAAATAGGCCTTCCCATCATCATCCCAAAAAGGACAAGGATCTATCCAACCTTTTACTTCTTTAATCAATTTTAATTCTTCCCATTTACCATAAGGGTCTTTAGCTTTACTCATAAAAATCCCCTCATCGGGAGTACTGAAAAAGACATAGTAAAAACCATTATGATAACGAATGCTTGGTGCCCAAACCCCTTCTCCGTGTCTTGGGATATCATAGTAAGCAAAAGGAAGTTTTTCGGAAACATAATTAATGATTTCCCAATGAACAAGATCTACTGAATGAAGAAGAGGCAGACAAGGGGTTGTGTGTAAACTAGAAGCAACTAGAAAATAATCATCCCCCACTCTGATGACATCGGGATCAGAATAGTCAGCATGGATTATCGGATTTGTATATTTCATAATAATTCTCCATAATATAATAAAATTTCCTTTTAATAATTAAATCTTAACTTAATAGATTTATTATATCAGTTTACTGCTTTACAAACAATATCTCACCCATAAACCAAAGCAAGCAATTGCCCATTACTCAAGATTTTGTTATAATATAAACAAAGTTTTTTAAGAGGTTAGTATTATGTTTGAAGATGTAGAAGAAAAAGTTAAGATGAATAATCAATTATTCTTTTCCCATTCGAGCGAGTCTTTACAGGAATTAATTAAACTAATGAAAGCACAAAAACACCGGACAATTGTAATGTGGGCTTTTGATTGTGCCAAAGAAACTTTAAAGCAATTTGAAGAAAAATATCCTCATGAGAAAAGGCCCAGAAACTGTTTAGAACTTTGTGAGGATTGGTCAAAAGGAAAGATTAAGATGCCGATAGCAAAAAAAGCTATCTTAGATTCACATGCTGTTGCCAAAGAAATTGAAGACAAAGAATATGGAGCTCTATGCCATGCCATCGGTCATGCCGGAGCAACAGTCCATGTAGAAACTCATGGGATTGGGTTACCAATCTATGAGTTAACCTCAATTGTTTTAAAATTCGGAAAAGAAAACTACCAAGAACATATAAAAGAGAAAATAAAATATTATTATGATCGATTAATGTTTTGGAATGAAAATATCGATAAGATAAATTATAATTGGGTTGGTTTTTTATTAAAAGATAATTTAAAGCATAATGACAAAACAAAGGCTTCCGAGTAATCTCAGAAGCCTTTTTATAATTGATCAGTAAATTTAAAAAATAATAATCAATTACCTAGAGATTTTTTTCAGCAGCTTGATCCTCTGAATAAGTCCTTTAGGATTTAAAAAGGAAAATTATTAAGCAGCTAAGATTAACAACTTTCCAACAAGAATATTGCCCTTTTGTAAAGGGAATCAAATTCACATCCGCAAGAACCACATTCTCGATCAGCTTGAAGGATAGCCGAAATTAGACGCTTTTTACTACCTTTGTTTTCAATCCACTCTTTGGCCGGTATTGAAATCAAATCCCAACCCGATTCAGCAAACTTACTCATAATCTCACGCAACTCACTCATTAATTAATTCTCCCCTTTTTTAATATAAATTCATTCCCGCCAAAGTTTTTCTTTGAAAACTTTGATTAGCAGATTATGATCTTGGTCAAAACAAATTCAAAATCCAAACCATCCTCTTCAAAAAAATGTTTAACACAACAGTTCTAAGCTCCCGGAACTTCATAAATGACTATAACTAGATTGGGAAGATTGATTTCTTCAAAAGTTTCCTTAATTCTCATCTTCTCTTCTCCCCAAAGGTAATGCAAATAATATTGATTGGCAGAATCTCCTAACATTGATATTTCATAAGTCTCCTTAGTTTGCTTTAAATAACAGGATAAAGAATAAATTTCCTTAGTTTATCATCAACCAAATAATACCATATTATCTTTTGACTTACAACCAAAAACTTGTCAATTTACAAAATTCAAAATCAACATTATCTTTAAACTAAAATGAAAAATGGTTAACTTTGTCCTAGAACCCTTTTATATAAATCGTTTATCTATAAATTGTCTTCTTTTATATTATGATATTAAATAACCAATGAGATTATATTAAATTTATTAATCTTTTAAAAGGCCCATTAAAACCAATATTTTTATCCGATAGTTTAATTCCCGCTTTTACTTCATTTTATTTATCCTAGGAAGGAAAGAATAATTTCAGTAATGCAATCAAAAAATTAGGTTTCTAGAACTCTATTTAAGTGATAAGGACAGGCCTTTTAAGTACTAATTAATATTAAGTAGTGTATGAAGATATTTAAATAGTTAAGGAATAATATACGAGATGGGTCAGAATTATTCACAAACATAGTAATACAAATTAACAAAAAGCATTTCGAATACTGTGTAAAACAGTATGAAATGCTTTGTTTTTGATTGTTTAATAGAGCCTTGATTTATAAAACTTCTACTAAACCATTATCTGCGTCTTTTACGAATTCAGCAATCATATTTCCATCAGAATCTAATAAAGTTAACTGATTAGAGTTCCAAGCATCCCTCGCAGTTAGATCACCATCTGTAGAAGTCCAGGTAACATCAGTATATAATTTATCATTATAGATAAATAAGTTCATTGACGTTCTTGAATGGCCTTCAATTACAAGCGTTACTAATCTAGTTGTTCCACTATTCCAATGGGAACCGTCATAACCATTAACTGATGTAGAACCCGCAAGGTAAATAAACATATCATTACCTAAAGTATCTTTATTAGATGAATAATTGTATACTAATAAACCAGTATCAACATCAAAGACACCATAGTAATAAGTAGAAATACCGGTTCTAAGTTTAAATGAACCCGTTTCTTCATCATAATCTTCTATTTGACCGTTTTTATCACCAGTTGTTGTTCCGGTCGGAGATACATCTATCGCTTTGGAATAAGTACCTCCATATGTTGTTCCACCTTTAGCGGCTCCACCCCATATTTCAGTTCCTTGATATGTTCCATATAGAGGTATTGCATCCATCCATTTACAATATATTATTGTATTCTCAACAATTGCATCTAGGGAATAAGGAATTGAATAAGAATCATCCAAATACCAACCATCAAATACTTTGCCATTCGTAAATCCTGGTACTATTGGTTCTGTAAGATCGCCTACTCCATATTCAAGGACTACAACTTCCATTCCATTGCCATAAACAACAGTAAGGGTCACTTTCAAATCCCATTTCGCGTATAGTGTTTCATTAATGGTCGGAATATAATTATTATCCACTAATGTTTCAAATGTTGCTTCTTTATACCAACCTCTAAAAACATATTCATCATGTGTTGGAAGAGGGAGGTCAATAACAATATTTCTATTAACATTTGTTGATTCTATATCGCCTTTTGAATCATTATCAAATTCAATAGTAACCATAGGTATCTCAATTGTATATGTATAATTGTCCTTATCAACTACTACTTCATAACAAATACCATCTACATAAACATCAAATGTATCTTCTAAACTTGATATCTGATAATATTCACCTTCTGCTCCATTTAGTTTTACGCCATATACTCCGTTTAATTCTAATGTATCTTCACCATTAGAATAAACTCCTTCATAGCCATCAAGAAATTGCATGGTTGTTCCATCATAACCAAATTTCCCTATTAAAGTTCCATTTGCATCCCGAACATATAATGTATCAGAAAGATAACAATCTACTCCTAAAACATCATTTCCTTCGACGTCTTTAAATGTTACATTGAAATATACTTCATCATTAAAGATAAAAATAGAATATGTATTTTCTTCAAAAGTATATTGAATTGTTCTAGTTTTTCCAAAATTCCAATATGAAGAAGAAATTTGATTTACAATCCTTACTTGTTCAAATGGATTACAGAAATACACTTCAGAAAGTTCTGTATCTACACCTTCAGCTATATTGACAATCATTATACCAGTTACAGGATCTATCCAGCCTCTACGTACTTTAGTACCAACATTAAATAATAATTTGCCTGTAACTTCATCATATTCAGTAATAGAAACATCTCCACCATTTATTGGATATCCACCTCCTGGTGCATTTCCATATGGATCAATATCAGCAATTGCACTTGCACTAGCCCAAGTATATACATATGATGTATCAGTTTCGTTTTCGTTATTAATCTCAATTTCGGTTAGTGCATACTTATTATTATAAGGAGGGGCTATTTCCCATTTAGCATAAATAATTACACTTTCTAAAATTTCCTGACCAGATACCCATTCGCTTCCTTCTTCAAATGTATCAGTTATATACCAACCTTGAAATGCATGTTTTGTATAAACAGGCATAGGAATTTCAGTAATATCTCCTACTGAATAAATAACCTGATCATTATCTTCACCATTGTTATAGACAATTGTTACTATTGCGGGTACAGAATATTTTGCATAAATTGTTGTTGGTTCGGTTGGAATAAATGGAGTTGCCACTGGATTGGTAAAGTTTTGATCTAAGAACCAACCATTGAATACCCAACCTTCATCTTCCCCGTTTGGAAGTGTAGCTGCTACATTAATATTATATTCTTGACTCGCAATTGGATTATGATCAGCTCCAACTTCGAAATTAACTAAAGCTAAGGGTTTTATAATTGTATAAGAAGTATCATCTAGGGTTAATTGATAATATTCTGAATCGTTTTCTAAATACACATCGAAATCATAGGGAGCACTTTCTGCTTTCTTATATCTTCCAGTCTTTTCTCCGATTGTAATATTACCAGAACCATCTAAGATGACTTGCTCTTCACCATTATCATAAATACCAAAATAAGTATCTAATACTACCGTTTCAGAATTAATGCTGAATGAGGTTCCGAGTGAAGCCAGTCCAATAATCATTTCATTGGTTGTAGCATCTCTTACAACAACTGATTTAGAATCCTTAATATCATTTACAGTTAAAGGTAAAGCACTGGTATCTTCAATAATAACATTTGAATAAATATGATTATTATATAAGAAGATAGATCTTAAACCATCTTTGGTCATGATATTTACAAAACGAGCATAATAGTTAAAGTTTGAACTGCCTGGTTCTACAGGTGCTTTCACTCCATAATGAGCATCCATTTTATTAGTTGTTTGATACTTTCCTAAAATGTAAAAATCGTATCCGATTTCATTATCACGATAAAGACCAGCAATTACATCAACTTCAGCATCAAACCAGAAATATTTAAGTAGAGTCGAAGATTCATTGTCCTTCCAAGTTACTAATTGAGTAAGTGGATCATAGGAAACAATAATTCCATTTTTTACGCCAGACATATTACCATTCTCATCAATAGTGAGTTCTCTAGTACTACTATTACCGCTAGATTGACCCCATAACTCAGTTCCTTTATATGTTCCATAGTAAGCAGGTAAAATGTCCCACTTAGCATAAATTGTAAATCCAGAATCTTCTAGATATAAAGTCGCTTCTTCTGGCAATGAAGTATTAAAATCTGAATCCATATACCAGCCTTTGAACACTCTTTGACCAACTAAATCAATTGTATATTTAGGTAAATAATTTCCAATAATATCTCCTTCACCTAAATATAATATAGTGGCATCACCTTCTACAACATCATTTAGATAAATTGTTACTTTTGGTGCCCATAGTGCATAGAAAGTAATATCTTCAGTTGGAACATAATTGTCTTCAACCGGTTGTAAGCAGGCTTCATCATAGAACCAGCCTTTAAATGTTTGTTTTTCATGAGTTAATTCAGGAAGAACTAATTCAATATTTTTGTTAGCAGAAAAGTCTTCATCTTCTGCATATTCTCCACCAACAAGTGTAATGTTAACCATTGGTCTAGTAATTGTATAAGTCATGTTCTCTGTATCTAGAATAACCTCATCATAGAATCCATCAACATAGATACCTAATGTATAATCACTGCCACTTGGTGCAATTTCATATGTTCCAAGAACTCCCTTATAGGTTACATCACCATATCCACTAATAACTAATTCATCAGTAGCTACTGTATATGTTCCTTCGTATCCATCTACAGGAACTAGTTTTTCACCGTTGTAAACAAATCCATCAATCAACTCACCATTATTATCAAAAACATATAAATAAGGTGATTGATAACAGTCTTCAGCAACAACCGGTAAACCATTTTCATCAACAAATTCTACACCAAAATATACTCTTTCATTATAAGTGAAAAAACTATAGGTTTCTTCATTGTAAGTATACTGAACAGCAACAGCATTATCCCAGCTTGAAGATTTAACTTTGTCCGCTGTAACACCAGTTTCAAAAGGTGTCAATACATGAAAATAGTTATAGGTAGAATTATGTGTTCTTAAGATAATTCCTGTAACCATATCAACATATCCAATTACATTAACTGCATCATTTGGTCTAAGAGTTATTTCACCAGTTTCCTCATCTATATTATATGGAGTTATCTTAATGTTAACTCTTCCCGTCAAATGATCAACCATTGTTACTTCCATATTGCCATTAAATGGGAAAGCAGAACTTAAACCAGCGCCATTTCCATCAAGTTCAATTGAGGCAGTATTCCAAGATGTTGTAGCTGAAACTACACCATTTTTATAAGCAATCTCTTCATATCTTGCGTCAATCGCAAATGAAGAATATGTTTTATTATCATAAGGAGCAAGAAGTTTTGTAGTTGTGAATTCTACTGCACCATAGATAGAAGAATATGTTTTAACTCCAGGTTTATTATATGTAGCGTCCACTACTGTAACTGACCAAATATCATCAGTTAAGACCGGAACTTCTACAACTTCTTTATCATCACATACTGAACAGACTCTTTCCGCACTTCCGACTTCAGTTTCAGTTGGTTCAGTTACTAATGTCCACTCACCATAATTGTGGTCAGCTATGGCAAGCCTAACTACAACTTCTCCATAAACAGAAGTATATGTTTCGCTTCCTTCAGCCTCACATGTGGCGTCCACTAATGTAGCTATCCAAATTTCATCAGTTAAGACTGGAACTTCTATAACTTCTTTATCATCACATACTGAACAGACTCTTTCAGCACTTCCGACTTCAGTTTTTGTTGGTTCAGTTACCAATGTCCAATCACCATAACTATGATCTAAAAGGGCAAGTTTAACTACAACTTCTCCATAAACAGAAGTATATGTTTTACTTCCTTCAGCCTCACATGTGGCATCCACTACTGTAGCTGTCCAAATATCATCAGTTAAGACCGGAACTGCTTTAACTTCTTTATCATCACATACTGAACAGACTCTTTCCGCACTTCCGACTTCAGTTTCAGTTGGTTCAGTTACCAATGTCCACTCACCATAATTGTGGTCAGCTATGGCAAGCTTAACTACAACTTCTCCATAAACAGAAGTATATGTTTTACTTCCTTCAGCCTCAC
>CALEGD010000117.1 GCA_937877075.1 uncultured Acholeplasmatales bacterium
AAAGCGTGAAAGAATTGTAATGACACCGAGTGCGATGATTACAAGTCCTCCGGCCAGTCCATCCAAACCGTCGCTTAAGTTTACGGCGTTACTCGTTGCTACCAACATTAAGAGAATTAAAATCCCATATCCCCACTTCAAATCTATTTTCCAACCAAAAATATTCACGACCGAACTTAAGCCTTTATCGAGAAAAACATAGAAGTAAATGGCTGCCCAAATTATCTGAAAGAATAATTTAGTTCTAGAAGATAAACCACTGTTATTCTTTTTAATAATAATTAAATAGTCATCGATAAAACCTAAAACTCCGTAAAGAACTAAAGGCATCAATAAGAGCAAAACATAATGATTATCAATCTTTACCTCACGGTATTTTAAATAAAGAAAAGAAATAACCGTAGCTAAAATGATAACTACTCCCCCCATCGTTGGAGTTCCGGCTTTTTTTAAATGTTCCTTCGGGCCTTCCTTTCTAATAGTCTGACCAAATTTTACTCTCCTTAAAAATGGTATAAAGAAAACAAAAGCAAAGATAGCAATAATAAAGCTATACAAAAAGGATTTAATATAAATATCCATCATATACCCCTTTAATCGATACTCACTAAATTATATTCTAAAAAAACCTCTCAATGAATAGAAATGAAAAAAGTTAAATAATTTTACTTTTAAAAGATAAAAGACACTCATAAGAGTGCCTTAAGTTCTTTTTCGGAAAATTGTTTTACGAAAAAGAAAGAGACCAAAGAGAACAATAAAGATGCCATAGATTAACATATCACGATGAACTCTTCCGAGAACCAAGTTAATTTTTTCGTCTCCGGTATATCCTTTTAACCAATCTTGTTCTAATTCATCATCTAAGTCATTTAGACCTAAGTTAGATTCAAAAGAAAAATTATAATTAATTTTAAAATCCGAAAACTTCATCCCTTCATAATCATAAAGGGTAAATAAGTATTCTCTTTCTTCTTCAGGAACAAAGATATAATAATAACCTTTATATTCCCGGTAGCCTTTGGTAATGGAAATAAAATTATCCTTAAGCTTCATCTCATCAATATGACTATAGACTAAGACATCAGTTTCAACCGTTAAATTGGTTAAGTCGTTTTGATCAAAAAGATCCTCGGATATTGTAAATTTTTCAAGGTTTAAACGATTTACAAAAACTGCATAAGCACTAAATGCTGTCCCGTTTTCTTCTCCGATAATTTCATATACTTGAATCTGAAAATCATCTTCTTGGATAATTTCCTTTTTTCTAAAAAAAGGAGTAGAATAAGCAAGATAATTTT
The DNA here is from genome assembly GCA_937877075.1 of uncultured Acholeplasmatales bacterium. Classification (GTDB taxonomy): domain Bacteria; phylum Bacillota_I; class Bacilli_A; order ML615J-28; family CAG-698; genus DTU067. Next base: position 1,302 of record CALEGD010000117.1, read on the forward strand.
GATAATCACTTTCTGAAAATGATTGCTTGAGAAATTCGATTTGTTTTGCTTCAAGTGCATAATTCATACTCAGAAAATAAATTCCGACTCCGATTATGAAAGCAAAAAGCAAATAAAGGATCTTCTTGATCATGTTCTTCCCTCATTTTATTTATAAGTTAATTCGAATTCAATGGCCGGCGATTTTCTTTTTGAAAAATCAACCGCAAGGATCTTTACATCATAGCTATTACCAACCTTCAACTTTTTAAATACATAAGCGTTAAGACGGGTAGTATCATGGAGTATGCCGTCAAGATAGATCTCATAATAATCAATCGCTTGATCATCAAGAGGTTTTTTCCAGTATATCATATTTTTTAGTTTATTGCTAACTCTTATTTCAGAGATAGCCTCCGGTTGCGTCTTGTCCAAAGCGGCGTAATCTTTCTGATATACCCTAACATAATCAATATACATACTGACGGGGAAAATATCCGGGTCAATACCGCGGACTCCTCCCAAGTTCCCACCGATGGCAAGATTTAAGATTAAATGGAATGGTTGGTCAAAAGGCCAGGTTTGATTTGGTTCCGCATCTTGATTAAATTCCGGAACATAGGCAAACCTGCTTAAACGAACATCATCAACATAGAGTTCAATTTCACCGGGTGTCCAAATCAGACTATATTCAATAAAATCGGTAGTGATGCCGGAATATTCCAGTGAATTCCCTAGTTGAGTTCCTTTCATATGGTTAAATTTTTCGGTATGAATTGTTCCGTAAAGAGTATCGGCATCATAGCCGACATATTCAACAATATCAATCTCGCCGCTTTTCGGCCATGTTCCGTAGGCATTATTACTTGGTAACATCCAGATAGCCGGCCAAGTTCCCCGACCACCGGGGAGTTTTGCCCGGACAATTATTTTACCGTAGAGCCAATCGCCTTTATATTGAGTATGAAGACGACCGGAGGTATAATTTTTACCTTGGTAATCTTCTTTTTTTGCGGTGATGACGAGATTTCCGGATTCGACTTTGATATTTTTGGGACTATAATACTGGGCTTCGTTATTACCTCCACCCCAACCGGTATCGAGTACATTCCATTTCTCTAAATTCAGTTCATCTTCGTTAAATTCATCACACCAAATCGGAACCCAACCGTCAACAATCTCTAAATGTTTACAATCATCGGGAATTACAAGCCCATTATCATTACAGCCAATGATAAAGAAAGCGAGCGAAAACAAGATGATTAATATATTAATTTTTTTCATATATTCTCCTTACAAGTTATTCCCCGGTAATCCCCGTACGGTCGATACTTTCCGTAAACCATTTTTGGAAGACGAAGTAAAGGGCCAGAAGCGGCAAAATTGTTAGAACATTCCCCGCCAATTTAATGGCTCCGTTCAATTCAGCACCGGGGGTACCGGGAGGAAAAATACTCTGATAGGAACTAACAAATGACATTAACCTCAGCGGTAAAGTGATATTTCCGCCCACATACAGCCCGGTTACAAAGGTTTCGTTCCAAGTCCAAACAAAGGAGAACAAAAAGACAATGATTAAGGCGGGCTTGGCCAAAGGTAAGCAAATGCTTCGGAAGATTCTAAAGTTCCCGGCTCCGTCAAGTTGAGCGGATTCATCCAATACTTTCGGGATTGTCCGGAAGAATTGATAGAAGATTAAGATATAAATCGCAGCATTGAAGCCTTGGCCGAGAAAGGCCGGAAGTAAAACGGAAATTTGTTTAGACATCATTCCTAATTTTCTGAAAATTAAGAAATTTGAAACCATCGTTACTTGCGGGGGTAGAATGAATGTCATCAACATCAGAACAAAAAAGAGTTTCTTTAACGGAAAACGGAATCTTGCGAAACCGTAACCAACAATTGCGCTGGTAAAGGTGGTCAGAACCGAAACCTTAATAACATACCATGTGGAAGAAAGAAAAGATTTCGGAAGTCCCAAAACCTTAAAAGATTTCAGATAGTTTTCAAAATATAAAGTTTTCGGTACCCAATTGACTCCGGGGTCGATCAGATCATCAATATTTTTAATACTATTAACTATCATAAAAAGCAAAGGATAGAGATAAATATAGCTGAAAGAAATTAAAAGCAAATAGATAACGAATTTATATAGTATTCCGTCGGTAAAATGCATTCCCAAAAACAGTTGTTTAATTTTCTTTTGGGAGAAAAAGTTTTTCATTTTTTCTTTCATCTGATTCTCCTCCGCCTACGGATTGATAATAAGCCAATGAAAAGCAACATAATCAAGGCCATCATTAAAAAATATACCCAAGCAATCGCCGCCGCATAACCATAGCCTTTCCAAAAGAGATTGTCAGGAGTTCCGTTGGTCATATGCAACTTCGCAAGATCCAATATCCCGCCCGCTTCTACATAAAGGGACATCGAAACCACAACATATATAATATTAACGGTGATCAAAGGTTTTATTGAAGGCAGAGTGATTTTCCAAAATGTATCCCAAGGCGAAGCTCCGTCTACCGAAGCGGCTTCGTAAATTTCTTTATTAATTTTTTGAAGCCCGGCTAAGAATACCAGAATCGGAATTCCTGCATACCACAAAGTCAATAGTAATGAATTAAAAAGTAATGATATAGGTCGGGCAATAAAGACGGGAAGGTTATTCAAAATTGATACTGTGGCGGCTGACTTCGAGAGTGAAGGCAAACTGGTTGCATCCTGAAGAATCAACTCTCCTAAAACCGGTCCTGTTGAAATGACCACGGGCAGGAAAAAAATCGTTCGAAAGAGACCTTTCCCGCGAATCGGTTGATTAATAAGTATCGCAATCAGAATAGCGAAAACAATAATAATCGGAACCGCTAAAATTGTCTTTCCAATATAATTTCCGAAAAGTGGCAGTAAAGTGGCGTCACTCAAAACATTTTTAAAATTAGAAAAACCGACAGCATTGCTGGTGATTCCGGTTTGAAGGTTAAAGAAAGCCTTTTGGAAAGTTAAGAAAAACGAATAAATTAACGGATAAGCAGTAAATATCAAAAAGCCGATCAACCAAAGGAATATAAAACAATATCCAATTGAAGACTCGCGACGACGGTTGGTAATCTTTATCTTCAAAAAACGGAATAGTGAAATTTGATTCCCCTCAATTCTGAAAATGAAATTATGGGTCAGAAAATACTTGATTTTTTTAAAGATAGGTTCAAGTTTTTTGATACGAAAATCATAAAAGAATTCCCCCAGTGATTTGCTTAGTTTCGTTATTTTACTTCTCATATTACCAGGTAATCCTTTGCTTTAAGATAAAGTCCCTCATATTCAAAATCTTTTGAACTGTAGTTAACATAAATTGTCTTACCATTATCATATGTTATGGCAACAATTCCGTCTTCTAGAATCTGACGTTTTCTAACCGAAGAGCCATTAACTTCTTTTAAGGCGTCGTTAATATAATGGTAAGTTTCAATAATCTGATCTCGGAAATTAGAATACTCGGTACTGTAATAATTATTAGCCTTAGTATAAAGAAGTCTGGTTGTAGGTTCCTTTATAATAATGAAAGCCGGATTAACTCCGAAATCAATCAAGTTCAAGACTTGATCCTGACCCAAAGCGTTAAAATTCAAATATGGTGAATAATAGTCAATGCTTCCTTTTAAAACAATCGGAAGAAAAGGGACAAGATCGGTAAAAAAATGATGTTGTGAATTATAAATCGGTAAAGAGTAGTATTCACAGGTATATTCAAACATATAGGCATTGGGTTTATAAAAGGCAGACTTACCATATTTTCCTAAAATATCCCGGTAATAAGCAAGGCTTTCTCCGCGGTGATATCTGTTTCCCGATTGATAATAACTAAATAAAGTGTTTCCGAGACCGGAAAAAGCATAATTATTGATCCCAAGTTTTTGGAAATCATCATAATCATTGAGTGCATAATCCAGACTGGCATCGGGAAATAAGAAGTTTATTGAACTAAGATCATTTAAACTCCGAAAGAGTTTCAACTCCATTTTCATTTTACTCATTCTTCTCGCCAAATCACTGTTTCCCGGACGAGTTGCTGAACTTGATGTTTGTTGGTAATCAATTTGAAAATAGATTCTATCTTCGTTTGCTTCTACTTCTTTAATCAAATTTTGAAAAGACTTTTTCGAAGCATTGAATTTTACTTTATATGGTGCTCGGTCAATGAAACCGCTGCTACTCCAACCTAAAAGATTTAGTCTAAACTTACCAATCCCTTCTTTCCTTAAATCCTGATAGATACTAAGTGCATCTGCAGGACTGGTCATTTTAACCTGTCTATTTCCTATAAAAGCCGGTTCGAGCTCCATCATCAAAAGATCAAGCGCCAAAGGAATATTACCTTCTCCATTTTTGGAATGAATTATCTCACGTTCTTCCAGAAACTCTTTGTAAGAGCGGGCCATTCCGACATAATCGGCTTCTTCTTCGCTTAAGATTCGATAGCGAATCTTTAAGTCGACATCATTTAATTTATCAGAAACCGTGGCTTCCCCGCTTTCATTTCGGTCGATAACATTGGTATAATACTCCCGGTAATTATACAAGGGAGAAATCCAAAAATAATTACTGTTTCGAAAACCCCAAAAATAAGCACTCAAATCAGCAATCATGTCTCCGGATTCAATAATACCTAAAAATCCATTTTGATAGACATCATGTATCATACCGAAAACCGGAGCCGTCAAATCCCGATTTCCAGATGTATCAACATAACCATAATCCTCACCATAATACTTAACGGTGTAATAATCTGTCGGAACCGGATTATTAAAGCGAATCAAAGCACCGGCGCCGTCAGGAATAAACATATAACCCGGGTATTTATTTTGTCTTGCGGATCCGAAATAAGGAAAGATTTGTATAGAAATCAAACGGTAACGCGGTAACTTTTCTTCAATTTTAGAATGCGGTACCTCGACTACTAAATCCCGACCTTCAAGATATAGATCAATATCAAAAGTAAAACCTAAATCCTTAAAATTGATTTTCGCACTTAACCCTTCTTTTCCGGGTATTGTCTGAGGGATAACTTCCGCTTTTTCACCGAGTAAATTCTTACTGAGGTAATTCCTGGTAATGTTTGTTGCAATAACATAATTAACCCAAAGGCCGGTCCGATATTCATTTCGATTTTCGCCATCTCCTAAAAACTCGGCATTGGAACTCCAAAAATAACCGGTCTTTTTATTTTTAAGGAGAACCGAAAAACTTTTTCCTTCAAAATAAAGAATTAAGAAATCATTCTCACCGTATTTTAAATAATTTCGAGCTTCAATTTCCTCATCAGATAAACTTAGGTAATAATTATCTAAAAAATCTTGATAGCCCTCCGGATCCTTCTTTTCTTTAGTCGTATATCGGGACGAAGAAAGAAGGCTTTGTTCGATATAAGGATAATTAATTAGTTCTTCTTTAAATCCGGGTTTTGAGTAAGCCGAAGATAAAGAAAGCACAGTTATCAGACATAGCAAAACAGTGATGATTACCAAAGATTTTATTCTTTTAACCACGACTTCTCACCTCGATCCAAACATTTACAATAAAAGTAAAGATTTCATTTAATAACAGATAAACAATAAAGACGACTACGGCAATCATCAAGGCGGTAAAAATAGAAAGCAGAATATTACCGATTGATGAAGAGAAAGAATAATTGTGTATTTCCTTGACCATTAAAATTAAATAAATAATTAATACAAGGATTGTGATAAAGCTTCCAAATTCATAGATAAACCTTTCGTTAAAGGTTAAGAAATTAGAAATTAGAGTAAGTATCGGCAGGAAAATCAAAAGCGGTGAAAGCATATAAGAGCTCGCTTGATAGACATGACGGAATTTGCCTTCCCCTTCTCTGATCGAACAAACCAAATAATTCGCTATTACAAATAATCCAAACGGCAGAAAAACTTTAACGCTTTCCTCAAAAAGATTGATTTGGGAAGTAATTTTATTATTAAAAAGGAAACCGGTTAAATAGAGTGAAGCGATATAAAAGGAATAAATTATCAGCAGGAGGACGGTAGCGGAAAGGACAGAGGTCCTAAGTTCTTTTTTAATTCCATAGTAACCGTCAAACGGATGCCTAATTAATGTAAAAGCAAAGGCAACTTCCCGATATAGGGTGAACTTTTTCAACCGTTGATGTAAATAACCGAAAGGTTTGTAGATATGATGCATAAACTTAAGTTTCAAGTTTACCAGATAAATGATTAATAAGCCAAATAGGATAATTAGATAATTTCCGGCATTTTGAAGAAGATAAATATTTCTTACTTCCCAAAATGCACTGGAATAACCGTATTGATCCCGGGCCACTTTGAAAGATTCCATTGCAGCTTCATAATTCCCCGCAGCAAAATTTGCACCGCCGAGGCCAATATGGGCAAGGTCAAACAAAGAGTTCATTTTTAAAACTTCTTCCCAATAAACCTTACTTTCCAGATAATATCCGTTTTGATAGAGATACAAAGCCTGATGAACTGTATTTGCAAAGAGGGTGGGATAAAATATCTGCAAAGAACTATTCTCCGAGTCAAGAGCATAGATATTATTCCGAGAATCAACCGCCAGACTTGACGCTTTATCAAAAAGTCCTTTTTGAGCGGAAACATCCCGGCCTCCAAAGATAAATAACAAATCGCCTTCGTCACTATATTCGATAATATAACCGTCTTCGGAGATTGTATAAACATTATTGATTGGTCCGACGGCAACATCTTCATTATTATCGTTTCCGAAAAGAGTGTCGGTTATGACGGTATTGCCGATATTGAGTTTTTTATATCCCTCAACAGTTTTCGTAATCGTAATCAGAGACCCTTTTTGGTCAACCGAGACATTATAAACGGGGTTAGGGATCATCTTAAACCAATTTCTTCTTTGTTCTTCGTTAAAAAGAAAGAAGCGCAGAATATTTTGAAAAGTCGATGGAATTTGATTTCCGCCAAAATAACCGAAAAATTCGCCGTCGTTTTTAAATTGAGCTAAACCGTTGATATTTCCAGATAAAACCAGATAGACATTTCCGCCGTTATCAACTTCAATTTTACTTGGTTTGAAGGTTTCATCCTCAAGTAAGAGCGGACTTTTTTCCGGTCGTCGGTAAATTACTTGAATATTGTGGGTCTTATTTTCTTCATCATAAACAAATTTATAAGCTTCTTCTTTACCAAAATCAGCAACATAAAGATTACCGTCCCGATCAACCGCAACCCCTTTCGGCTCAAGAAGAAAACCCTCACCGATAATTTCCGGGAGAATATCTTCTTCTCCGGGGTTAAACTTGATTATTCTTGCGTTTCCCGTATCAGCAATATAGACATTCTCGAATCGGTCAATGACGATATCCGAAGGATTACTTAAAGAATAATTTCCAATAGTTTGAGTCATAGCCAAAGGAACATAAGCATCTTGGGTCCTGACTAAGCTTCTTTGGGAGCGACTATAAGTATAAGTCTGATAAGGAACCCCGTTTTCGGCTGCAAGTCGAGGGCCGAAAAGAAACGGTAAAATTAAAAATAATATTAAAGTCAAAATAAAGAGTTTTTTCATCATTCCACCTACTTAATTCCTGAATATGCCATCGTATTGATGACCTTACTTTGGAGGATAATGAAAAGAATTAAATTCGGAACAAACATCAAAAGCGCACCGGCCGCTGCAATTCCTTGTCCTTGTGGTTCTTGCCGGTTAACTAAATTGGCTAGAAAGTATGACAAAGTGCGTAAAGATTCATCATCAAAATAGGTAGCTGAAGTGGCACTGTCGTTCCATATTATTTGGAAAGAAAGCATTCCGACAGTAGCTAAAGCAGGTTTTATTAACGGTAAAATAATTTTTGAATAGATTTGCATTTCGCTGGCACCGTCGATTTTAGCGCTTTCAATCAATTCGTTGGGAATTTGATCGATAAATTGTTTTATTAAAAATAAGGCTACTGGTAAAGTAATGACCGGAAGAATATGAGCTAGAAAATTTTCGATTAAACCGAGCCTGGCAATAATAAAATAACGGGGAATTGCAACCGCAACCGGAACAAACATCAGCGCTAAAGTATTAATCTCAAAAAGCAAGATTCGTCCCCGAAACTTTAATTTCGATAAGCCGTAAGCGGAAAGGGAAGTGACGAGAATGGTCAAGCCGACTCCACTTATACTCACGAAAATACTATTTAAAAGATAACGACTAAAGGGAATTCTGGTTTCACTGGTAACCCTGAGTAAGTTTTGGAAGTTTTCCATACTCGGTCGCCGAACAAAGAAACGCGGAGGCCAATTATATAGCTCATTAACCGATTTAAAAGCATGGGAAAAGATATAAAGCATCGGCAATAACATTAAAATCGAAATCAGAATTAAGATCAAATAAAACTTAATCTGACTGGGATGAAATTTAGTCGGATTTATTCTTCTGCCTTGAAATGTCATCTCTACGCCTCCTTTTCACCTAAAAGTCTTTGAGTTATTTTAGAAATTGAATAAACCAGTATCAAGAGGATAACCGAAATTGATGAAGCATAACCCATCATATAACGAATAAAACCAAAATCTTCAATATGATTTAAAATCAATTGACCGGCATATTGCGGCGTGGGATTACTTCCGGTCAGTTGGACCCCGATTGCTCCGGCTTGGAAAGTCCCAACTACCGCCATTACCGCTCCGAATAGCATTTGTGGTTTCATTTGGGGGATGGTAATATAAAAGATTTCCTGAGCTCGATTTTGAAGACCGTCTACATAAGCGGCTTCATAAAGAACCGGATCAATGTTTAAAACACCGGCCAACATCGCCAAAAATCCGACTCCCATACTACTCCAAAGCGAAACTACAATCATAATTGTCATTAAATATTTTGGGTCCGAAAGAAACTGAATCGGTTGTTGAACAAGATTCAAATCCATCAGGATACTGTTAAGATAGCCGTTAACATCACCGGAAAAGATTACCGTCCACATAACCTGCATGGCGATTCCGACCGTCATTGACGGTGTATATAGGATAACCGCCAGAATTGTTCTGGAACGATGAGGAATCTGAGCCAGCATCCAAGCCAACAAAAAGGAAAGAATATACCCGAGCGGACCGACCAAAAGCGAAAACTTAATCGTGTTCGGAAGAACATACTGCATAAAGACCGTATCCATCGTCACCAATTCTACATAATTCTTCATGCCAATTATATTTGGCGATTCAATTGTATTAAAATAGGTGAAGGAAAGAATAATGGCAATAATTACCGGAATCACAACAAAGGTAATAAACAAAAGCCAATAAGGGCTTAAAAACCAAGCCGGATGATTCATTTTTTTAATCATGATTCCCCTCGTTAAGCCAGTAATCAATATTTGAAATCGTCGGAACCCGATAATCTTTTATTTTGGTTCCGTTTTTGGTATAACCGAATTCTTCCATTTTATATAAGATCTCTCGATTGGATATTCTGGCGGCTTCATCTAAGGCCAAACGCGGATTAACACCGTTAAAGACAATTTTACTCCAAGCATTGCTTATTTCCCTTTCTACCATATAGGATCCGGGAATACGGGTTGCT
>CALEGD010000118.1 GCA_937877075.1 uncultured Acholeplasmatales bacterium
CTGGAACATACTTAGTGGCTGGATTCTTTGCAGCTAAATCACCTTGAGTAATAAAAACCGTTTCTTGAATTTCCACAATTCTATGGGTATTAAAATCAGCTAAAGTATGGTCAAAGTAGGTGATTATATCCCCAACCTTTAATTCTTTGAGTTCTTCATCACTCATAATATCAACAAATATTAAATCGCCCTTTTTAAAGGAATCCTCTTTATCTCCATTCATTGAGTCGGTTTGAACCGATAAAAACCCTCTTCCGAAAATATTCGGAATATCATCGACACTTTTTGCTTTAATATTTGCGATTGCAAATAATAACATAAATAAAATAAACACATAAAATAACACATTTAACGTGATGGTTAATATTCGTTTTACAGAAATGCTTCCTTTAGAAGTATTCATAAAATTGCCCTCTCTTCTTATATAATATTAATCCTTTCATTTATGATACCATATAATAATCAATAAATCTAGATATTTTTGAGAATTTTATATAAAATCAGTTAAAAGTGGGGGAAAATGTAAAAAAATCCCAACCAATTGGTTGAGATTTTTATCATTATTCTTATGATTAAGGATTTACAGTGACATTAATTACCTTTTTAATTTCTGGATAATCGGTTGCTGAAACTGTGATTGTTGTTTCACCTGCACCAATGGCAGTAACTACTCCATCAACAACTGTTACAACAAGGTCATCACCAGATGTATATGTAAATGTGCCGGCATAACCTAAAAGTGTTGGGTTTATAGTTGTAGTAGCAGGTATTTCTGAATCATATGTCAATGTTACGTCAGTAAGACCGAGAATCTCTGGTGTGGGTTCTACTGTTACTATAATAGTTTTAGAAACATTCGGATAATCTGCTAATGAAACCTTAATTGTAGTTTCACCTTCACCTATGGCAGTAACAACTCCTGCAGCATCAACAGTTGCAACAGCTTCGTTTCCAGATTCAAATATAAATCCACCTGTGTAGTTTTCAATACCCGTAGCTACAGGTTCTAGTGGAAGATCAGCCATTCCTAATTTCATTGTAGTGTTATCAATACCACTAACGCCAAGTAATGATGAAGGTGCATGACCACCAAAGGAAAGAGTAACAGTAATTTGGTCAGCCATAATGGCATTAAACATATCAGGATCCCAACCTTCAAGCCAAATTCTAACAGTTATTTTACCATAATAGAAGTTAGCTCCTCCATCAAGTTGAAAACCTTGTGATAAAGTTGTCAGTGGATAATAACCAGTATTATCAGCTATTGCCTCAGTATTAAGTTCTGCTAATACAGGTAAATTATTATGATTTTGAACTAAACTAGGTAATCTGATAGGTTCACTTTCATTAGTAATAGCATTAACTCTACTTATAGTAGTATCTGAAATTTGAGCAGATTGATTTTTTTGGTTGTAATAATGAATAGCGCCATAGGTCCGAACAGCTTTTGTATCGAGTCTTTGATTAGTTCCTGTGCCTGTTGGATTGAGCTCAAAAATGTTAGAAGTAGTTAATTCGCTTCCCCAGTTTAAGCCACTATCAACTGAAACATCATGTTCGGTCGTGGAAATTCTGACCGCATTAGCAGCATAAAGCATTTTCTTATTGTTAGTGCGTAATAATTCAGTTGGAGTTAATTGGAAATCAGCATCAGATGTCCAATTTATACCTAATGAAGTAAGAGAGGTACTCCTTAACATAAAGACTTCTACATCCTTTTCCGGAGAACGGAAAAATAGTTCGAATTCAGTCCAACCAGATTCAGCAACTTTAGTAAAATCTTCATTTGAATTTAAAGTACGGAAGTTTCTTCCATCAGTAGTTGTAACATGATCAAGTGTTGTAGAAGAACCAGCACGGGTAATAGCTGCATAAATTTGTTCTTTCACAATGTAGTTTGAATAATTGTAACCGTCGGCAGAGATTTCTATACCGGCGCCAGATGTAACTTCAACATTAAAGGGTTCTACATCAGCTTTTGTTGACAGAGTGAACCACGCAAAGGTAGTTGCACCCAAAGTAATAAAAGCAAACGCAACAGTCATAATTGAAAGTAAGAGCTTTCGCGTTAATTTTGTCATATTTTCTCCTCATACATATTTTTTATTTATCATTAACTTATTAGTTAATAACCTGTTTTAAAGTGTAATTAGTTGGACTTCCTGAACGAAATTCTAGTTGGATCCTTAAAGAATCCGAGTAAATTGCATTGAAACAATCTGCATCCCAACCTTCAAGCCAAATGTTAATAATGACTTTACCGATTGAATAGGAATTACCGTATTCATCTATTTCAATGGTTTGAATCATTTCAAGAATTTCTGAGTTTCTATTAAGCGGAAGATAAGGGTTGGTATCATCAAATTCGGTCAGTTTATACACGGTAGTGGGGATCTCGGTTGGTGGATCTAATTGTATACGGTGCTTTTTATTGAAATAACTGATTCCACCAAAAGGAGCACCATATCCTCTATCTGGATTACCACTTAAATCAAATATTTTTGATAGTAAATCATTGGAATCGCGATTATCGAATATATTGTTTTCAATCTGTTCTTCAATAACAGCAATTCGAATTGCATCAGAAGCATTTAATAAATACTTTTCACCGGTTCGAATTAAATTATCAGCTTCTAGCCCATTTTGAAAAGTATTATCAGCCGTCCAGAGAATACCTTTTGAAACCGCATAAGTTCCTTTTCTCACCATATCATATTGGACTAAACTACTTACATTATTTACCAGATAGACAAACTTTTGTTTTCTTGTGGTTCTAAAATAAAGGGGAAAAGAAAGGTAATCGGTATTTGCTTCCGGAATTCCTTCATCTTCTTTTAGTTTTCCAAAGATAAAGTTTTTACCGTCAGTGGAAGTAATATCAGATAGTTTGGCTTTGGAGCCGATAAAATGCTCTATTTCAGTTGTCGATATTTCGTTATGAAAATTAATGCCGTCAAGAGAAATCTGAAACTCTTTTCCAGTGACCAGTTCAATATTTAAATTGCTGAGTTGATTAAACTTTGCTAGTGAAAACCAGGCATAAGTTACGGTTCCAAAGATAGTAAAGAAAAACAACAAAGAAAATATTGAAACTAATAACTTTTTTGAAAAATATCTCACATAGCATCACCCTTAATCTTTATTTATTCTTGATCTTCAACAATTTTAAATTGCATTGATGCTTTCAGACTTCCACCCATTAATTCATCAGTACAATCTGGGTCATTTCCTTCCAAATAAAGAATGATGGAAAACTGCCTTACTTCTTCAGGTTTGAAGTCTACTATCAAATACTTAAACACATCCATTCCAGTAAACTCAATTATTTCATCGGGTTCTCGGTTTACTTTGTGTTCATATTCAGTCGGGGTTGCATCAGGTTTTCGAAATAACCTAATTATAGTTCCGTCTTCAATCAAGATGAAACGCACCGCCTCCTCAGTTCTTCTAAATACTTCTTGAATGATCAAACTATGTTCTATATCTACTGTTTCTTTACCATTATTCTTAAGGTAAAATGTATATGCAAGGTAAGTATTATAAGGATCTATATAATCGCCTTCAGCTTCAATAACTTTTTGAAAACTTAAGGAATCATAGGTAATATTATCAACATTACTCATTGAAGTTGCAAAGAGCCTAGGACTATAGTCCTTAAAATCTTTGTTTGTGGAGAGAATGATTCCTCTCTCAAAGGTATCGGGATCGGTTGTTATCATGAAGTTACCCGATGAAGACCCATATAATGTCAATAAAAGCATAATAATTGATAGCAATCCGAAGATGATTAGTAAAAAAGATGAAGTACTTTTCTTTAAAATGACCTTTTTTACTTTCAAATATTTAGCCATTTTAAATAAATCAGCCCCTTTATATCAACTTCATATTGGCTTTATTATAGCACAGGAATTTTTTAGGGTCAAGAAATTTTAAGAATTATGGAGAAAAAGACGGAATTTCGTCATTGTTTGTCTCGTTTTCGTCAACTATTTCTTCGGAATTTTCCAACTCCTGATTATCGCTTACATTAAATTCATCCATCATTTCATCTAAAGCTTCTAAGGTCTTATCGGTATGAACCCAACTTTGTTCTTTAATGAAAATAACAATTTCATTTGCGGAAATGGGTTTGCTGAAGTAATATCCTTGTACAAATTCAATATTACTCTTCCGACAGAAGTCAATCATTGCTTGATCTTCAATTCCCTCCGCAATTACATCTTTATTATTTTTCTCGCCCCATTCAACAATCATTACTAGGAGTTTTTCTTTCAAATAAGATTCATCCTCTTTTGAAAAGAATTGCTTGTCGAGCTTAATAACATCAATCGGCATTTCATTTAAGGTCATCATTGTATTGGCATCTATTCCGTAGGCATTAAGAGCTATCTTAAAGCCAACCTTTTTTAACTTGGAGATATTCTGTTTGATAATTGCATATTTTTGATAAGCAGAAAACTCAGTCAGTTCCAGGACAATGATTTGAGGATTCATCTTATATTTCTTAATTAACTTCGTAAAATCAGAAACAATTGAATCACTTAATAATTGTTTTACACTAAGATTTAAACTGATTTGATAGGTAAGATAAGGAAATTCGCGTCTGATTTCATAATACTCTTGAATCAAAGTTTCAAGTCCCCAGGTTCCAATCCAATTAATATCACCGGATTGTTCCATAACATCTAAAAAACTTTGTGGGGAAATTAACCCCCGAGTAGGATGATTCCATCTTACTAAAGCTTCAACACCATAAAACTTCTCTTCGGTAATATTGATAATCGGTTGGTAGAAAAGAATAAATTGTTTTTCTTCCATCGCTTCTTTAAGCGCTAAATGAAAACTAATACTTTCATTTTCTTTAATCTTACCATCCGCATAAACCTCGATTTGATTAGCTCCTTTGCTTCTGGCATCATTAATTGCAATCATTAAAGACTTATGTAATTCTCTAAACTTCGAACCATGAACCGGATAATAGCAAATTCCGATGCTGGCTTCAAAATTGATATAGGTGTCCTTAAAGACCCTAATCGGCTTGGATATTATCGAAATAAGTTTCTTCGCAGCTTCAAGTGACTGCATCCGATCATATTCTGATTTCATTAAAACCAGAAAATGAGTAATCTGATAGTTTCCCAATGAAACTCGTTTGGGAAGTGATCTTCCCATAAAATATGCGACTCTTTCTAAAGCTCTCCTTGCTTCCGGTTTTCCAAAAGCGTGAACTACTTCATCGAAATTATCAATCTCAATTCCAATTATTGAAAACCCTTCATCTTTACCAATTTTCGAAAGATATGAATTAATTTCCGAATTAATGGCGGAGCGAGATAGGAGGCCGTCGATAATCAAGGATTTTTCCTCCTTGTAGCGGCGACTGTCACGCCGGATACCGACCGAGAGTAAAATTATTAAGATGATAAAACCACAAATAATTGCTCCAGTTATTATCATAATCGTTTCATCGGTCATTGCAAAAAACATCTAATCACCTCAAATCGTCAAAATTAGGAAGTTTCAAATCATAATCGGTAATAAATTTCATAGCTTCATTTTTCGGTAAAGCTTTGCTGATCAGATAACCTTGGATTATCCGACAACCACTTTCCGAAAGAAATCTACTTTGTTTCTCATCTTCAACCCCTTCAGCTATAACCTGTAATTCTAAACTTCGGGCGAGATCGATAAGTTTTGAAACAATGGTACGAACATTACGGTCTTTATTTATTTCTTTGATAAATTCCTGTCCTAAGGAAATACTGTCAATCGGCAATTCCTTCAAATAAGCAAGTGAACTATATCCGGAACCAAAATTATCTAAGTGAATAGAAATCCCGAGATTCTTTAGGTTTATTAGTTTATCGATAATTAAATCATAAGATTCCATTAAGAAAGTTTCGGTAATTTCCAGAGAAATAGAATTTTTATCCAATCTATATTTACGAAAAGCATTACTAATTTCATTTACAAACCCGGCATGTAAGAGTTGTACCGGAGAAATATTTATTGAAATCCTGACATTAAAAGGTTCTATTTCCTTTGCGAAACGGAAAGTTTCATCAATTACAAAATGACCGACATCAACAATTAGATTATTTTCTTCCGCCATCCGAATAAAATGAACCGGTGACTCATGAAAATATTTAGGATTATTCCAACGAATTAAAGCTTCAAGTCCGTAGACTTTACGTCTATTATTATAAACTTGGGGTTGATAGTACATAATCAACTCGTTGTTTTTTACCGCTTGAAGCAAATCATTTTCCATTGCCTGTTCTCGTGTAAAATGTTGACCGAGACCCATATCATAAACAATATATCTGGTTCTCCGAGAACCTTTTGCTTTCTTTAAAGCAAGCGATACATTCTCAATTGCACTCGTCTGATTTAAATTCGGATAAATCTCCGAATCCAAATGGAAAATACCAACCTTAATATCAAGAATAATCAAGGTGCCGGCAACATCAATTGCCTTTTCTAAAAACTTTGAAATTCTTTCTGTCCAAGTAATTACCTGTTGGTAGTCTTGTAAGTCCAAAAGCAATATTATAAAATCATCGCCATGAATATGGAAAACTTGGGAATTAAATCCACTTAAGGAACGTTCCAAAACCTTGCCTAATTTCTTTAGGCATTCATCACCAAACTTTACTCCGAAAAGTCGATTGATTTTTTTAAAATCTTGGATATTAATTTCCAAAAGCGAGTTCTTTCGGGTAAGTGCTTCCTTATCTCCAAAGAGATTTTCGAGCCTCTTAGTCAGGAAATTCTTATTTGGTAAACCCGTAACCAGATTGTCCAATGCCAGTTTCCGATAGTATTCTGCATTCCCTTCGCCGGAAGTAATATCTTCTCCTAAAAGCAGATAGCCACCGGAAGCTTTCAACGGAACAAAACGAAGTTTAATCTTATCTTTTTTTCCTTCAACTGTCGCTATAAATGGTTTTTGAAGATATAATTCCGAAAGGTTAAGTTCTTCTTCCAAAATAAAATCAGTGATACTTTTGATATTATTAAAATTCTTAATATTATTCTTACAGGTATTATTAAAGCCTTTGATTTTACCTTCTTGATTTACTTTAATCAAATAAGGTTTAGAGTGGAGAAAGCGACCTTTCGAGATTTCAATATCATCATTCCTTTTTTTAATTAAGAAATAAAGGGAAATTACTAAAACAGTTTCCAAAATAACCAAAGCCGCCAAAAAGACCAAAAAGAAGTTTTCGCTATTGCTTATTTCTTTATAGAATATATAAGCAAATATGAAAATTAAAACTTCAACAGCTAAAAAGATAGATGTTATTTTTATAGAGTACTTTTTCATAACTTCTCCTTTTTTATAAAAAACTTGCTTGACGAATAATTCTCTTCCAAGCAAGTAGATTTCAAATCATGCAAAGAATTATTACAGGTTTTTATTGTAATTCTCTAAAAAAGAAATTGCTTCATCCTTAGAAAGGGCTTGGGAGAAAAGATGCCCTTGAATGATATTACAAGAATTTTCCCGTAAGAATTCATTCTGCTTCTCGTTTTCTACCCCTTCCGCTATCACCTCTAAATCCAAACTTTTAGCTAGAGAGATTAGATTTAAAACAATTTGTCGCGAATACTTATCGATTAAGATATTCCTGACATGATCACGATGAATGGAAATTCCATCTATCGGAAAATCTTTCAGATATATCATCGAACTATATCCCGAACCAAAATTATCCAAACGGATTCCATAGCCTTTATTTCTTAAAGCCACTAAACTATCAAAGATATCCAAATGACTTTCTATCAAGAAATTCTCAGTGATTTCCAAACAAATTTGCTGTGGCTTTAACTTATATTCTTCATATAGGTCTAAAAGTTCCTGAACAAAACCTTGGTGTAAGAGCTGAAACGGGGAAACATTACATGAAACCTGAATTTGATTGGGTTCAATTGCCTTCGCAAATTTTAATGTTTCTTGAAATACAAAACGTCCAATTTCAATAATTAAGTTATTTTCTTCTGCTACCTCAATAAATTTCGAAGGGGCCCAAGATAAATACTTTGGATTATTCCAACGAATTAAAGCTTCAAAACCATAAACCTTATTGGAAAGAATATTTATTTGAGGTTGAAAATTTAAAAAGAATTCATCGTTTTTTAAAGCCTTAGCAAGATCTATTTCTAGTAACATATCTTGTTCAAAAGCTTCACAGAGATTTAAGTCATAAACCATTAGATTAGTCTTTTTTGAATTAATGGCTTTACTTAAAGCTAAGATTGTATAATGGAGGGCCGATACCGGAGTTAAATCCAAATGCTTTTCCGGTTCTAAATGGAAGATCCCAATATTGACTTCAATATTGAATTGATTACCTTCAATCGCAATCGGTTTTGTTAATACTTCCAAAAAATTCAAAGCCCAATTTTCAACTTCTTCGGAATCGGTATTCCGGAAAAGAACAATGAAGGTATCTTCTTCCAAATGGAAGACATCATTCTTATAACCCAATAAACTTTCATCGATTAGTTTTCCAAGAACAACCAGTGTCTCATCAGCAATCTTATATCCAAAGAGTTTATTAATATTTCGAAAACCGGAAATATCAATTGCGACCAAAGAATTTTTCTTTTTGATTTCTTTCTTGTTATCAAAGAGTTCCTGCAGTTTTATTCCAAAATAGTTTTTATTAGGATATTCTGTTACTGAATTATATAAAGACATATTGCGATGAAACTCAAAATTCTTTTGTTGGGTAGAGATGTTTTCTCCAACCAAAAAGAACTTCTTTCCGCTTTTTAACGGTAAAAAACGAATATATTTCGGACCGCTGGCCGTAGATTCAAAACAAACCGTAAACGGTCTTTGTTTCATGATATCCTTCATTAAATCAAAACTTTCCCTAACACAATCAAAATCATATACAGTATGGTATTTAGAAATATCTTTGATATTAATCTGACAAGTAGAATTAATCGTTTCCAAAACTCCGTCTTTATCGATTTTAATCAGATAAGGTTTCGCATATAATGCTCCCCTTTTAGTTAATCTGATTTCATCACGTTTAGAAAAGATCAGATACGATACGCCGGCTATCGTCCCAAAAAATAAGCCCGTAATCATAGAGAGAAAAGCAATAAAAAGAGCATCGGTAAAATTATCCTTTAATTGTCTATAAAAATAAAGACTTAATAGAACAATAACAATAAATACGAATAAAATAATTGCACCTATCTGAAACAATATTTTTTTCATTTATTTCCTTACCCTGCCCTTTTCACTTATTTAAATCTATTTTACCATTAAAAAGGGAGTATTTCAATGTTTTTCGGAAATTTTACTGTGTTTTATCCTCTTTATTCCAAATAATACTTAGTTTCTACCAATATTTTCTTAAAAATCATTATTAAAAGCCTTTATTTTTTAAAACGAATCTGGTATAATAGTAAAGGACTGCTCCCATAGTTTAGTGGCAAAATAAAGCAATGGTAATGCTTAGATCCAAGTTCGATTCTCGGTGGGAGCACCATTTTTAGAAAAAATCCGCACAATAATGTGCGGATTTTTAATTTATAAGGAATTAATTATTTAATAACACAGGACGCCAATAAGCGAACCCTTTTTTTCTTTAACCATGATAGACTTTAAAATAATCTCGATTTTCCAGCACTTTGATATTGAAAGTAAATTCAAAATCTTAGAACCGATATTTCGGATGAAATATCGGTTTACAGGATTTATAATAAATGGTTAAATATACTTCCCTGTTTTCGGTATATCTTCGGAATGCTCTTTTTAATCATCTAAAGATAGAGTGTAATCAAAGCCTAAACAGAAATTACCGGCAGGATATTCATCTTCGAAGGCGCCGCTATCTAGCATCTTTCCGTTATTGATGACTCCATAACTAGACAAACGCCAAATAAAAGCTCCGACAATCTCATCATGATAATTGATAATTTCCCAATAATTCTACAACTGATATCGCATGAGAATATTCACGAACAATTAAAGGTTAATTAGTTTTCTCGGCGAATTTTTCCGATTATTCTAATGTTCATCATATAATCTCGGAAGCATCTTGTGAGGAGAATAATGAATGTTTTGAGGACATTAAATTGTCCTCTATCCTAACCAAATGCCGATTAAAACCTCTAAATTTAATCGGTTGATTGTTTAAAAAGATTTCTTTACCCTCAATCCTTACCCCGATGTTCTCAACGATTTTTTTCACCTTACATCCGCCCAAAAAAGTGTTTTTTAGATACTACCGGCTAAGGTTTACTAAATTTCATAAATTAATCTTTATTATTATATCATAAAAATAACAGGAACCAAGTTAACAAACAAAATTTAGGCATTAACCGACAAAAGTTTAAGAATTTGCTTAAGCCCCGAGAGTTTATGGTTATGTTGAAACTTTTTCTATTTTTATTAAAAATCAATAAAGATGTTAATATCCTTAGTTTTTAGTAAAATCAATTTCTATCTTGCTTTAAACTTTGTGATAAGGGTTTAAAGCGAGAAGAAATTGATCTATATACACTAATATAGAGCAAAGTGAAAATAAATTTTCACTCTCTTAAGATTAAACTACTCTTAATCTTATTGGTGTGGCCTCACCACTAGATTTGTAAAAAAAAGTATTTATCGTCTGAAAAAAGTTATTGATTTTAGGTTAATAAAAGAGTATAGAAGATGGTTTTTATAGGCGAAAAGGACTTTCCTAGTAAATAAAAAAGCTAGATTTTAACTTAAACTGTCAATAAAATCTAACTTTAATCACTTAAAATTATGAAATTTTTCAACAACTTCCATAAATAATATCCTTTTTTTTATTTTACTGTTAAGTTTTCCTTATTAACAATTAATTCATTGATAAATAATTTTCGGTCGTCATTTAGCCTATCAATTCGATTATAAAATCTTCCGTGATAAACAATATAATATTTACCCTTGGTTTTAATAACACTATTATGACCGGTTCCTTGGCAAATTTCATTTTTAGATAGTATGGGGTGATATTCATAATCATTAGGGTATTTTTTAAAAACTAAATCCCTTAGATCCTGCACATCACCATCAGCTATTGCATATCCCACAAAATATGAATCGTTCCGATAACTGTTTCCGCTGTACATTAAATAGTGAATACCGTTTTTATTAAAATAAAATGGTCCCTCGAGGGTATGCCAATGCTCCCCCTTTTTGAATCGATCTCTTTGATATATTTCTTCATCTATCGTCGGTTCAAGAACTCTAACTTGTTTTCCCTCTACTTCAGTAGGCGAAATCATCTTATCCAAGAAGATTTGAGTTCCTACTCGTATACCTTCATAAACATTGCTTGCATAAAAGACATAAAAATCTCCCTTGTATAAGACGATATGAGGATCAATACTAAAAGGCTTTCCTAAATCACAAAGATAATTAAAAGGTCCTTCCGGATTATCACCGACAGCCACTTTTAGCTTTTGGTTATGATCATCATCACTATTCAAGTCTAATGAAGAATAATACATATAAAACTGATTATTGTATTTCAGCACGGAAGGAGCCCAAAACTTTTTTTGACCACCGGTTTGGAGAGCATACCCTAGATGTAGCCAATTAACTAAATCAACTGACTTATACACTCCAACTCCATCAAAACCAGAAACATAAATATAATAAACGCCTTCTTCTTCAATAATATAAGGGTCGGGTTGACTTAAACTCGGGTTAGAAATATTTAACTTGTTGTATTTCATTATTGCCTCCTTCAAATATCTAACTGCTGTTTTTTAAGGATAATTATAATTCAAATTAACTTTTATGTCAAGGCAACATCATGGAATCGTATATTTAAGATCTATTGTCTAAAAATTAATATTATGATCCTGTAAGATTTTTTCCAATGTTTTCACCCGATTAACTAAAAACCCATATTCTTCTTTTTTAATCTTTATGAATTCTTCATGATCAGAAAAATTTCGAATTTCTCTTTTTGATAGAATACTTAATGAAATCAATCCACAAAAAGCCAGAATTACCATCATCCAAAAGACAGTATTAAAACCTTTTTTATAAATATTCCAAAAAGCAAGTAAGACGATAAGAAATATATAAATTAGGATAAAATAAGTCAATCCTTGAATTAGAAGATAGGCTTTCTCAAGTTTAGTAATATTAGCGATAATAATCGCAAATAGTATACTTATAGCGGAGAAAGTAACGGTCAACTTACCATAAATTAATCCGATTGACTGAGAAAATATCGCAATTAAAATCATTCCACTGGCAAGAAGAATCAAAGAAAATGATATTAAAGGTAAAATGTTTCTCTTTTTTGTATAAAGATTAAACGAAGTTAAGGACAGAGAAAAACCAATTGTGATGGTTAAGCTGGCAAAGAAATAATCTTTAATGGCGGAAAATTCTATTAAGGAAAAAATCATTAAAATTCCCATTAATGATGAAATGGTGGCACCGATTAAGGCAATCAGAGTTAAAATTTTTCTCATTTATTCACTCCTTTTTATTAATTATATCACGGCAATAACATATATATGATATATTTAAAATTAATTTAAAAGCATCTATTTGGATAAGGCGCTTTTTAAAATATTATAATGTTTCTTTCATTCGAAGTTTTACATTCCTTTTTAACTTGGAATTTTCCACCTTATTTAGGTATTCATCGATTGTATTTACTTTCCTGATCTCTTCAAAGGCATGAAGTTTATCGTTATTATTTCCTTCAGCGGAAAGGAGTACTTTCTTTGCACGTTCAATAAGTCTTTCTACCTCAGTTTTCAATTTAAAACTCACCTCGATTTGGTAGGTATCCTCGGGATTAAATGGAAATTCAATAGCTATACAAGATGTTAGAATCTCTTCTGTTTCCGCCTTTTCATTATTGACATAAAGTCTGACAAATCCATCTTCAATATTCTTGAAGCGGATAAAAAGGGTTCGGTTATCGGGGATAATAGAAGCATCACCATCTGACTTTATTTTTAAGGTTTGTATTCCTTTTCCTTCTACTTCTTGATACTCGGATTTAAATATTGTAAAGAATTCTCCTTGTTTTTGTTCTAGAATTCCGTCTTCATAAAGTATATATTCATTATTCCCGAGATAGGACCAAATTTCCAATTTCTCCGGATTCATAATCGAATTTCCCGGTTCCATCGAGAGCGGCAATATCGCTCCTTCTCTCGCAAGCACAGGTATGAATTCAAGTTCACGTAAAAGGGTAACAGTTTTCCCTTCGGGACCAGCCTGGTATCCATCACCTGTAAAGATATCCGTCCATTTACCTTCCGGAATCCAAGCATTTACGCAGGCAAAACCGTCTATTGCTTTTTCGGTAATGGGTGCTAAGAGTAGTTCTCCTCCAAAAAGATATTCTTCATTAAATAAATAAGCTTCTTCATTATCCCATTGATAATATAAAGGTTCAATTAACGCCAGTCCGTCTTTATGGGTTTTATATGAAGCCGAATATAAATAAGGAATCATCCGATGGCGAAAACGTAAATATTCTTTTGAAATCGCTCCGGCGCCATTATTATATGCCCAAGGTTCCTTCGTCATTGTTTCGGAATTACTGCAATGTAGACGGTTGATAGGAGAAAATACACCATATTGAATAAAGCGAACATATAATTCATTTTCCATATATCCGGCCTGATGACCACCGATATCATGACTCCACCAAGTATAACCGATATTGCTTGCATTTGCCGTGAAATAGGGAAGGTATTTCAAAGTCTCCCAGGTTACATAGGTATCACCGGAAAAACCGACCGGATAACGGTGAGAACCGATTCCGGAGTATCTAGATAAAATTAAAGGGATATTATTAACTGCGATATCCAAGTAATGATAATGATTAAGAGCCCATAAAGGATCAAGTCCTTCCATTTTTGAACTTATTCCTTGTTGCCAATCTACCCACCAAAAGTCTACACCAGACTTTTCATAAGGTTTATGGAGTATGGAAAAATAACGATTAATGAAATTTGCATCCGCTATATCAAAAGGAATATATTCTTTTGTTTCCGGATTCACCCCGAAGGCCTGAGCCATTTCTTCATAAGCATTATCCCAAAAACGAATTCCGTCTGCCGGATGAAGATTTAAAGTGATTCTTAAATTCTTCGCTTTGATTTTTTTTAAGAATGCTTGATAATCAGGAAACAAATGTCTATTCCATGTATATCCGGTCCAACCTAAACTACCGGGGCCGACATATTTCTTATCATTCAAGTTGTTTTCTGATATTTTAAATTCTTCATCAATTTTTTCATTATCAGAATAATGCCAATCCATATCGATTGTTGCAACGGTTAGGGGGACATTTTCTTCTTCAAAGATATTCAATAAACGCAAATATTCCTTGTCAGTATATACATGATATCTACTCCACCAATTTCCAAGTGCAAAACGGGGAATCAAGGGAACTTTTCCTGTAATCATAAAAAGAGCATTAACGGCATCTCGGTAATTTGCGCCATATGCAAAGACATACTCATCACTGCCGTCGCCTCTTTCGGGTTTCACTTCTCCGTCTTCGCCTAAAGTTAATGAATCCACATCATCAAAAACAGCTATTCCGGTTTTCGAACAAACCCCCATTTCCAAGGGGATTTTTTCTTCCCGATTATAACTTTTATATATCTCCCCGTCCCAACCATCAAGGGTTCGATAGGTACCGAGCAGATTTCCTTCATTATTAATTTTACTTAATTTTCCATCAAGTTCTATCAAACACTCTTCTCTTTTTTCTTTAAATATCAGTTTACATGCTTCTGTTTCTAAAACCGCATGATCACCTTTTTCTTTAAATGAAAATTTCTGTTGAGGCCTATTTCGGAACCATATGGACTGGGTTGCACTATCTCGATATTTTTTATTTGAACTTTTTTCTATTCTGAAAAGTCTATCAGCTAGTACAGTAATCCGGTAACTTTGCCAATAAACAATATTATTTTCATTAGCGACAGGTTCTGTTCTTACAATTAAATGCTTATCTAACATGAAAAAATCTCCTATGCCTAGTTATTTATTGAATGAACCAATTTCGATCAAATTTCCTTCGGGATCGGCAATATAACAGGTCCTTTGACCCCAAGGCATGGTTTCGGGTTCCATTACTGGGGTTGCACCTTTTGCTATCAGTTCTTGATAAGTCTTGTCCACTTCCGAAAAATTATCTACGCTCAAAGCTATCTCAAAATGTCCGCTCATATTTACATATTCAAATTTCTTCTTGGACATCTTTTCAAAATCTTCTCTGCCATAAAGCAAAAATAAGATTCCGTCCTTCACAAGATAAACATCCTTTTTACCTTCTTCCCATTTGATTTTAAAACCCATAACATCACGATAAAACTCAACCATAGTTTTCATATCCCTTACAAATAATCCGAATCCGTCTAATTTCATACTTACCTCCATAATTTCATTTCAAATAATTATATCATAATTAAAATCAAACTGTTCTATAATCGATACCTTTTTACATACTCAATAAAGTTCCATTTCTTTAAGAATGTGATTGTTGAAGCATACCCGGAATCAAATAAATAATTAATTCTTTGGCGAGAAAGATTAAAATCTGTGGATTTGTTTTGATGATCAAAATCTATGATAACGGTTCTGACCAAATCAGCATCCCGCAAAAAAGTTGTTTCTTCTTTATTATAGGATGCATTCAATAAATCTTTTAAATAAGAAATAATTCCTGTTTTCCCTTGTGAGGTATAACTGATCGGATCTTTAATTTTAAATCCGAGAGTCGGATATCTCGGAGTTTTCTCCACATCAAATATCCAAATCGGAAAAGTACTGACCAAACCCCCGTCAACAATATAATTAACTTGATTCCGGAAAGGAATCTTAATCGGAGTAAAATAAAGAGGAATAGCCGAACTCATTGCGACAGCCCTGGCAATACTGAAGCCTTTTGGATCAATTCCATAATATTTAATATCATCCGGGAAAATCAATAATTTTCTGTCAGTGATATCTGCAGCAATTATTTTCAAACGGCTTTGGTTGTTTTCCATCACATCTTTAAATGTATGAACACCTTTTCTGGCAAGCAAATCATTGATCCATTCTTCAATAATTTCAATTTTATAAATGCCTTTGTTCCATATTAATGATAAGGGTTTCCCAAGAAAAGCTATCTGCGATAATCTCGTTTTCTCAATCAGTTTTGAAAAATCAGTATGCTTTAAAATCTTAATCAATTCCTCTGAAGAATATCCGGCCATAATTAAAGCCGAAATGATTGCACCGGCAGATGTTCCGGCACTTCTTTGAACTTGATAGCCTTTTTCAGACAAAGCCTGATAAGCCCCTACGAAAGATATTCCTAATACTCCTCCGC
>CALEGD010000119.1 GCA_937877075.1 uncultured Acholeplasmatales bacterium
CCCCGAGAACCGATGTTTATCAATATTAATAGCAAAAACATCGGTTCTCGGGGTCATAATTTCATCGGCGTTTAAATCATCAAATTGGAAGATGCTTTCAAGCATTTGTCTTTCATCTTCATTGATAAGCCCTTCAATATGACCGGTTATAATCAGTGATCTGATTTCATCCTCCGAGACCTTTTCTTCATCCGTTTGTTTATCATTCCCGGTTATCCTAAACAAAAGATTTGTAGAGGCAGAAAGAAACTTTACAAAAGGATTAGTAATAACCATCACAAATCGGATAATTCGTGCTGATCTTAAAGCCACTTTCTCCGGGTTTTTTAAAGCAAGTTTTTTTGGATAAAGTTCCCCGAATATCAAATTGAAATAAGAAAGAATCAAGGTTACTAAAATCATCGCCACAGTATCACTAATCGTTATGCCAATCTTACTAAACAATTGTACTACATGAATAGAAAGCCTGGAACCCGCTGTCGCACTGGATAGAAATCCGGCAAGTGTTATCGCTACCTGAATTGTAGAAAGGAACCTTGTCGGTTCCGATGTCATTTTTTTTAATATTTTTGCCCTTTTATCTCCACTTTCAAAAACCTTTTTCAATCGGTTTTGATTAACCGATACCACGGCCATTTCTGCAGAAGCGAAAAAAGCATTGACAGCAATTAATACAATAATCAGTATTAAAATCAAGATTATCCCATAAGGGTCCGCGTCAGGATCGTCCACTTTTCATTTTCTCCTTTTATAGACTTTAATTATATTTATTTATAATAATCAATTATTGCCTGAGTGCCAAGGTCTTGATAACCGCGATCAGCCATTTCCTGGAACATATCGCGAACAGTTTTTAAAACTTGAAGATGAAGATCTTTGTTTTCTGATTCCTCAATGACCAAGTTCATATCCTTAATAAAATGTTTAATAAAGAAACCGGGTTGCATATCTCCGTTTAAAGCCCGAGGAGCCATGTTTTTCATTTGCCAACTTCCGGCACTGCCACTTGCCCATAGTTCTATCAAAGGTTTAGGGTCAAGGCCGTTAGCCTTTGCATAGGCAATAGATTCGGATACTGCAGAAATTGCTCCGGCAATAGCAATTTGATTAGCCAGTTTCGCATGTTGACCGGAACCCGGTCCACCGACATAGGCAATTGTTTTTCCCATTGCATCTAAGAGCGGTTTAATTTTTTGATAAACTTCACGGTCACCTCCGACAAAAATGGTCAAAGTACCGTTTTTAGCTCCGAGATCACCGCCGGTTACAGGGCAATCGAGACTATATATATCTTTTTCTTTTGCTTTATCATAGATTTCTTTGGCTAATGTCGGACTTGAGGTTGTCATATCAATCAGAATTGTTTTCGGTTTGGAATTATTAATAATTTTATCATTATCAAAATAGACCTCTCTGACATCAGCAGGAAAACCGACTATGGTAATAATCACTTCCGAATTTAAAACTAGTTCTTTAATTGTTCCGTAAAATTCAAATCCTTCCGAAACAAGATCTTGAACTTTTTCCGGATTACGAGCATAAATCAAAACTTCATATCCACTCTTTTGAAGATTTCTCGCCATTGACTTACCCATAACACCGAGACCAATAAAACCAATTTTCATCTAAGATGCTCCTTTACTCTAAATTAAAATGGTCGGGACGACAAGATTCGAACTTGCGACCTTTTGAACCCCATTCAAACGCGCTACCAAACTGCGCCACGTCCCGATAAAACATCAAATGATGTTTATTTATTTTTATTAATAATGACTCTTGCTTCTTGATCAGAGCCGACAATAATTAAATCACAGAGATTAAGAAATAACCCCGATTCAACAACACCAACAAGACCATCAAGAATTTCTTTTGTTTTTAAGATATTAAAGCCTTCACCTAAATGGAGATCAACAATATAATTACCATTATCGGTCAGAAAGGCTTCCCCATGATTTAATCTTAATACCGGATTAAAGCCTAATGCTTCCAGCTTTTTTAAAAGCTGTTTATAACCATATCTGATAATTTCAACCGGAAGCGGAAACTTCCCGATTGTGGAAACAAGCTTACTGTCATCCATAATCCAGATAACTTTCTTGCTTAGGCTTGCGACAATCTTTTCTCTTAATAAGGCTCCGCCGCCGCCTTTAATAGCATTAAAGGCAAGATCAATTTCATCGACACCGTCAATGGCAAGGTCAATATGATCAACTTCATCTGGGCTAAATAAAGGAATATTTAAGTCGCGAGCGATTTTCAAAGTACTTTCCGATGTCGCTACACATTTTAAATTATATCCTTTGCCAACCAATTCTCCTACTTTTTGAATCAGGTAGTAAGCAGTTGACCCAGTACCAAGACCCAGTACCATATTATCTTTAATATATTCTGCGGCTTTAAGGGCTGCTTTTTCTTTTTTATTCATTATTGCTCCTGAATCATTTTATCGATCATTACTTTCAAGTATATAATATTATAAACCAAAATGATATAAATTTCAACTGAAAAATTTAAAACATATGAAATTTTATGGGCAGATTTCACACTATCTTCATAATATGTATTGAAGATGGGTGATAATCATTTCAAAGCCGGAAAATAAAATTAACTTAGAAGGTATGTTTTCAAAATTGAACGATTTATTAAGTGCAGAGCAAATTCAGAAACTGAATCGGCTCTTAATCTCGCTTGATAATTATTTAGGCAGAAAGGAGAGGGGTACAGAATTGAAAAAAGTGCCGATAAAAGAAACCGAGGAATGCCTCATCGTCGTACTCTTAGTCTTTCTCATCACTTATATTGTATTCAAAAATTGTAGGTAAAAAAGCCGTCCTTGAAAAAGGTACGGCTTTCCGACATTTTAAAGAATACATTTGGGGGAGGGGATTAAAAAATGATGGTTTATTATTGAAGATAGCTGGTATCTTCAAGTTTATTATAACAGAAGAAAAATTACATGGCAAAGAATATGCTCTCTTAAGAACCAATTTCTTCAAAAAGAAGAAAAATTATCGTATCGGAAATAATTTTAGATTTAAGAATTTCCTCTAAGAGATTTTCATCCTGTTCATCAATAAATCCGTCGCCGTTTGTATCCTCAGTTCCATCACTGATTTTTATAAGTCTATCGCGATGTATCTCCGGATCATTTAAATCTATTCCGGTTTCACGATAAAGAATTTGTAGTCCCCGAATTAAATTCCTAATTTCTCCTGCTCGATAATAGGGGGGCGGTCCATCAAGCCAATTTTCTTCATATATATCGATTATTAAGACTCCCTTCCCGGTATTAGGATCTCTCTCTATACTCTCTATTTTGTAAATTATCGTGTCTTTTAAAATTCTAGAAGCAATAATTTTCGATAAATCATCCTCTTCTTCATCCTTATACCCGGTTGTAATATTTTTGATAATATTTAAGTCCAATTTTTTTAATCCGGATTCTTCATTCTTCGCAAGTATTAATTTTATACCGATGAAAAAATTCTTCATTTCTTCATACCAATTTGGGTCATCATCCTCCAAATTAACAGTTAGATAGGGTTTTATAACTTCCCCGTCTTCAACTTTTTCTTGACTTAGGTCATAAAGAAAGTTTTTCAAAGAACGAAAAATATTATCTGATGAAATAACCACTTCAAAATCATCTAAGCTCAAAGCGAAAATATCATCTTCACTAACAATTCCTTCTAAAATCTTTCCGGCTTTTAGAAGCTTTAGATAATCAGTTTCTACAAGATTTGATGTATCTTCATATAAAGCTAAGGAAAAAGGCAAATCAAAACGATCAAACATATTTTCTAAAATTGCATTTGTATTTAATACAAAAGTTTTTGATTCGGAAAAAGATTTTGCGAGAGAGGATAATTGTTTTTCATCAAGGTTTTTTAAGCTCTTTGTATAAAGAAGCCCGCTTTCTACAAACTCCTTATATATTTCTAAAATCTTCATGAATTCCGCTTGTCCTTCACTTCCAGTCCAGGGCGCACCAGAGTCTATATATTCAAAATCCTTTCCAAAAAATCTATTGATAAGATAATTAATGATTTGTTCAGTATTTAAGGAGACAAGAGAGGAAATCTCCTTTTTTGAAATGAAACTTTCAGTATATTTTAAAACCTGATTTTGATATTTGATATTAGAATTAAAGATCCTTAATAATTCAAAAAAACATTTTAACTCTGCTTTTCCAGATTCACTCTGCCAATCAATATCTTCTGGAATTATAATTGATTCGATTGAAATACTTGATTTAGAATACATCAAAGGAAGAATTGCGTCTAGATTTCTAATCAAAATATCCGAGGAAGTTAAATAATCAACTAATTTTGAAATGTTCTTATCCGTTAGAAATTTCGTCCAAACAAAATCTTCTTTAAAAAAACCATTATCATTTAAGAAACCAACAAAACAAAGAATATTTGTCAGTTCTGCTTCGTCAATTCTTTCAATTTTAAAAATAGTTAATTCGCGAGGAAGTTTAGATAAAATAATATTTTTTATTTCCTCAATATTTTTCGTGAATATTTTCGAGCTAAACAATAGTCTAAATAGTTCCGAAGTTTCTTCTTCATCATTTCTAAAATTTAGAGAGTAAATATCATTATATCCTAAATCATAAAAAATTGTATATATTTCCCCAAGAAGAAAAATTTCTTCAGTCCAGACCACATAATCTATAATTATTTCTTTCGGAAAGATTATATACTTATCGAGAAAGGGCAAAATATCATCAAATAAATAAAGTCCGATAACATTTAAAAAAGAACAATTACTTAAACTTTCAGTCATCCTTTTAATAATCAAAGGATCTTGGTTAAGTAAATTATTTAAATCAATCGATAAAAAATCTTGATAAGCTTTACTTAGATGGGAAACTTCTTTTTGATATGAAATCTCTTCAATTTCTTTAATCTTATCTTCATCTAGAATGACATTTTTACTATTTAGATACATCTCTAAAATTATCGGACCAAGTATTTCTACACTTTCTAAATATTGCATCTTATCAAGAATAACTTCAGTCTTGATATCTTCCCTAAAAATTTCACTAATAGCTTTTATATCCTTCCGAAAGATAATATTTTTACCTTTATACCTCGTATTAAATAAACGATCAAAAACAAAATTACCACTGACTCTATTTGGAATTGAGGAACTATATTCCTTAATTAAATTATTTCCCTCTATTCCAATATCTGATACTACCTCAACTAATCCATGAAAAGGGGAAGAAAGAAAAAGAATAAAAAAGAAACTTTGAAGCAGTCCTAGTCCCATTCCAAAAAGACTGTCTTTGTGATGATTACTTACTTTTGGCTTTCTCTTTTTATATATTAAAAAAAACAGATCAGTAAGAGGGGTTAAGATTATCATCCAGAAAATATAAAAGAATATTCTTAAAACCCCTAATCCAATTTCTTTTATAAAATAATTTAAAAAATATGCTTCATCCAGATAGGGAGTAGTATCCGGAAAATAAATTGCAATCAAACTCTTAATTAATCCCGGAATAGTCCTTAATCGTAGATTCATTACCC
Source organism: uncultured Acholeplasmatales bacterium (assembly GCA_937877075.1). Lineage (GTDB taxonomy): Bacteria > Bacillota_I > Bacilli_A > ML615J-28 > CAG-698 > DTU067. The sequence continues at coordinate 5,541 of CALEGD010000119.1, forward strand.
TGATATTAAAATTGGAATAATTTAGATTATAAAACCAGGAAGCAAAGAGATTCGATAGTACAATACAAAAAAGAATCGTTCCCAAAAAGAAAATAAGACGCCAAATGCTTTTCCGAAATCCGGAAAAATAGCCACTGATTCCGCCTCCTAAAATTATAAAGAAAAAAACGATATTGATTAGAATTTGCATTAAGCCCTTATCCTCTCTATTAATTTTTATTCCTCTTTTAAACTTATTATGATTGCAAGTCCATCTAAACATTATTTATATTTCCTTATTTTCCCTCTTTCATACAACATACGTGGTTTAATGGTCTTTAACTTAATTATAATACGACCTAAGATTGAGTATTAAAATTTCCATAATAGTAAGGTGACATGGAGATATTAATCTTACTGAAAAGAGTAGAGAAATCTGGTTTATTAAACATATCTCTTTATTAAAGAACTTCTTTTGACATTCGGGGTATCAGAAGAAACAGCGGAACTTGATTATTGTAAGATGAACATATATTAAGCAATAAAACTATAATACAAATAAAAATGCTTTTAAAAGCAAAAAAACATCCAACTAATCTGGATGTTTTATTTTTACTTCATAAATTTCTTAAGAACTTTTAAATTATCCTTAAAAGGAGGATAGCGAAGTGGGATATCTAATCGATTTGACTTTTTCATCACACTTTTTTTGTGGGAAAAAGTTTCAAAACTTGCTTTTCCGTGATAATTCCCCATTCCGCTTTCTCCGACTCCGCCAAAAGGAAGATGGGAGGTTGCCAGATGGACGATTGTATCATTAATACAGCCACCACCATAAGATATGCTTTTCAAGATTAAGTTCTCACTGGCTTTATTAGTCGTAAAGAAATATAATGCCAGAGGTTTTGGGCGAGAGTTAATGAGTTTTATCACTTCATTTAGATCGGTAAATTCAATAACTGGAAGAATTGGACCGAAGATTTCTTCTTGCATAATCGGGCTGTCCCAATTGACATCATCAATGATTGTTGGTTCAATCCGATTAGTTTTCGAATCGGATTTCCCCCCGTAAAAGACATTTCCGCTATCCATCAAACCTAGTAGGCGTTTGAAATGGCGTTCAGTGATAATTTTCGGAAATTGATAATCTTCTTTAAGGGCATTAGAAAAGAACTTATTTATGTATTTTTTAATAGCTTCCAGTAACTTATCTTTTATCTTCTTATGAACTAAAAGGTAATCCGGAGCTACACAGGTTTGACCGGCATTGATAAACTTCCCCCAGACAATGCGTTTAGCGGCAAGATCTATATTAGCACTCTCATCAACAATACAAGGGCTTTTGCCGCCAAGCTCCAAACTGATCGGAGTTAAATGTTTTGATGCCGCTTCCATAACAATTCGTCCGACATTAGTTCCGCCGGTAAAGAAAATATAATCAAAGCCGCTCCGCACGAGATGCTCTGTGGCATCCGCACCACCGATCACGCAACGTACATCCCCCTCTCGGAATGCATCCATGAGGATGGCCTCGATCACTTTTTCCGTATGCGACGCGATTTCCGACGGCTTGA
>CALEGD010000120.1 GCA_937877075.1 uncultured Acholeplasmatales bacterium
CGCTGTTAACCGGCTCCCCCTGCACGGTAGTACTGGCCAAAAAAAGGAAATACTGGTGAGGTCTTTTGTTTCTAGTATCAACTTGTAAATGTAGGACATCAGTGTTGTTTCTGACAACATCCTCCCTAGTTACTTTCAGTTCAAAACTGGAATTAGAATTCATGTCGTAATCGGTGCTATAGAAGATCATTTCATCAAAAACCTTAATACCTACATAAAGCCCCATCTCGCCAAAGTGGGTAGTAACATTAACTTCGACTCCCAGTTTTGAGAATGACATAAATTGATTATTTTGATAATAAACCTCATCAAGAATTCCGTCTACTTTCATATCGGAATCATAAACCAGATCATCAATTCGTTGATATTTATATGAATATTCAGGTAATGAATTAATCGGTGCACAAGCAACCAGGAAAAAAATCAAGACAAACGATGAAATCGTCAACAGATAACGGTATTTTTTCATCTTATTCACTTTCCTTTCCTAAAACAACAATTTCAGAAATGGCAATATCGTCAAGTTTTTCACCATAATAATCAACGTTCGTATATTTCTTGGAAATCGTAATCGTAATGCGATCAACCAAAAGCGGTGCGAACTCAACAATCGCCGCTCCTCCAGCCCGCATATATAATTCATCTGTTCGAACATAATCCGGATTAAAGGGAATATTCTTGATAACACCTTTATTATAAAAATTACCGATGTAATTAGCCGGCTTTTCTAAAACAGAAAAGACAATGCTGTCAATACTTTCAAAGGCATAATCATAGTTAAGGCTGTTATAGACCATAACTGCTGTCACCTTTGTGGGCTGGGTAAATTCCAAAGTTATGGTTGTTTTCCCTTTAAAAATGAATTCCTTATCCAAATCGAAATCATGGAAAGCAATCAAATCATCATTTAGGTATTTAATTATTTTTTCATCTTGCACATTAGTAGCGGAGATAAGTGCCTCTCTAGCAAGATTTTTATAACCGCTGACGAAACTCGGTAAAGGCTGCAGGGAATAAGTCGGACCATTAGCATGGAGAACGTCATATCCCAAAGTTTCATTATACCGAAAATTAACTTTATCGATAGCAATTCCCCGTGGATTACCAGCTCCGGTAGCACGGTTCCGATGGGCATGATAAACGGCATATAAATCTTCCCCAGCCTTAACGAAACAATGATGTCCGGTTCCACCCATATGATCATAATAACTATCGATTCCAAGGACCGGATTAGCTTCCTCAGTTGGAGCTTTAGTAAATGGTCCCAACGGATTTGTAGCGGTCGCAAAGTTGACACTATAAAGCCGATTGGAAAAACCAAAAGCAGAATAAGTCAAATAATAGCGTCCGTCATGTTTGATCATAAATGGTCCTTCATCAATATTTGATCCTTCTTCACGAAGAATCATCTCACCTCCAACTGTATACTTTCCGGCTTCAGTAAGTTGAGTTACAGTATTATAATCTGGGGTCACCATATCTTTCATCTTCATCCCCCAAATATTATTAGAGAGATTTGTGGAACTGATGTGAGCGGTAAAATAAAGATAAAAGTCACCGTTATCATCAAAGAAAGGGCTGGCATCAATTACCGGAAATTCATAATCAAGATCCATTCCCGTTTTAAAGTTAATTGGCGGAGTCAAATTTGTAATAACTTCCCCATTGAGATTAGTGCCGGTCCAAGGAATGAAGGGACCGACGGGATTGTCTGAAACGGCAATACCGGTATAAAGGCGATCAAAATCATAGGTGCTGTCGCTATAAGCGGTTTCCCTAGTCCCTACTTTGCTCGAAGATGTATAATATAGATAAAACTTTCCATCATTTTCGTTATATATGACCTCAGGAGCCCAGAAATGGGAGTTGCACCAAGTTTCTTCCGGAAGTTGCAGGGAAAAACCTTGTTTTTCCCAATCGACGAGATTCTTTGAACGCATGACCGGAAAACCAAGACCGGTTACATACATATAGAAATACCCGCCATATTCTGAATTCTGTTCCTCGGAGACATAGATTACAGAGGGGTCTGCAGCCTGAGTCACAAAGAGATCATTTCGGTAGAAAAGCTCGGTATTATAGGTATTATCATCAGAAATGCCGTCAAAATAGGTAATCAGAAAACTGTTTTTACAGCCGTTTAAAGTAAATGATAAAGTTATGAATAATATCATTAGAAAAAGTTTTTTCATTTTTTTACCTCTTAATTCCGGAATTGATGGCAATTCCTTTGATAAAATATTTCTGAAGGAAAAAATAGATGACTAAAAGCGGTAAAATGGAGATGACTGCACCGGACATGACCGTCTGCCAGTCATTAACATAAGTTCCCATATTCGCCCGTAGAGCTATCTGTAATGTATAAAGATCAGTGCCGGTTAGGTAAAGTAAGGGCCCGGTATAATCATTATAACGTCCGATAAAGATTATCATAAACTGAGAAATCAATGCCGGTTTCGCCAAAGGTAGCATAATCCTAATGAAGACCCCAAAATTGCCTAAGCCGTCAATTTTCGCGGCGTCAATCAATTCATCAGGCATTCCTCTAAAATATTGACGCATAAAAAAGACACAAGCAGCACCGCCAAAAAGACCTGGGACCATTAATGGCAGGGGAGTTCTGGTCCAACCGATCAAATCATAAAGCAGATACGAAGGAGTCAGTGTAATGATGCTTGGAATCATCATAGTTAATAGTAAGGTTGAAAAGATGAAGTTTGCACCCTTGAATTTAATTTTCGCCAGTGCATAGGCTGACATTGTGGCCATAAACAGTCCAACAATAGTCGGTATAAGGTTAATCCAAATGGTATTGATTAGTCCTCTGAGGATTGAACTGCCAGTATCAACGCCGCCAGTAACATCCGCAATCAGAATTTTTTGGTAACCACCAAAATGAAAACCCATTTTTGGCCACCAAGTAAAAACCGGATTAGATGACTCCGCATTATTCTTAACAGAAGTGATCAAAATGATATAAAAAGGAATTACTACAACTAAAACGAAGATAAGCAGGATTAAATAGGTTAGTGTGAGTTTTTGCTTTTCCGTACGCATTTTGCTTTTAATCATAGTGCACCCACTTTCTAGACAATTTAAAATTAAGGATAGTGATAAGAATAATTCCTAATGCCAGAATCAGGGATACTGCCGCTGATAATCCAAATCCATAGGAAGTTACTCCTTCAAAAGCCATATTATAAAGATAAAATACGATTGTCAGAGCAGCGCCATCCGGACCGATTTCACCAGAAGGCACCATGACATGCATTTGAGTAAAAGCCTGCAAGCCACCGATAAAGCCCATAATCACCATAAAAAAGGTGGTCGGAGAAATAGCCGGCAAGGTAATTTTAAAGAATTTCGCAAACATTCCCGCCCCTTCAATCTCAGCAGCCTCATAATAGGAAGAATCGATACTTGAAAGTGCCGCCTGATAGAGGATGATATTAAATCCAGTGCCACTCCAAACGGTAATAACCAAAATGGCAATTCGAAATAAGGTAGGATCATTCAGCCAATTCAGCGGTTGAACACCGAACCAACCAAGGACATTATTAACAATTCCGAATTCCGAATTAAACATCCATTTCCACATGATGGCAACCGCTACAATTGAACAGACATAGGGGATAAAAAAGATGGACCGAAAAAACTTCTTGCCTTTTATTTTCTGGTTAATAAGGATAGCTATAAAGAGTCCTAAAATCAGTGAAATCGGAATACTTAGACAATAAAATAGTGTATTAAGCACTGCTTTCTTAAAATTAGGATCGGTGAAAATAAATTTGAGATTTTCCAACCCGTTAAAGGTCGCATCTTCCAAACGATAACTCTTCAGCTCAGTAAAACTCAGTCCTAAGGAAAGAAGCATCGGAATCAAACCGAAGAGAAAAAAGCCAAGCAGAGGCCAAATTGCCATCAGCCATCCGCTAAGATTTTTACTTATGCCTTTCTTCCTTTTCTGTTGTTTACAATTCGTCATTATTTTTTATACCTCAATAAGGCCTCATTACTTTTTTCAATATATGTGGCAAAAAATTGGTCGAGAGTCATTTTTCCATTCCGAACTGAACTATTCAAAGCCGTAGCCCATTCCGTAATCCAAGTTCGGTCCGGCATATACCACCAATCCCCAGGAGTTTGCACTTCTGCTGCTTCCGCAAATACCCGGATATTTTTCGGATCTATTTCATCTTTGATATAATCATTCGAAAAAGCAATACTCTTTTGATTAGGAAGGTTGAATCCGGTTTGAGCTTGTATGGTTTGAGCTAGCGGTCCGGCCATATATTCAATAAATTTAAAAGCAAAATCCTTCTTTGAAGAGTTCGACCAAATAGCAAGACTAGTGGAACTGCTGTGAGCGGCATTGCTGCCTTTGATTTTGACAGTTGTCTCATCACTTTCATAAACCTTATAAATCGGCAGTGGAGCTACATCCCACTCAAAACGCTCACCAATCAATCTTCTTAAGCCGACAACACGGAAGGTATAATCGACAAGCATGGAAATGTTTTCAGCACTAAAATAACCCGGTTTCCCATATGCCATAACGGTTGATGTTGTCGGGGCAACAGCCAGACCGCCATTAGCCGTACTTTGACCAAGCATAACAAAACGGGTAAAGGCTTCACGAGTGCTTGGAAGTTCAAAGACCTTTCCGGCATTGATAAAATCAGCCAGCTTTTCCGAAAGTTGAATCTTATCGATATATTCAACAAATTCACCTTGCTTATAGGCATTGCCATTGATGGTAATGCTTTCATTAACTAAATAATTAGGAGTATCATCGCCTAGTGTGAAAGTCCAATCACCGGAACCGGTTGTATCTTCAATACAATCGCCACCAATGCTGAAGGCATAATTAAACCACCATTCGGTGTAATAGCCGTATTGTGTCGGTGATGAAGGATTATAGGATTTTGTCATAATCATACCCAGATCCTCAATTTCATCCCAGGACATTGGAATCCGATTATTGAAGACCATTACTTCATTTTCCAACGGTGGAATCCAGGATACTCCGCTGTAATAAAAATATGGATATTCCCGATAAAACCCTTTCTTCAAAGCACCGGAACTAAGATTGGTACCATGTGCTTGGTTGAAATTCCTGACATATTCGTCAGTTATATTTTCTTCATCAACACTGATGACAATAATTCCTGCTTTCTCAAAAGCAGTTTTGTTATAGTAAATGGCGGTCGTACTAACATCCTTCGGAAGACCATAAAGAGTGTCCTCAGGATTGGAAGTGTTATTTTCAATATTATAGCGATAACGAGAAATAGAGCTTTCCCACATATCATCAAGATCGAGAGTGCTTGTTTTCATGTATTCATCCAGGGAACTCAAAAAGCCAAGTTTTGCCCATTTTTTAAAATACTTATCTTCAACAAAAAAAACATCGGGCCCCCTTCTTCCAGAGAGGGTTTGTTCAATTAAGGTTGTATAACCCTCAGTGCTTACTGGTCTGTATTCCACAACCATGCCCTCTTCCTTGCCGATTGTATTGTTGAAATTATTGACGATTTCTTGGAAAATCGGAATTTCATCCTGATCGCCCCAGCCCCAAAAATAAAGAGTCTTGGCATCATCTTTATTTGAGCAGCCAGTTAAAACCATAATTATTATAATTATTAATGTTTTTAAAAAAACCTTCTTCATAATACTTGTATAATATAAAACGCAATTGATTAAAGTTTTATATTAAATCCTTTCTTCAATATTTTATCTCAACATAAAAAGTGTTCTAATCATAATGTACTGTGAATTATTATCTGTATTTAGATAGTTTTGACTATAAGATGATCAAAATCTTATTAAATAAAATGGTAGAATAATCTAAATAACAGTTGGGAATTATAATAAGGTGATATCAGTCTCCTATAAATATTCCGGAAGCCAATCCTTGTGGGCTTCAAATAAATCATCACACATATTTTTGATATCATCCATACTTAATTCTGCAGATGTATGGGGATCAAGGTAGGCTGCCATATAGACATAATCCTTCCGTTTCGTTCTGGCGGCTTCAAGAACCAGATTCTGAACATTGATATTGGTCCGGTTTAATGCGGCACATTGTTCCGGAAGAGCTCCCACATAACAAGGATGAATACCATTACGATCAACCAAACAGGGGACCTCAACACAGGCATTCTGAGGAAGATTAGTAATCAGTCCGGTATTCAAGACATTCCCGTGAACACGAGACGGCTGATCGGTAATCATAGCTTTGATAATGGAAGCAGCATATTCAAGTGACTTGTTGTGAACGATATTGGAACTTACGACTTGTTCACGTTGTACCTTCCATCTTTCAATCTGACGAAGACAACGACGTGGATATTCATCAAGCGGTATCCGGTATTTTTCAATCAGTTCCGGATATTTGGATTTAATGTAGTAAGGAGTGTATTCCGCATTGTGTTCACTTGATTCGGTAATATAATAATCGAAACGGTGCATTAAATCATGACGGACCAGATCCCAAGCCATTTTTTCAGTATATTTACCGGAAAGAGACCGTTTTTTGATTTCGGGGTAAAGATCATTACCTTCGCTGTCACTAACCTTCAGTAACCAAGCTTGATGATTAATACCGGCCATCTCCCATTTGCATTCAGGATAATATTCTTCCATTTCCAAAGATTTGAAAAGATCTCTGACACAGACTTGAACACTATGGCATAAACCAACGGCTTTTACTCCCAAATATCTTTGAATATAACCGGTTATCATTGCCATCGGATTTACATAATTGATGAAAAGTGCATCCGGGCAGACTTTTCTAATATCGGCACAGAAATCTTCAATAACCGGAATTGTTCTTAAAGCCCGAAAAATACCGCCGATACCCAAAGTATCAGCTATGGTCTGCCTTAGACCGTATTTTTTTGGTATTTCAAAGTCATTTACTGTACAAGGTTCATATCCGCCGATTTGTACGGCATTAATAACAAAATCAGCGTCCCTCAAGGCTTCAAGACGGTTATGATAAGCTTTTATCTTAGCTTTCCCTTGGTAATTACGATTAATGTTTTCCAGCATCTGCCTCGAATCATCGAGTCTTTGATGATCAATATCAAATAAGGCAATTTCAAATTCTCCTAATTCGGGAGTAAGAATACAATCACCGAGAACGGATTTCGCAAAAATCGTACTTCCGGCACCTAAAAATGTAATTTTCATCTTATTTCTCCTCTTTAAGTTTATTGGCTATTTTCTCAATAGCAATTTTTCCGGCATCCGTTAAGGGAAGGAATGGCTTTCTACATTCTCCCATCGGAATTCCAAGTTTGGTAAGTATTTCTTTTTCGGAGTTAAAAACCCCATATTTAATCAGTTCGGAAATGATGTCGTTGACTTCTCCTTGAACAGCTCTAGCTTTTTCAATCTTTCCAGCTTTAAAATTATTATAGATCGCTAAAATTTTATCCGGCATAAAGTTATAAGTGCTACCGATGCCGCCATCAGCTCCCATGGTAAGACCTGCTAGCAGCATTTCATCATAGCCATTATAAACAATGATCTTACGTTTCAACTTTTTAAACCTTTCTAAAGTATAAAGATCTTGGGAAGTGTGTTTGATGCCGATGAAACGCTCGTCTGCAAAGAAATCTTCAGCCATTCCTGAAGTGAAATTAAAACCTCCAGAATTCGGAAAATTATAGATAATCATCGGAAGGTTAACCGAAGAGACGATATCCTGATAATATGCTTTAATCGCTTCAAAAGAAAAGCCATAATAGAACGGTGCAACCGCGCTTATTGCATCATAACCTAAACTTTCCGCAACACATGCCATTTCTATTGCATCATTCGTACAAATGGTACCAACATGTCCGATTAAAGTTGCGCGACCTGAATTTATTTTCGAAACAAATTTTAAAATCTCGATTCTCTCGGCAGTTGACATCAACATTCCTTCGCCTGTGCTTCCGCACACATAAAAGCCATTTATTCCTTTAACTAAATTGAACTCAATTAGTTTTTCTAAGGAATCAAAATTGATCTTTCCGGTTTGATCGAAAGGTGTCAATAAAGCTGTGAATATGCCTTTGAATTTTTCCATTTTATTCTCCTTCAATAAAATTGTTTTCAGCAAGATAGGCAATCCCGATAATACCGCTATCATTTCCTAAGTCGGCTGGAACAATTTTAATATTTGTCTGATTCTTTTCCATTAATCGATCCCACCAGAAATCAGTTGTCATAATCAAGCCACCGCCGATGATAATTACTTCCGGATCAAAGATGGCATTATAATTCTCAATTACACTGATAAGATCATTGGTGAATTCTTCAACTATTTTGGCTATCAAATTATGATCTTCACAGGTGAAAATCTCATTTACATCAAAAAAATTACTGCCGTTTATTTCTGCGGTTTTCAAAAGACCTTTTGCGGAAATATAAGCTTCAATACAGCCTTTCTTACCACAGGGGCACGGTCTTCCGTTCTTATAGAGAGTGGTATGTCCTAAACGTGAAGCCCGAAATTCCTTTCCGAACAGCAACTTACTATTTGAGATGACCCCACCACCAACACCGGTCCCTAAAGTTAACATCACAACCTCCTTCAATCCTTTTCCGGCTCCGTAAATATACTCGCCAAGTAGAGCAGAGAGGCTATCGTTGAGAACAACAGTTTTTCGGTGATATCTGTCTTCAATTAGTTTTTTTAAGCAAAGTCCGCTATAATCCGGCATTGAATCTGTAGCATAAATAACCGAGCCAGTCAGTGGATTAATGTCACCGGTAGAAGAAATGCCAATCGGGCAGTTCGGTTCGGTTTCATCAAGTAGTTCTTCAATTACAGCAAATAAGGATTTCTTGAATTCTTCAATTCCTAATTGAATATTCGTCATACGCTTTGCAAATAAAAGTATTTCTCCGTTTTCAACAATTCCGCCTTTGATGGTAGTTCCTCCGATATCAACGCCGATAATCTTCATTGTTGTCTCTCCAGAATCAAAGAGAATCTTCGGGTAATTTCACGAGGTCTGGTAATGGCAGTTCCGATCACCACAGCATAAACTCCGGTTTTAATGACATTTTTCAGATCAGCTGTTTCCCAGATTCCTCCTTCCGCAATTACCTTGGTATTCAAATTTTTAACCATTTCTGAAAGAAAATCAATATCTGGGAGCGGCAAACCTTTGGTATATGAGGTATATCCTCTTAAAGTTGAACCAATATAATCAAAGCCAAATTTTTCAGCTTCAATCGCCTCTTCAATTGTTGAGACATCTGCCATAATTTCTATTTCCGGTTTCTGTTCTCGGATATAACGAATCAATTCTTCCAGATTTTCTCCGTTTGGCCTTTTTCTCAGCGTTGCATCCAAAGCTATGACCTCTACATTTGTTTCTAATAAAGCTTTAACTTCCTTCAAAGTCGGGGTGATATAAACTTCGGAATCAGGATATTCGGCTTTAATGATTCCGATTATCGGTACTTGCACCTTTTTCTTAATTTCTGTGATTTCCTCAATTCCGTTTGCCCGAATCCCCGCAGCTCCTCCTTCAACACAGGCCTTTGCAAATAAAGGCATAATATTTTCGCCGTAGAAAGGCTCACCATTAATTGCCTGACAACTGACAATTAATCCATTTTCTTTTAAATGCATTTTTATTCTTCTCCCTTTATCCATTCTACTTTAACTTTAATAAATTCGATTGATTGCCAATCAGGCTCATATAAAATTCCTATTTCTTTATCCGGAAGGTAAACAACAGAATTATAGATAAACTGCCCCGGTTTAATGACTTTCTGATAAGGGAAAGTCTTTCCGTCATCTTCAGATAAACGGATGGTTCCGTTGAGCCGCTGGTTTTCATCAGCAGGATTGACTACCGCAATATATGGTTTTCCAAAATGATAAAACTTCAGTGCTGATATCTGACATATCGGTTGGACAAGTTCATCTAAAAATTTTTGGTCCTTCCAAGTTCTTCCGCCATCACTCGAAACAGCGGTTAAGATTCTTTTTGAGTGGTGGTGATTTCGGATGAAAGCCAGGAGATTGCCATTCTCCTGTTCTACAATTTGACTTTCAGTCAATTGCCATTCCCCACTCTCAAAAACACCATCATTTACCCCACTCTGATATTCCATCATTGGACCGCTTCTTTTCCAATTCTTGCCGTCATCACTGTAGATAATACAGGCCATCAGCGACGGTTGAATTTTATTGGCTCCATAATATATCGGAAAAACCAGCCTCCCTCGATACCTACTATTCTTAAGACAGATGCCAATCCCCGGACCGGGACCAATAAAACCCCATTTTGGATCTTTGACCATTGGATTCAAACAAATCGGTTCCGACCAGGTTTCTCCGTCATCATCGCTACTACAAAGCATCAGATAAGAAGTTGGTATTTCTTTATTACCTTCAATTCCACCTACAGACCTCTCGCTATTATAAAGGCCGATTCCTGGCGGAGTATGACTATAAAGAAGGTAAATAAGGTTATTTATATCATCATATAAAAGACAAGGATCAATCGCGGCTGAAGAAGAAAGTTGGGTATCACCTTTTTCTTCTACAATTACTCTCAAATTTTCCCAAGAGTGACCATTATCAAAACTTCTTCTCATTACTTTATTTATTTTATTGGGATTATCGGCATTAGAATAATATCTTTCGTCACAAACGGCAATTACTGTACCATTCTTTGTACTAATAATGCTTGGAATTCGATAATAGTCCGCATTTCCTACGCCTTTCTTGAAAACGCTTTTAGTTTGTAATTTCATTTTCTCACCTACCTTCATCTTTATTTTTAGTATAACAAAAATACAAAATTTTGTATTTATCAACTTATAGATTTTAATTTATCACTTTTTATGCCCATTAAAACCCAATTTTCTCTTTTTCTTTTATCAATTGACAAAATTCTACTCTGATGATAAGATAATGCCGACAAGAAGGAGGTTATTTATGAAGAACGAAATACATGTTTTAAATCAATTTAAATTTCGCCATGAAGGAAAAGCTAATGAAGAAGCAATAATACAAGGGGAAAAATTCCGTTTTACTATTCTTACATCAAGACTTTTCCGTCTAGAGTACTGATGGTCAATTTGAGGATAGACCAAGCCAAACTTTCTGGTTTCGGAAACAAACCGTACCTGATTTTCAGATTATTGAAAAAAAAGATAAACTCCAAGTCATTACCTCTGATTTACATCTGACTTATCAGAAAGAGGTTCCTTTTAATGATACTTCATTAAGGATAACAAAGACAAACGATAAAAGCGGCACCCTCCTTTGGAGTTACGGAGACCATCCGCTTAAAAACTTGAAAGGCACTTACAGAACCTTGGATAATGTTAACGGTGAATTAACCCTAGAGGAAGGATTGATGTCACGAGATGGCTATAGCCTTTATGATGATGGTTCTTCTTTCGTCTTTGACCAGGAAGGTTGGCTTGCCCACAGAAATCCGGGAAATATTGATTTATATTTTTTTGGTTATGGCGATGATTTCAAAGCTTGTCTACATGATTTTTATCTAATCAGCGGTCCGGTACCATTGCTTCCACGTTTTTCCCTCGGCAATTGGTGGAGTCGTTACTGGGATTATACAGAAGCGGAATTGAAGAGGCTCTTAGAAGAATTTGAAAAAAGAGAAATTCCTCTTTCTACTCTTATTATCGATATCGATTGGCATTTAAGACGGATTCCAAAGGAATTTGGTGATAGTTGGACCGGTTATACCTGGAACCGTGAAAATTTTCCTAATCCACAAGCATTTTTAGATTATCTGAAAAATAAAAATTTGAAAGTATCTTTAAATTTGCATCCGGCCTCTGGCATCAGAGCTTATGAAGAATGTTACGAAGAAGTAGGAAAATTTATGGGTACGGATATTGGTGCGCATGAACCAGTAAGCTTTGACTGCGCTAATCCAAAATTTATGAAAGCCTATTTTCAACTCATCCATCACCCCTTGGAAAAGATGGGAATAGACTTTTGGTGGTTGGATTGGCAACAGGGTACAAAGTCGACACTTCCGGGACTAGATCCTTTATGGATGTTGAATCATCTTCATTTTCTAGATCTAATGCGTGACAACCAAAAGCGCGGCTTCATCTTCTCGCGCTGGCCGGGACTAGGAGGCCATCGCTATCCGATTGGTTTCTCCGGTGACACCCATATCACTTGGGAAAGCTTGAGTTTTCAGCCATATTTTACTGCCACTGCCGCCAACGTCGGCTATAGCTGGTGGAGCCATGATATCGGCGGTCATACTTTTGGTTATGAGGACCCAGAACTCTATATTCGCTGGGTCGAGTACGGGGTCTTCAGTCCAATTATGCGCCTACACAGCACCAAAAATTATTATCTAAAAAGAGAACCTTGGCGTTGGGGGAGAGAGATAGAAGATATTGCCTCTAGATTTATGCGTCTTCGCCATCAGTTAATTCCTTATCTTTATTCCATGAATAAGATTAATGCTGATTATGGTCTGCCTCTGGTCTATCCTCTATATTATGAATATCCAAAAGAAAATTCTGCTTATCAATTTAAAAATCAATATTTCTTTGGTTCTGAACTTCTCATTTCTCCTTACATTACGCCGCTGATTAAAAAACTTAACCGTTCTTTCCAAAAAGTCTGGCTTCCGGAAGGGCTATGGTTTGATTTCTTTAATGGCGATGTTTATCAAGGAAAACGTACCTATTCTTTATACGGGGCCTTAGATGAGATTGGAGCTTTTGCGAAGGCGGGAGCAATTATCCCCTTAACAAAATTGACTAAAAAGAATCAATATGATAATCCAGAAGTTTTAGAAGTTCATATCTTTCCGGGAAAGGACAATCACTTCATCCTCTATGAAGATGATGGGGAGACACTCGATTATCAAGAAGGAAAATTTCATCAAACCATTTTTGACCTAAAAGTTCAAAAACAAGGCCAGTCACGATTATCAGTATCAATACGATTTGAAACAGAAAACTCATACTTTAATCTTCAAACCCGATCTCGGAGAGGAAATAAACTTAAAAATAAGTACTGAATCTGAAAATATTATTGATTTTTCTTTTGATTTCATCAGTAAAATAATGGAACTTTTAGATGCAACAACTTATGAAACGGAGATAAAGAGCAAAATCGGTTATGTTTACCCTTATTACAATAAATACCAAAGCGGGATTATCTCAAGAAAAATAACGGTTCCGGAAATGCTCTTTGAGATTTTAGCTCTCAATATTGAACAAGAACTAAAAGATGCTGTTTCCGCCCTACTACTGCGAGTTTTATAAATATGAAATTTATCCAACCAAATACAAATAAGTTCCATTTTGATAATATCTTTTCTGAAGAACCTCTGATTACCGATAATTTTTTAATTTATCAGATTGGTGATTTGTATTGCGAGAGTGATACGGTTGTTGAAGCCCATAAACAAGAATACGAACTTGAAATTAGTTTTATTTCCGAGGGGACAGGTGATTTTTATACAGATGATGTTAAAACAACAGTAGAGAGAGGAAATATTTATCTTTCATTTAAAAATGAAATTCACCGTATTTCTAGTGATACGTTCAATAATCTTAGATACTACTATTTCGCACTAAATTTCAAAACTGATTCCCCTTACTACATTATCCTAAAACATCTGCAAAATAATTATAGTGCCCCGGATAATAGAATTCTCAAGATCGAATCCATCTTTCCGTTAATGACCAATATACTCTACGAACTGGCGAACATTAATACATTTTCCGTCCTGATGATTGAAACTAATATCATTCAGATTCTGATTAGTCTATACCGATTCCATGACAACAAGAATCTATCGATTTATACAGCCGATCTTCAGAAAGGGATTGTCTATAATATCGTCAACTATATTGACAATCATTTCAAAACTATCACAAATTTGACGGAAGTTGCAAAAAAGTTCTTTTATGATTATTCTTATCTAACTAAGATCTTCAAAATCGTTATGGGGAAAACAATGCATACCTATCTGCAAGAAAAGAAAATGAACCATGCCCGAATTCTTTTGAACGAAAATTATTCAATCACTCAGATTTCGGAGATCCTTGGCTATTCCTCCATACATAATTTCTCGCGAGCTTTTAAAAAACAATTTGATGTTTCACCTAGAGAATTTTATAAAACTAAAGAAAATAAGGAAAGTAACAAAAAGTAAAAATATTCTTGTTTTCCAAACTTAAAAAAACCATCAAATGAGTAAATCTCATAGATGGTCTTTTTTATTAAAAATGTTTAATTCTTATAAAGTATTTTAAAGATATTCAGACCTATATTTCTATCATCTATCAAAATATGCACAATTATTAAAATGAATATAACAATATGCATTAACTTTTAAGACAGTAACATTTGATCTGTAAACTCCATATCATCAAGAGCTCCAAATTTGCTTAATAAATCCTCGATTGTTAGTTTACGTTTTTCTTCGCCCGAAGCATCAAAAACAATTCTGCCGTTATTAAGCATTAATATTCTATTCCCATACTTTAAGGCATCTCTCATATTATGGGTAATCATGATAGTTGTAAGTTTGTTTTTAGTAACTATTTCATCGGTTAATTGTAAAACCGTTTTTGCTGTTTTGGGATCTAGTGCTGCTGTATGTTCATCAAGAAGCAAAAGCTTTGGTTTGTCGATAGTTGCCATAAGTAAGGTAACTGCTTGTCTTTGACCACCGGAAAGCAATCCGATTTTATGATTTAATCTGCTTTCTAAACCAAGGTTGAGGGTAGCCAGGTTTTCCTTAAATAATTCTGAGAGGTTTTTATTGAAACCCCATTTTAAACCCTTCTTCTTTGCACGTCTGGCAGCTAGGGCTAGGTTTTCTTCAAGCGACATATTGGCAGCCGTGCCTGACATTGGGTCCTGAAATACAATCCCGATATATTTAGAGCGTTTGTGTTCTTTCAAATCAGTTACATCAACTTCATCTATCTTGATCTGACCTTGATCAGAAATTTGGGAACCTGCAATCAGGTTCAAAAGGGTTGATTTACCGCTGCCGTTGCCTCCAATAACCGTAACAAATTCACCTTCTTTGATTTCTAAAGAAACATTATCTAAAGCAACTTTTAAATCTTCGGGATTTAAGTCTTTATTAAAGATCTTTGTAAGATTAGTTATCTTAAGCATGGTTAATTACTTCCTTTTTTCTGGATAATCGAAGTTTTTTTATTAATGGTAAAGACAAGATTAAGGCGATTAAAATCGACTGAAGTAGTTTTAGATCATTTGGATCAAGTCCCAAGGTAGTAGCAACACCAACTAGAGTCTGATATAGAATACTGCCTAATATCACAGAAATCAACCAATTCTTAAAACTGCGCTTTCCAAAAATAAATTCACCGATAATAATTGAAGCAAGTCCGATTACAATTGTTCCCCTGCCGATATCCATGTTCGCACTTTTTGCACTTTGGGCACTTAAAGCACCACTTAGTGCAATTAAAGCATTAGAAATCGCCAACCCTAAGATTATCATCAGATGAGTATTAATACCTTGAGCTCTCGCCATTTTCTGATTCATTCCGGTGGCGCGAATCGACATTCCGATTTCGGTTCCGAAAAACCAATAAAGAATGAAAAAGAAAATAATGATTATAAATAAAGATATCGGTGCCTTTGCATAAAAGGATTGGTCTATAAACGATCTTAAAAAAGAATAAATTGTATCTGCATCCGTATAGATGGAAGCTTTTCCCATAATCCGCAAATTAATTGTATAAAGTCCGGTCATTGTAATAATTCCTGCTAATATTGCCGGGATTTTTAATTTAGTATGGAGAATTCCGGTAATAATTCCTGCCAGAAAGCCCCCTGCTAAGGCGATTAAAACTGCTAAAACCGGATTAACATTATTAACAATTAATGATAAAGAAATAGCACTACCTAAAGTAACCGTTCCTTCGGCGGTTAAATCAGCAAAATCAAGTACCCTAAAAGATATAAAAATACCTAGGGCCATCAAGGCCCAAATCAAACCAAGTTCAATACCGTCTTGGAGAATATAAGAGATAATATCAAAGAAATCCATAATACTTACTCCAAAATCCGATCCGCTTTTTGAAGCAGTGATTCTGGTATAATTATGCCGATTTCATCCAATTGTTTTTTATTAATGACTAAATCAAATTCATTTAACCCTATAGAAGGAATATCCTTAGGACTTACACCATCTTTTAATATTTTTATAGCCATTTCCGCTGTTAATTGACCTAATTTATAATAATTAACTCCGTATGTTAAAGAACCGCCAGCATCAACACTATTCGGTTCGCCAACGATAGCAGGAATCTTCTTTTCTAAAATGATTTCCTTTATTACTCCCATTTGCCCGACAATCGCATTATCGGTAGGAATGTACAAAGCATCAACTTGCATAGCTAGTAGGTTAGCGACAGTTTGCAAATCATTTACTGATTCAATCGTTTTGACAGTTACATCTAAACCTATTTTTTCTGCTTCTGCTTTCGCAATACCAGCCTGTATTTCCGAATTCGGTTCACTGCCGGTATAAATAATACCTAATTTACTGGCATTAGGAAGTAATTCCTTTACCAGTGAAATTTGTTCTTCGATGGGATTCATATCATTCGTTCCGGTAACATTTCCACCCGGAGCTTCATTACTTTTAATCAACTTTGCATCAACCGGATCGGTTACGGCAGTAAACAGAATCGGTTTCTTTTTACCTTGTTCTTTAGCTTCATTAACAACGGCACTGGCAGCAGGTGTTGCAATTGCCAGAATAAGATCCGCTTTTCTGACTAAATCCTTTGCATGTATAGCCATAGCAGGTGCATCTTTTTGAGGATTCAATAGCGTAATTTTAATATTTTCCCCATCTACAAAACCTGATTCTTCTAATGTATCAATAAAACCTTGTCTTGCTTCACTTAATGCATTATGTTCAACATATTGCAATATTCCGATTTGGATTAAATTATCATCCTTACAACCAACAAAAACAAATGAAATAACAAACAACAACATTAAAACAATAAACTTTTTCATTTTCTCCTCCTTATGAATTAAAAAAATGTGTTACTAAACTGTAATAACACATTGATAATTTTCATTATTTCCTCTGTTATTACTTTCTATCTGTTGAATAGATATCATGTAATAACACCGGATTTTATTTATGGCTTACCTTCCAACAGAAAGAGCCAAGAATGAAGTGTTTTTAAACATGACATCTTCTTGGAAAGTAATAATAGTAATAAAATTGTACGTTATTTAAAACTATTTGTTTCATAATCTATCTCCGTAAATTTTATTATAAGTATTATATCATTATAAAAGTTTATTTGCAACTACAAATTGCAAAGTAAGCGTTTACTTCAGCAAAAAACATAATTCCCATGGCTTACAATCAATTCATATCTTAAATCTCTTTATATTTATAAATTAAAATTTTTTCTCTTTTCATCGTAATTTAACTTTTCTATTGAATAACGAAATGAAATTCTAGGCATTTTATCTTCATATTTTTGTAAAAAGTTGATTGTATCTGATTTGAAATTTTTCGTCATCTCTTTTAATAACCAACCATATCCCTTAAGCACCAGGTAATGTTCATCATTTAGAAGATTTTCGATTATCTTCCAAACTATATTATTGAATTGTCCTCTTCTTATGGAATAAATAAAAACAACGGCAGCTGAGCGTCTAACAGCAAAATTATCACTTTTAGTCCAATTATAAACTTTTGTTGCAAGCTCTGGAAATTTATAAAGCAAATGACCAAAAGCATGACAACAAAAATCATCACAATCATACCAATCTTTAATATAAGTATAAAGCCAATTTTCAAATAATTCATAGGTATTAAGATCGTAATGATTTTTTAAACGAAAAGCCCAATCATAGGCAATTAACTGATACGACCAGATTTTTGTATCAAGTAAAATAGAACACAAAGCAAAAATATCTTCAGACGGTTTAATCATTATATTTTTATAATATCTTTTTGAAATCCCTCTTAAAGCCGGAGTATTTCTAAATCCTAATGTTTCAACTTCAAATTTTATTTTCTTTAGTATTACATTATCATTCATAGTTATCACACATCATTTGCTATTTATTTTTAGAATCAATAATTATTGTTACCGGTCCATCATTTATAAGTTCTACTTTCATCGTGGCACCAAAGATACCGGTTTCAACTCGTACATTTTCTTTTCTTAATTTTTCATTGAATTCTTCATATAAATTGTTTGCTAGTTCGGGTTGAGCGGCATCAGAAAATCCCGGTCGATTTCCCTTGTCGGTTTGTGCAAAAAGAGTAAATTGTGAGATACTTAAGATATCATAACCCTTTTGTAATAAAGAAATATTCATCTTTCCGTTTTCATCTTCAAAGATACGCATATTAACAATCTTCTTCACAAGATAATCAACATCATTAGTAGTATCATCATGGGTAACTCCTACTAAGAGTAATAAACCCTGACCAATTTTACCGATTAATTTCCCATCAACTTTTACGCATGCCGTACTTACTCTTTGAATAACTATTTTCATAAAAAAGCTCCTTGTACAATATTAGTATATGTTTTATTATATCACGTTCATTTAAATATTCAAATCAGATAAAAAACTATGGAGGTTATTTTCCATAGTTTTTTGGTTTATTTAATAAATCAAAACGAGATAATATTTTGGGTTTTATAAATATTATTCATAGATAGAATTAATGGTAATATGTTTATAATAAATATTCGGCACGCAGGATGCAATATCTTGCCTGATTACTTTAGTAATTTCACCATCATTCCGGAATATCAAGACTTCATTCTTGATTATTTGAGTCCAGTCATGACTATATATTTCTCCATACCTTTCCCAACCTTCGGGCGTTTCAATCTCATAATACACTACTGATAAATATTTTCCGTCAGGAATTAAGTTGAACTTATCATGAAACTCATCTAAAGTCATTGTCATTATATATCTTGAATTAAAAAACTCTGTATAATCACTTTGAATTAATGGATATATTTTATCATTTGAAATATCCATTAAAGCAACAACTTTTCGGAAATTACCATTTTGAAAATGATTGAACTTTGGGTCATCAGCGTTATGACGGCTATGTAACATACTTATAGAAACATTATTATTTTCAATTTCTGTATGAACCTCATACAAAGCTTCATCCATTAAAACAATATCACTAAAATCATAATCAGAAGCTTGAATTTTCTCCTCTATCGAGGGGATTTCTTTGATTTCTTCTAAAGACATAAAGTTTTCAGCTAAATATTGTTGAGAAAACCATTCTCTATAATCATTTCGAGTTGTTTGATACGGATCAAACTCTGGCCAAAATGTTTTAATTGCTTTAAAACGATAATCTTCACTTTTAACTAAAAAGTTTCTTAATAAATCATGGGCATCTTCATGGAAATTGGTAAGTAAAGTATCTAATTCATGTCCGTCGCTTTCTTCATTATGTAACATCGTATAATTATAATCATCAAAACTTCCTGATGCACCCTCATATGTTTCACCATTTAAAATAAAGTTATTAATTTTTATTCTGTTAACAGTTATATTTGAATAAATGCCATCATCGTATTTAAGATCGAAATATTTCGGATCATAATCGGTAATTTGAATCTTCAGTAAGTTTACATGTGCACCGATAGCTTCATTCTTTTTCGTTAATAATCTATAGCCGTCTTTATACAAATAAATATCATTATCACTTCCAAATACAAAATAACCAGTCTCTTCATTCCCGTAGATTGTAAAATCTAAAGCTGAAGTATATTCATCATTACTCAAGCCCGAATTGCAATAACCATATACTATATCTTCACCATCAATATTATCATTAGAAATAACTAAATCAGTGAAGGAATTATTAAATTTTTGTTGATAGACAAATATTTTTCCTTTTATATACTTATAATGAGTTTCGGAATGTAGAACCTCGTTACCACGAGAATCATGAATAATACTATGATAAAATATTATTTTATCATTACCGTCATCAACAACACTTATATAAAAGAAACGATATGAACCTAAATTGGCTCCTTCTTCATAATCCATATCCAGATAATTAGCATATGTAACTGAGTTATCGGTATATGATAATTTAGAGTACCTTGTGTTTATGGCATAAAAAAAATGATCAAATTCGACCCAGGTATTAGCTTCAGGGATTTCAGGTAATTCACGATGTAACATATTCATACCATCTAAAGCCGCTGCTTCAGAAATCAATTGAATTTCTTCTAATTGAGGAACAATATCATCATAATCTTTCGGGATATTATTCAAATCCAAACTTTCTAAATTTAAGTTTTTTAAGTTCATAGTCTGAATAGAATCACTTTTTAGAATCGATGCAATATCCGGTACAATGTCATAAGACATTAACTTATCACCTATTGCTTTAGTCTCCTCATCTACTTTAGGTTTTCCGCTCTTACATGCGACTAAAAAAATACAACAAAAACATAGAGTTAAAATAAATAATTTCTTCATACATTCTCCCTTTTTAAGTAAATGCTCTAGACTCTTTAAAAAATGCTAGATATATATTTAGTAGTATAAATCTTTTTTATTATACCACTAATTGGAAATACTTACTAGATATTTTTACTATTAACTAAATTCTTTAAAAAAATGAAAAAACTAGGGATTAAATTCCATAGTTTCACTTTTTATCTTCAGACTATTGATTTATCATATCTGTTTTTTATATTCCTTTACTAATTCCTCATATTCCTTAACATATTTTTCGGTTTTCTCTTTATCTTTTTCTTTATGTAATAGCGGTTTACGCTTGCCCACTATTAATACATTATTATTCCTCTATCCCAATTTGGTCCTAAATCTTACCCCTCAATATTCGGAAGATTTGCTGCCAAATAGGCAAATTCTTTTAATTTACTTCCTTTCATTTCCTTAAAATCCATTATCTTAGATAAACCAACCCTTAAATGATCATATTAAAAAAGAAACCACCGTTTACGACCAAAGGTCTTCTGCTTCATTAAATCCGGGAGTTTCATTTTATCGTATTTTTCTTTCTACAGAATAAATATCACTGATTTTATGTAAATTTGTAATTGAATTTTTTAGGACATCTAAATTTCCGACTGTCATTTTAACTTTAGTTAAAAGATCACCATTTTTGTTTTTTCCGGATGATATGGAAGTAATAGTGACAGGAAAACTATTAAGTAAATTAATCATTTCCGCAACTATATTCTTTCTGTCAAAGGAAAGAATTGAAATATAGGTCTCATAAGGTTTCTTTGTACCTTCATCTTCCCAAAAGACATTGATAAATCTTTCTTCAGATGAACTATCAACATTATGACATTCCAGGCGATGAACAACAATTCCATGGCCTTTGGTTACATAACCAATTATATTATCGCCATAAACCGGATAACAACAATTGGCAAGCCTGATTTGGGCTTTATCTAAGCCTTCAACACTGACTCCCCATTCATTAGTGATTTTCTTCTTCTTTTTAAATTCTTCTTCCGGGCTATATTGTTTTAGTAGTGTTTCTTCATCAGGCTTTTCTGATTTTCCAGTCAGTTTATTGGCAGCACCACGAGCTGACAAAGAACCTTTTCCAATTTCGAAATAAAAATCATCGATATTATTAATTCCATATTTTTCAAAAAGATTATGGATAATCTTATCATCAAATTTGATTGAGCCAAAGCTTTCAACCCGACAAACGCGTTCAAATTCTTCTTTGCCTTTTTCAATCAACAGATCACGACGTTGTTTGTTTAAAACCGATATAATTTTATGTTTCGCATGATTTGTTTTTACAATCTTCAACCAAGCTTCATTGGGACCATTAAAATTCTTGTTTGTCTTTATTTCTACAACATCGCCGGTTTTAAGTTTATAAGTCAGCGGCACAATTTTACCGTTGACGATTGCTCCGACAGTTTTATTACCGACTTCGGTATGAATACGATAAGCAAAATCGAGTGGAGTTGAATCGGCAGGGAAGTCAAGAACATCACCTTTGGGAGTAAAGATATAAACATTGGCACTGAAGATATCGGCTCTGATACTATCAAAGGGGTCGGAATCTTCTGATTCATTCATTTCTACATAAGAAAGAAGTTCACGATACCAACGTAATTTCGAACCGATTTCTATTTGTTCCTTTTCCGGAGAATAAGTCTTGTCTTCTTTGTATGCCCAGTGAGCAGCAATTCCATATTCCGCAATCTCATCCATCTCATAGGTTCGAATCTGAATTTCATAAATCTTTCCATTAAGACCGACAATTGTCGTATGTAGGGATTGATAAAGATTTGGTTTTGGAATGGCGATATAATCCTTAAAACGTTTGGGAAGCGGTGTCCATTGACTATGAACAAGCCCCAATACATGGTAGCACTCTTCAACTGAGTTTACCAGAATCCTTAAGGCCATCAAGTCATAAACTTGATGAAATTCTAAATCTTTACTGCGCATCTTCTTACAGACACTATAGATATTCTTAATTCTTCCGGTGATTTCAAAATTCTCTATTTTATTTATATTTAATAGTTCTTCTAGCCTTAACTCCATTTGGTGAATATCTTCGTCACGAACAGCGGCAGTTTCCTCGATTTGCGATTTTATATGTTCATACTCATCCGGAGAAAGATATTTTAAACTTAAGTCCTCAAGTTCAGCTTTAATTCTATACATTCCGAGTCTATGACCAAGAGGAGCATATAATTCCATTGTTTCCTTGGCAATCTTTAATTGCTTTTCCGGAGTTTGAAATTCCAAAGTTCGCATATTGTGAACCCGATCAACCAATTTCACAAGAACAACCCGAATATCCTTTGCCATCGCCAGTAAGATCTTTTGATGGGTTCTTGCCAAAGCCTTTTCCTTCGTCAGGTATTTTAGTTG
>CALEGD010000121.1 GCA_937877075.1 uncultured Acholeplasmatales bacterium
AGGATTTAATTTTCACTGCATCTGCCGATCAGATCTCTTCAATTTTGATTTTCGCGGATAAGGGCTTGACCCCAGCGAGCGATTCCTTTACAATTGTCAGTGCAATTTTATCTTATGTTGAAACGGAATAATGTAAAATAAATAAGAGCTAGTCCCAAAAACTAGCTCTTCTAATTAAATGAATGTGTGGTAAGAAGATGGTTAATAAGATTTTAGCTGAGGAAGCATTAGCTTGCTATCGCTTTCTGATTGAAAACACTAACTTTCAAGGCGGTTCTCTCGGTTACGGACTAACTCTAGACCGAGGAAGCAATAAGGTGATGTCCAGTATTGCCGGGAGCGGTTTTATGCTTTCGGCTTTGGTCATCGGTGTTGTTAATAAATGGGATGAACATCAGAAGAACCTTTTAAGAGTAAGAAAAACCTTAATTAATTTTTATAAGAATATACCTCATTATCATGGCGTCTTTCTTCATTATTTGGAATTTGAAACCGGTAAAAGGTATAAGAAATGTGAGTATTCTACGATAGATACGGCCATTTTCTTAAATGGAATGCTTACCGCCGATAACTTTTTCCAAGATGAAGTTATTAGTGAATATTCAAAAAAAATAATCAACCGAATAGATTGGGAACATTTTATTTATGAGTTAAACGGACGCAAGGTTTTCCGAATGGCTTATAATGATATTATCGGTGGTGATTATTTAAAGGATACCGAACAAGGTTGGATTCATCATTGGAATATGTTTGCTGAGCAGCTTTCAATGTATTTACTTGCTGCTGGAAGCAATTTAGATGAAAATATTTCCAAAGAATTATTCCTTGGATTTGAGCGAACAGTCGGCGGTTATGGGGAACACCAATTTGTCTTTACCCCTTTAGGAAGTCTCTTTGTTTATCAATATTCCCATGCTTGGTTTGATTTTAATAAATACTATGATTTATGCGGTTATGATTGGTTCAAAAACAGCAGAAAAGCTGTTCTTGCCAATTATCAATATTGTCAAGACCAAAAAGAAAACTTTAAAGCTTTTAAAGAAGGACTTTGGGGTCTATCATCTTGTGACGGACCCGAGGGATATCGTGGTTATGGTGCACCCCCTTTTCAAACCTATAATAGTGTAAGGAGAAACTTTGAAAATCGAACTGACGGTACAGTCGCCCTTTATAGTATCTTTGCTTCACTCCCCTTTGCAGATCTGGAAGTTAAGAAGACAGTTTTAAAATTAAGTAATTATCCGGAGTTAATCGGTGATTACGGATATTATGACAGCCTAAATCTTGAAAATGAATTGTGGGTAGGAACAGACTACCTCAGTATTGATAAAGGCATTACTTTATTGATGATTGACAATTATTTTAATCAAACAACCTGGAATAATTATTCAAATCATCGATTAATCAAAAAGGGAGTAGAAAAACTGGCTTTTAGAAAAAAAGGTGTAATATGGCAACTATAAAAGACGTAGCAAAACGGGCCGGTGTTTCGATTGCGACCGTTTCTTATGTAATGAATAATGATCCGAGAATTAAGGAATCGACTGCAAAGAAAGTTTTAAAAGCGGCAGAAGATGTTAATTACCTCGCGAGCGGAATTGCTCGTAGTTTAAAAAAAGCCAAGACAAATAATGTCTTGGTACTGGTCCATAACTTTTCCGGTCCTATCTACCAAGAAATTCTTGAGGAAATTCATACAACTTTAAAAAGTATGAATTATAAGATGATAGTTTCAAGCGGCGAACTTGCTGATAGTTTGTTGCTTGAAAAACAAGCCGACGGAGTTATTGTCTTAGATACTACAGTATCACCGGAGTTGCTCGACCGAATATCACGAAACGGGTTTCCGATTATTGATCAAAGAAAAGTATATGGAAGCGAATCTAGGATAATTGTGAAGAGGATAGATGGTTTTACCCCTTCCTATGAGGTTATTAAACTGGCAATTCAGGAAGGAAATAAGCGACTCGGTTTTATGCATGGTAACCAGGAGTCGCCGGATAATATCAAACGTTTTAATGGTTATTCAAAAGCCTTAAAAGAGTTTGGTCTAAAACCTTTTTGTCTCCTAAACGGTGATTTTAGAGAAAATGTTGGTTATGAAGCGATTAAAACTTATTATGAAAGTGGTCGCGAATTACCTGAAGTTTTGTTTTGCGCTAATGACGAGATGGCAATCGGTGTAATCAATTATTTAAACGAAAAACAAATTAAGATTCCAAAGACTATTAAGATTATTGGTTTTGATAATATCGACTTAGGTCGTTACATTGAACCCAAATTGAGTACGATCGATGTTAATCGAGTCGAATGGTCAAGGAATCTTGCGGAATCAATAATTGATGCTATTGAGGGCCGTCCGGAGAATATCAGAAAGTATATCCCTAAATATAAGATTATTAGAAGGGGAACATTTTAAAGGAGGATTTATGAAAAAAATATTCCTATTATTTTTTATTCCCATAATTGCATTATTTCTTGCAAGTTGTAATGGCAATGAGAATGGTGATAAAATTGTAATTACTTATGCCAACTGGAATTTAGGCTCACCCGATTCAGAAGAACCAAATATGGAAAGATTAATGTTGGAAGCCTTTCAAGATAAGTATCCACATATTAAAGTTAATGTAATTGAATGGCCCAAAGAACCAGGAAGCAATAAAAATATGGATTGGCCCAAATTCTTACTTTCTAGATCTTCGGTTCAAAGTTTACCCGATGTTTATATGGGTGATGATATACCATATTATGTAATAAAAGATTGGGCATATAATATTACAGATATAGCAAAAGCCGATTCCGAATACCTTAATATTAGTGAAGACATTAGGTCAGCTGCAACCTACAATGGAAAAGTCATGGCTCTTCCTAGTGCAGTTTTTTATGCCGGCTATATTGTCAACAAAACCCTTTATGACCAACAAGGTCAAGACTGGCCGACTGTAACTACTACCTATCAGGACTTTATCAGTCTGACAAAAGCTGCCGCCAATCATACCAGTGCAACTAATAACGGTGTTGTCGGAATTGACGGAATCGAACATATTATTCATTGGTATCCGGCACAATTAAATAAAAATTATGGCTGGTTCACTCTTAATGACGATGGTTTTAATCTTGATTCCGATGAGTTTTCTCAAACGATGACCGAATACCGGAAACTACAAACTGACATCACTTTTGTTTATGATGCTCTAACACATGAAGCCGGTAAGGAAGGCTCTACAATCGATTTGGATGTTATTTTCCCGGAAGGCGATCAGTTTGCGAATGGGAATGTGCTTGCGAAATTCGATTATTCCTGGAGTTTCGGCTATATGCAGACTAATATCAATAACGGCACATATACTTGGAATTTGGATTTTATCGGAACTCCGGTTGTTAACGGTAATAAACGGGTACCTACCGTTTCTGACTTCTTCACAATTGCTTCTAATACCAAGCATCCGGAAGAAGCATACCTCTTGGCAAAATGGATGAGTTTTGGAAAAGACGGTTATTTGAAACGAATAGAATTAAGTAAAAATATCTCGGGAATTTCTCAAGTTAATTTTGCACCCTTACAAAATGATAAAGACTTACTCGACAAATATTTTGAACTCTATCCTTCCTTTATAAGCCTTAGAACAATTATTGAAAAAGGTGAGTTTATTGTTGAGCCGACGAAGTACCTTCCCGGATATATTAATTCTCGTTATCAGGGCACCTATGATGCCGACAGAATTATGGGAAAAATCATTGAAGAGCTTCGTTTTGGTGAAGTACAATTTGCAGATATTAGAACTCAATTAAACACAAGAATTAATGAAATTTTCCGAGAGGAAAAGATTACCTTTGATAATGCTATAAAAGATAGATGATGTCTTAAAGATGGGAGAATCCTTTAGGATTCTCCCTTATTAAAAGGAGGAAGTATGAACTTAATCCGCAGAAAGAGGATATTTACTCGTTTAATAATTGTTTTTACTCTTCTCATTATTGCAATTACTTTACTTGCAATCAATGCTAAGGGTGTAATCGCTCATCCGAAAAAACAAAATATTGATGCTGTCCTCCAAGAGGGTCATTATGCAACTTATCTAGCCGGCTATAATCAAAAATTCGATGAAACCGATGAAATTAAAATTTCGGCAGAAAGTTTTATTTTAGAGGCTAATGAGGAATTAACGAGTGATTATTATGAATGGAAAGAACCGACTTCAATCAAAATTGTAGTTGATCTTAATAGGGAAGGACTATACCAAATATATTTTAATTATGATTCTTTAACCGCTTCCCATGTTTCCATTGGTTTAACGGTTGCAATCAATGGAAATATTCCTTATTATGAGGCCTCACAGATTGCACTTGATACTTTATGGGAAGAAGCAAAAAAAGATATCGGAGTTGACCGATATGGAAATGATGTCAGCATACTCCAAAAGGTCTATCAAAAATGGCAAATTACACCCTTGAAGGATGCCTCTAATCTTTATCCCGAGGGACTGCAGTTTTACTTGCCTGAGGGAGTTAGTGAAATAGAAATATCAAAAATATCCGGAGAGTTTAGGCTTAGAGAAGTCACTCTTAAAGCGATACCGAAAGTTCTTTCATATTCTGAATACATCAATTCGTATCAAGAGAATGATTATTCATATATAAAACGTTTTGAAGCCGAGGAAACCGAATATAAAAATTCATCATCAATTAATCGTGGTGTAAGTAGAGATGCTGGGGTTTTGCCTTTTTCAAAAACAAAATTAAAGCTCAATGTTATGGGTGTGGATTCTTACCAAATGCCCGGGGACAGTATTACTTGGATTGCGGATATTGATAAAGCAGATTTTTATTATTTAACTTTTAAAACTAACCTAACAAGACAAAATACAACCTCTTATCGAACTTTGCTTGTAAACGGGAAAATACCATTTCAAGAAGCTAAACATTTGCCTTTTTCATATTCGGGAAAATGGCAAAATATCACTCTACAAAGCATGGATAAAGAACCTTATCTGATTTATCTAGAACCAGGAGACGAAATTTCCTTGACTGTTGACAGCAGTCCCTTTGTAGATATCTCGAAGAAACTACAACTATTTACTACAGAAATGAGCAATTTAGGACTAGATATTACAAAACTAACTCGGAACAATGTAGATAAGAATATTGATTGGGATATGTTGGAGTATTTCCCAGATTTACCGGATGAGTTATTAAGATGGATGGAGGAGCTTGAGGAAATTGTCTCGGCTTTAAGATCACTTTATGGTTTTGAAAGAGATGCTCAAATAATTCAAGATATCAAAGCCGCTCAATCGAAACTTGAAACTATCCTTGAGGATATTAATGAATTACCGCGTCGTTTAGCCTTGCTTTCTAAAGGACCATCGAGTGCGGTTCAACTCTTATCTTCTCAAATTGATCCCCTTCTCCAACAACCACTAATAATTGATGCCTTTTATATTCATACAAAGGATCAAGACCTTCCAAAAGCCGAAGCCTCTTTTTGGAAGAAAATTTGGGTTTCTATCTCTAGGTTTTTCCTTTCTTTTGTTGATCAGTCCTATAGTGAGAAAGCATCAAGTGATGAATTAGAAGTTTGGGTCAACCGTTCTCGTCAATATGTAGATTTAATGCAAAGAATCACCGATGATGTTTTCACAAATCAATCTGGAATCAAAGTGAAAGTATCGATTATGAACGATGACGGAAAACTTTTGCTGGCGAATTCGGCCAATAAACAACCAGATGTTGCTTTAGGAGTATCGGCCTGGATTCCTAATGAATACGGAATGCGAGGCATGTTATATGATTTGACCAAAGAAGATGACTTTGTCTCAACTCTCGGATATTATCATCCCGAACAATTAATCCCGATGATTTATAACGAAGGATTATATGGTCTTCCGGAAACAGAAAACTTCTATGTTTTATTTTATCGGAAAGATATTTTATCACGTCTTGATTTGGAAGTTCCGGAAACCTGGGATCAGGTGATTGATATGCTTCCGGTCTTGGAAAGATACGGAATGAGTTTTTATATTCCCCTTTCCGGCAGTTCTTCCTTTAAAAGCTGGGATATGACCTCCCCGTTTATCTATCAGTTTAACGGACGCATTTATTCGGAAGACGGATTTAGGGCTTCTGTTGATGATGAAAATACGATTTCTGCTTTATCCTTTATCGCCGATCTTTATCGTGAATACAGTATGCCTTATCAGGTTACCAGTTTTTTCAATGATTTCCGCTACGGAACGATTCCAATCGGAATTGCAGACTTTGGTACCTATATACAATTATTGAATACCGCTTCTGAAATCAAAGGACTTTGGGATATTGCCTTAGTCCCCGGAATGAAGTCTATTCATAATCCAGAGTCGGGGATTGAAGAAATTTATATTAATCGGTCAATGCCCGGTGCCCAACAGGCCTCAATAATTTTTAATAAAAGCAATAAAAAACAAGAAGCATGGGAGTTTTTAAAATGGTGGGCCGCGACAGACACCCAAGTGCTTTATGCGAATAATTTAGTAAATACTTGGGGAAGCCGCTATCTTTGGAATACGGCTAATTTAGAAGCTTTTTCGGTTTTGAATTGGAATGAAAAGCACAAAGAGGTTATCTTAAAGCAGTGGGAATCCTTAAAAGAAGTTCCGAAAATCCCCGGAAGTTATATGGTTGAAAGGGAAATAAGCAACTCTATAAACAAAGTTATCTTTGATAATGCTAATCTAAGAAGCACAATCAGCGATGCTATAATCATTATGAATAAGGAGATTGATCGAAAAATGCAAGAATTCGGTTATCTGGATTCCCAAAGCAAAATTATTAGACCTTATATTTTACCCGATGCTGATTTGGTGAGGAAGTGGTTGGATGAACAGAAATAGCTTAAGTTTAAAAATTAAAAATTTTTTTCGGAAAGAAAAGCAAGCTTTTCAAAAAGATGATAAGACTGCTTACCTTTTTGCTCTTCCCTATCTGCTTGTCTTCTTGGCTTTTATCATAATTCCGATAGTTCTTGCTATCCTTTTGTCTTTTACTTCTTTTGATATGGTGAACTTCCCCAAGATAATCGGTTTCAATAATTTTGTTTATCTCTTCACTAGTGACAGCGAATTTATGCGCAGTATCCTTCCGAATACCATCAAATTTGCAATTTTGGTTGGTCCTGGAGCTTATATTCTTTCCTTTTTCTTGGCTTGGTGTTTAGCACAAATCCCCCATAAGTTAAGGACTATCCTTGCTGTTGTTCTCTATACACCGTCTTTAACCGCCGGCATTACGATGGCGGTTGTTTGGAAAGTATTTTTTGCCGGAGACGAATCGGGTTATTTAAACCATATTCTTTTAGAATGGGGGTTAATCGTCGAACCGATTGCCTTTCTCCAATCCCCCGATTATCTATTTCCAATCATGGTTATAGTTACGCTTTGGGGCAGTATGGGAGTAGGATTTCTTGCTATGCTTGCCGGTATTTTGAATGTAAAGAAAGAATTATATGAAGCGGCTTATATTGACGGTATGAAAAGTCGTTTTCAAGAGATTATTTATATTACGATCCCATCAATGAAACCACAGATGTTATTCGGTGCAGTAATGACAATCGTGAATGCTTTTAGTACCGGTGCAATCGGTGTTCAATTATCCGGTGCTAATCCGACTCCGAACTATGCCGGTTCTTTAATTGTAAATCATATTGATGATTATGGATTTACCCGCTATGATATGGGTTATGCTGCCGCACTCTCGGTAATGCTTTTATTAATTATTTATCTTTTCAGTAAATTAGCCTATCGATTATTCGGAGAGAGGGATTAAATATGGGAAAAAGATATGAAGCAGTTAAAATAAATCCGAAAAGGTTTCATTTGAATCAACTTCCTTTTCTGGCCATTGTTCTCCCTTTTGCCTTATTAATGCTCCTACCTCTCGTCTATATTTTCAATCATGCTTTTAAGCCTTATGATGAACTTGTTGAATTTCCGCCTAGATTTTTTGTCAGAAGGGCGACTTTAGATAATTTTACCGAACTTTTTCGGGCTACAACCACAACCGGAATTCCGGTATCGAGATATCTCTTTAATAGTATTGTAATTACTATAATTGTAGTTTTGTTATCAATTTTTCTCAGCAGTTTAACCGGCTATGCTCTTTCCAAGATGAAATTCCATATTAAAGGGATTTTATCGGAAATAAATACCCTTGCTATGATGTTTGTTGGAACGGCGGTAGCGATCCCCAGGTATATTGTTATTGAGAATTTTGGATTGATTAATTCTTTTATGGTTCATATAATTCCCTTTTTAGCGGTACCGGTCGGAATGTTTTTAATCAAACAATTTATTGACCAAGTTCCTAATGAATTGATTGAAGCCGCTAAAATGGATGGAGCCAGTCATTTTATGATTTATCGTAAGGTTATTTTGCCTTTAATTAAACCTGCAATTTCCACAATTGCCATCCTTTCATTCCAGTCGGTCTGGAATAATGCTGATGTTTCCGCAACCTTTATAAATTCCGATTCCTTGAAGACCTTTGCCTATTATATGACGACACTCTCCTCGGTATCTAATCCGATAGCCGGTTATGGTATGAGTGCCGCTGCCAGTTTGATTATGTTTGTTCCAAATTTAATCTTCTTTATAATTCTTCAAAGTCAGGTAATGAGTACGATGGCTCATTCGGGGATTAAGTAAGAAAGATGAAAAAAAAATTACTTTTCTTATTGGCAATTTTGGTCTTCATCGGAACAATAAATCTCAAAGTAAGAGTGGGGAGTCTAACGGAATCGGTTCCCTACGAGACCTATACTTTAGGAGAATATCAGTTTATAACCCCGACTCAAACCGCTTATATCCCAGTTGGGGTCTTTGGAAGTGAACTTGGACTCAAGGGTCCCGAGGATATCTTTTATTATAAATCAAAATTTTATCTTGCTGATACCGGAAATAAAAGGATTTTAGAAATTGATCAAGACGGTAAAATTGTTCGCGAATTTCTAAATGAAGAATTTATGATGCCGACCGGGGTTTTTGTAAATGATGAATATTTATTTGTTGCGGATAAAGAAGCACGAAAGGTATTCAGAATTAATCTTGATACGGAAGCAATTATCCAAATAATTGAAAAACCAACTTCACCGATATTTGGTATTAATAATAACTTTATTCCGATTAAGGTGGCAGTTGGGAGTAATGATAGTATTTATATTGTTGGAGAAGGTTCTACAAGCGGTATTATCCAGATGAACTATGCCGGTGAATTTGTTGGTTATCTGGGTATTAATACCGTAGAAGTGAGTTTTAGAAAAAAACTTTATAATTTCTTTGTAAAGGATTCAAACTTAGCCTCATCACGTCCGTCTTCTCCGACAAATCTTGCTTTGGGTTTTAAAGGTTCAATTCTGACAACCAATATTAATGTCAGTGAAACCTTTAAACGTTTGAATATATCCGGAGTAAATACCCTACATCCGTATACCTATTATCCAAAAGAGGTATTGGCCGATATCTGGATGAATGAGGAAGATTATATTTATCTGGTATCAAATTCCGGCGGAGTTTATGAATATGATTCCGAAGGAAATTTACTCTTTCTCTTTAATACAAAGGATCACACTTTAAAACAGACCTTGGGATTAACCTCACAACCAAGCGGACTAGTAACCGATAGTGAAGGAAATCTCTATATTCTCGATAAGATTTACAATAATGTTCAGATCTACCAAAGAACTGTATTTGTGGATTTAGTTCATGAAGCGGTTACTCTTTATAATAATGGCAGATATCTTGAATCAAAACCGCTTTGGGAAGAAATATTACGACAGAATACT
Source organism: uncultured Acholeplasmatales bacterium (assembly GCA_937877075.1). Lineage (GTDB taxonomy): Bacteria > Bacillota_I > Bacilli_A > ML615J-28 > CAG-698 > DTU067. The sequence continues at coordinate 9,815 of CALEGD010000121.1, forward strand.
TCTTTTGCTTTGGCTCATTCAGCTTTAGGTGCCGCTTATACAAAGGAAGGAAAATTTGAAGAAGCTTTAAATGAATATTATGATGCGAAAGACTATGAAGGTTATTCAAATGCCTTTTGGGAAATCCGAAATCAAGCAATTCAAAAATATTTAAGTATTTGGATAATTATAATATTGGTTGTTTTTGTTTTATATAAAGTAAGTAAGAAAGTATTTAGATTGCTTCCAGTCTATAATTCCTATTTGGAGAAAAAGGAAAACTTTAAAAAGAAAAAGTTAATATCAGAATTAGGATTGGCCTTTAAGATAATCAAGCATCCTTTAGATGTAGTTTATTATGTAAAGAGGAAAAAACAAGGCTCGTTTCTTTCGGGGATTTCCGTCTTCTTTCTTTATCTTCTGACTTATTTATTTAGTGCCTATGGTTCGAGTTTCCTTTTTAGAAATCCTTTCCTCGGTAATATTTTATCCGAATCAACCTTTACAATAGGAATCTTTCTTCTCTTTGTTTTTGTAAACTATTTGGTCAGCACCTTTTTTGACGGTGAAGGTAGCTTTAAGACAGTCTTTATTATTTCTTGTTATGCCTTTATACCGTCAATTGTTCTGATGTTTCCCTTAACCCTTTTAACTTATGTTTTAACTATTAATGAGGTATTTATTTATAATCTCTTCAATTATGTGATTATTTCATGGACTTTACTCTTATTAATTCTTTCAATAAAAGAAGTTCATAATTATTCTTTCTGGGAAACAATTTTCAGCATCCTTCTGATAATCTTTGGAATTATCATTATTATTATTTTGGGTCTTTTGATTTACTCTTTTTTGGGTCAATTGTTTGATTTTATCATATCAATTATTAAGGAGGTGAGTTATCGTGTTTAGAAGAATAGAATTCCGAATTCTACTTACATTTGTTCTGGTGCTTAGCCTCTCTTTCTTGATGACTTGGGTAGTACTGGCTGTCGAAGTAGAAACCGATGCCTCTCTACCTGGTTTTTGGAATATTTCTAAATATGTAGATTCTAATCGTTATACTCATCCCGATAATTTGGCTCTTGTAGAAAACCAGGTGACTTTACCTGATGATGCGACAATTATCGATACAGAAATGGGTCAAATATATTTAGATGAAGAGGCTCTATCTTTTCAATTTACAAATGAAAACAATTATATTTGGTCCTCTACAATTGATTATGAAAACAGTGAGCTTTCCCCGAATTGGAAACGTCGGGTGCGAAGTGCCCTTCATATCGAATCTTTCAATACCAATAGTAATAATTTTGCACTGACGGAAGAATTTGTTTTAAGCGAAGGAACTAAAACTACTACAAAGATCATTCAAAACGGGTTTGAATCGAGAATCACCTTTGGAATATCAAGAATTTCATTGCTTCTTCGTACCACCTTTACAAAAGAAGGAATTTTTGTAGAAGTGCCGGATGAAGAAATAAAAGAGGAGGGTAGTTTTAAACTAGCTAATCTTAAAGTCTATCCTTTCTTTGGAGCGGTATTAGAAGATCGGGTTCCGGGTTATGTTTTTGTACCGGACGGAGTCGGGGCTTTGGTCAGGTATCGCCCTGCTGATCCTGCGATTATTGCCAATTATGAAAAAGAAATCTATGGACAAAATCTTGGGTATCTGGTTGAAAGTAATTTAAATAGAACTATTCTTGACGGCTCGATAATTCAAACTCCGGTCTTCGGTTTTGTACATGGAATTAACCAAAACGCAATATTCGGAAACATCCTTTCCGGAGCCGAATATGGAAACCTGAATATCTATTTCTCCGGCAAAACCACTCTTTATACAACCATCTTTCCGGAATTTGTCTACCGAAGGACTTATAAGCAACCGGTAGATCGAGCCGGAAATACGATTTCACTTTTCCAAAATTTTAGGAATAAAGTAAATCTTCAGGTCTTATATACCCCTTTGATTGATGAGGAAGCAAATTATGTAGGCATGGCAAAGCTTTATCGGGATCAACTGGAATTATCACCGAATAAATCAAATTCAAATGGCATTCCTTTAAAACTAGAAACAATCGGACTTGAGAAGACCCCGGGCGTTTTCTTTAATAAGAATACAGTTATGACCACCTTTGAGGACTTTAAAAATATAATTTTTGATCTAAAAACGGAAGGAATTGATAATCTGATCGCGGTTTATTCCGGCTTCACAAATTCCGGCCTGTCTTGGTCGGCTCCGGAATACACATCCTTAAGTCGAAAACTGGGTAAAACTAAAAACTTTGAGGATTTAGCCAATGAAGCAACGGAGCTGTATTTAGTTACGGAGTTTATCAAGGCAAGTAGTAAAGCCGGGGGCTATAGTACATATAATGATCTTTCTAAAAGAATTAATGATCAAAATTACACATATCAGAATTGGACGGATACCAAATACTTATTAGAACACCGTAAAACTGAAGCGCTTTTTAATAAAAGTGTCGAGGCCCTAACAAAATATAAGATCAGTGGCTTAGCAGTAAAGAGTATGGGTAATTTACTATATGCTGATTATAAAAATGATCTCTATTTTGAAGATGAAACCCTGCAACCCCAAGAAATGCTTGATAAGGCAATTCAGCGATACTGTACCTTTCCTGGCCATTGTTTTAAGCGGATACCCCCTATACGGCGGTAATGCTAATTTTTACCCCTATGCTCGCGATGAATTATTGCGTTTAATTGATTTTGGGGTTTATCCTTCCTTCTTAGTTACCGAGAAATCTTCAAAATATCTTCGTAAAACTGAGCTTGAATATATCTATTCTTCTCGTTACCAAGATTTAAAACCGGGGATCTTGACTTATTATGATTTTGTAAATCAAGCTTTAAGTCCGGTTATTTCTTCAAAAATAATCGAAAGAAAGATTATGGAAATTGGTTTGGTTCGGGTTGTTTATGATAATGATATCTCAATTATTGTAAATTACACGGAAACTAAAAAAGAATATTTAGGTATTTTAGTCCAACCGAAGAATTATTTATTAATAAAGAATGGAGAAGTTCTTTCTTCAGGTTTTCAGGAGGAAAGTTATGAATAAGAAGATGAGCAGGAGAGCCCGAGAGAACTTAATCGGTTATTCTTTTATTGGAATTTGGATTATTGGTTTTATAATCTTTATGCTTTATCCTCTGATTAATTCGATTATTTACAGCTTAAGTAATGTAAATATTACCGGTAGTGCCACGATTGTAAGTTTTCAAGGCTTAGAGAATTATCAAAAAATCTTTCAAGTTGAAGAAGGCTTTCTATTTACGGAAGCCTTAGTGAGTTTTCTTTTTAAGGAATTACTCTTCCAATTACCGATCATCATTGTTTTTTCAGTTTTAATTGCAATGCTATTAAATCAAAAAATAAGGGGAAGAGGTATTTTTCGGACGATTTTTTTCCTCCCGGTTATTATTTCCAGCGGTCCGGTAATTAAGGAATTAATCTCCCAAGGTGCCGGAGGAACTAATATTTTTGATACCTATGGTTTTATTACGATTATTGAAGAAAGTTTAAATCCGGTGCTTGCAGAGCCGATAATTAAAATATTTTCGGAGATTATCATAATATTTTGGTTTTCCGGAGTTCAGATTTTGATCTTCCTTGCGGGACTACAAAAAATCGACAGTCAAGTTTACGAAGCTGCGAGGGTGGACGGAGCCGGGCCTTGGCAATCATTTTGGAAAATTACCCTTCCTTCTTTGATGAATCTCATTTTCATTAATGCAATTTATACTATTGTCCTTTTGGCTACTTTTTCGGAAAATGAAGTTATTCAAAATATCCAAAAAAACATGTTTAGCGTAAAGACGGGTTACGGCATGGCCTCGGCAATGGCTTGGATTTATTCCATTGTCATCCTTCTGATTATTGGTCTTTTGACTTTAACCGCCGGGTTTGTTTCCAAGAAAAGGAGAAGGGGGTATTAATTATGTTGGAAAAACTAAGAAAAATGAATAAAGAGAAAAACTATCTGGCCAAAGTTCGAAAAATATTACTTGGAAGCAATTTTAAAAGCGGAATTATTATAAAAATAATTATCTATCTTTTACTGGCTTCGATAGGTTTTGTCTATCTATATCCGGTCCTTTATATGCTTTCAAACAGCTTAAAGTCACCCTCTGATATTATCAATCCGATGGTAAATTGGATCCCTTCTTCATTGTATTTTGGAAATTATAACCGTGCCTTTAAAGTTTTAAATTACTTCCCCACATTAGGAAAAAGTCTTTTAGTAACTTTTATTCCCGCTCTCTTACAAACGGCAGTAACTTCCATAATTGGTTATGGGTTTGCCCGCTTTAATTTTAAGTTTAAAAAGGCCTTATTCATTCTTGTACTTTTGACTTTCATCATCCCCCCCCAAGCTTATTTGATACCCAGATATGTCATGTTCTATAATTTCAAACTTTTGGAAAATCCTCTGGCGATTATCCTGCCTTCTCTTTTCGGTCAGGGTTTAAATTCTGCTATCTTTATTTTGATTTTCTATCAATTTTTCCGCATGATTCCAAAATCTTTAAGCGAAGCGGCGGAGATAGACGGCGCCGGACCATATTATATATTTTTTAGAATGGCAATTCCGCTTTCGGCACCAGCTTATATTACCAGTTTCCTATTCAACTTGGTTTGGTATTGGAATGAAACCTATATTTCTAATCTCTTTTTAGGTTCGGGTTATCCAAATCTTCAAATCGGTCTGGCCAATTTTGTTTCCCAATATCAGCAGATGTATGAAAGTGACGCCGTGAAATTGAATGAAGGGATTCGCCTTTCCGCTACCCTTCTGATAATTCTTCCAATGTTGATAGTTTATTTTACTATGCAAAGATGGTTTGTAGAAGGAATTGAAAGGACGGGAATTACCGGTGAATAATTTAAAGATAAAAAGAAGTTTATTATTTATGATATTTGTTTTAATCTTTCCTATTCTGTCAGCTTGTGATGTAGCAGATCCAAAAGAAAATAACAAGAAATATCGGACCAATGTCAGAACCGATGTCAGTGATGTTATCCTTGATGAATTAGAGTTAGGTTTTAAATTTTTTTATGAAACTGCAAACTCCGATGAGGACTCTCCCGGTTATGGTTTAATCCCCGATCGTTTTCATGCAAGCGGATTAGACGGAGGAGTTTCCGGTACGGTTGCTAGCATTGCATCGGTTGGTTACGGCTTAACTTCTTTACCGATTGGAATCGAAAACAAATGGATTAGTCGTGAAGAAGGAGAAAACCGTGCTTATCGAACTTTAATTACTTTAGATAATTTGGATCGAACTCATGGTTTTTGGTTTCATTTTGTTGAGATGAAAACCGGAAAGAGAGCTTGGAATTCGGAAGTTTCGATTATCGACTCGGCAATCCTAGCAAACGGTATTTTGACGGTTGGAAGATACTTTGGCGGTCGGGTTCAAAAATTAGCTTATGAAATTTACGAAGAAATCGAATGGGATTGGTATTATGACTCCGCTGCCAATAAGTTTTATATGGGTTATGATCCCAAAACCGGTTTTAGCGGTTATTGGAACGGTTATGCGGAACAATTGATGATCTTTGTATTAGCGGCAGGAAGTCCAACTTATCCAGTTGGAGTTAATGCTTATAATCTAATGAAGTTGTCCAGCAAACTCCATAATTCTACACCTTATTACGGAAGATTTTATTCTACTTATACCGGCAGCCTCTTTACTCATCAGTTTTCTCATGCTTGGATTGATTTTAGAAAATATTATGACCAAGACGGTTACAATTGGTTTGAAAATAGTGTTCATGCCACAGAAGCTGCCATTGCCTATGCAATTTCTTTAAAGGATGATTATTTGGGAATAAATGAAAATTCCTGGGGGATGTCCGCTTCAGACGGGCCCCAAGGATACAGAGGTAATTACGGTAGCGGACCTTCCGAAGGCAATGCTCATTATGTTGATGGGACAGTTCCGGCTTATGGAGCTTTAGCCTCAATCGTGTTTAAGCCCGAGGAAGCAATTAGGGCTGCGGAGAATTATCGAACTTATGATAAGTTTTGGAGTAAATATGGTTTTAAGGATTCCTATAATCTTGGATATCAAAATCAAGGCTGGTTCGCAGATGATATTATTGGTATTGATAAAGGAATTTCTGTTTTAATGATTGAAAACTATCTTTCGGAAATGATTTGGAAGATTTTTATGGAGATTGAGTATATTCAAAACGGGCTTAAGAATCTAAATTTTGAGAGGGTAGAGGCTTAGTATGCAACTTAATAATCAACTGGAAAAATTAACTATTTTATCTGACGATATTAGTTTTGAAATACTTCCTTCAGGTGACATTTATTCCATTAAGTATCAAAATGAATCTTTGAATATGTATAGAGCCAATGTTTTAGACGGAATGTTGATGAATATCTACCTTCGGGTAAGAAAGAACGGTAAATCATCTTATACAAAACTTCTTGGGGTTGATTCCCCAAGTCGCTTCCGAATCGGTCAAAAACAAATGCGATATGAGGGTGAATTTGAAAATGTCCGTTACAACGTAACCTTTAAGATATCGGGATTAACTTGGTTTTGGGAAGTTGAATTAAGCTGTGAAGATCACAATACTTATGGAGAAATATTTTATGGCCAAGATGTTTCTTTAAATGGTCCTTGGGCTAATGAAGCCTATGTTTGTCAGTATCTTGATCATCGGGTTGAAAAAACTCCAAATGCCTATCATATTCAAACTAAGCAAAACCAAGGTCCAAAGTTTTTATTACAACAAGGCTCTCTAACTCCAACAATTGCTTATGGGACAGACGGATTTGATTTTTTCGGAAAGGAATATAAAAAAGACAATCTGATTCAAGTTTTAAAAGAAGGCAATCTTCCCTCGCAAATCTATCAATATGAATTTGCCTATATTGCCTTACAAACTCCAGAAATAAAATTAGATGAACCGAGAAAAGTTTTATTTTATTCAAATCTAAATCCCAATTATCAAACTAAGAATTCTCGAGTTGGGGTCGATGAACTGAAAAATATTTATCAGAATATTAAAGATGAAGAAATATTTAATAATCTACCTAAAGTAGAAAGGAAGATATCTTGGCAAAATACTTATCCTTATCACCCCTTTACCGTAGAAGAATTAGAAATGTTTCCAAATAAACTATTTCTTGAGGAAGAGGATAAAAAACTTCTTTCTTGGTTTTCAGAAAGTGGAACTCATTATGTAACCGGTGATAAGGAAATGTATCTGGAAAGAGCTCATGGAAATATCATTACCAATCAAGGCATGCGGGAAATAGAAACTCCTTCCCTTTGCTCTACCAATTATATCTTCGGAGTTTTTAATTCGCAGATATGTTTGGGAAATACGCAATTTCATCGGATGATTAGTCGCAATAAAACACCATTAAATATTTTAAAGGTTTCCGGTCAAAGAATTTTCTTAAAGTATCAAGGGGAATATCGACTATTAGCTTTACCGGCAGTTTATGAAATGAATATTAATGCTTCTGCTTGGTATTACAAGGTTGATGACGATATTATTAAGATAGAAGTCGGTATACCTGCTTTTAATCATATGGTCAGACTTGAATTCTCTTCCAAAAAAGGAAGAACTTATGAATTGATTCTGTCCGAAGAAGTAATTATGGGAGAAGCGGAGTATCTTCATCCTCTAAAGATAAATCTTGAAGGTGATTGGGTAGATTTTTATTTTGATAAAAGCACGATGGCTTATAGCCGTTATCCTGATTATCATTATCGTGCAAAGATTGAAACTGACGGAAAATATCAATATTACGGTGATGAAATCTTCTTTTCCGATGGAAAATCAAGAGGAAATCCCCTCTTTTCGATTAAATTGAGCGGAAGTTCTTTTGCTTATACCATTTTCGGTATGACAAAGGACTCCTCAATTGTAGAGAAAAATCTGTCGGAAATTAAAGAAGAATATAAAATTGTCCATCGGAATAACTGTCGAGCCTTTAAGCTCTCGATTGATTCCAAAAATGAGAATTACCGAGAAATTGAAAAATTGAATTTACTCGTTCCCTGGTATGTCCATAATGCTTTAATTCATTATTCTATGCCCCACGGTCTAGAACAATATGGTGGCGGTGCCTGGGGAACAAGGGATATTTGTCAGGGCCCCGCCGAACTCTTTATGGCTTTTGACCGCTTTGATTTAGTACGAAAAGTTATCCTTAAGGTCTATGAAAGACAATTTTATTCTACCGGTGATTGGCCTCAATGGTTTATGTTTGATGCTTTCGGCTATATTCAAGCTGACAGCAGTCATGGAGACATTATAATTTGGCCACTTTATCTTTTATCAAAATATATGGTTCAAACCGGAGACCGGGAGATTTTAAATCTTGAAGTTCCTTATAATTCACTAACCGGTGAGAAAACGCCTAAAGAAACAATTTACCAACATGTACAAAAGCAGATAAAAAATATCAAAGCTAATTTTATTGAAGGAACCTATCTTTCAGGTTATGGAGGCGGTGATTGGGACGATACTTTGCAACCGGTAAAAGATGAATCACGAACAACGATGGCAAGTTCTTGGACGGTTGCCCTAACAATCGAAGCTTTAAAGAATTTTCTCTTTACCTGTGATGATGAGGAAGAAATCCGGGAGTTGCTTCAAAATATTACCCGAGATTACCAAAAGTTCTTCATAAAAGACGGTGTACCTGCCGGTTTTATTGAATTAAAAGGAAAAAAAGTAAAACATATTGTTCATCCGAATGATCAGATTACTGGAATTAAATATCGTTTGCTTTCCTTTAATCGCGGTTTTATTTCTGAGATCTTTTCCGAGGAAAACATTGCTGACTATTTAGATATCATCGACCAGCATTTAATGCACCCGGATGGTGTTCGCCTAATGAATACAACCGTAAAATATCAGGGCGGAGATCCTCAAATCTTTATGAGAGCCGAAACAGCAACAAATTTCGGCCGTGAAATTGGCCTGCAATATGTTCATGCCCATATCCGTTATTTAGAGGCAATGGCCAAGATCGGCGAAGCAGAAAGGCTTTTTAAGGGTTTAAAGGTTATTAATCCAATCTTAATCAAGGAGAATGTAAGAAACGCCTGTACACGGCAAAGTAATGTATATTTTTCTAGTTCCGACGGAGCTTTCTTAAATCGCTATGAAGCGGACCAAAATTTTGATAAACTTCGTACTGGAGAAGTTTCGGTTAAGGGTGGATGGCGACTTTATTCCAGTGGACCCGGGCTTTATCTTCGCCAACTTCTTAAAGGTTTTCTTGGAATCGGCAGTGTTGAAAATGAACTCTATATTGATCCCGTTCTACCGAAATCTTGTAATGGATTGAAATTAAATTTTCACTACAAGAACTCTGATTTAGAAATCACCTATGAAGTAATTGATGGAAGCGTTAAGTATGTATTGGTAAACGGAAAGAAAATAGAATGTAATACTGATTTAAGAAAATACCGGAGAAGTGGTGTGATCATTCCCGAGAGTTTTCTGGAAGAAAAAACAAAAATAATTGTGAGGATGTAAAGATGATTAATCTTCAAAAAATGATAAAAAAAATGAGCATTTCAGAAAAGATCGGACAATTAAACCTCGTTTCCTACCGAGAAGAGCTATTAGAACCTGTTCGAAGGGGAGAAGTGGGTGCGGTTTTAAATATCCGAGATGCTGATGCGATTAAAAAACTTCAAGAAGCAGCTCTTTTATCCCCTCATAAAATTCCTCTCTTAATTGGTGATGATGTGATCCACGGCTTTAGTACAACCTTTCCAGTTCCGCTTTCGGAAGCTTGCAGTTTTAATCCGGATTTAATGGAAGCATCATCTTTTTATTCGATGCTTGAAGCTCGGGAAGCCGGAATCAATTGGATATTCGCACCGATGTTAGATCTGACCAACGACCCCCGATGGGGAAGAATTATGGAAACGGGTGGAGAGGATCCTTACCTAAACAGTATCATGGCGAAAAGTCGTGTTAAAGGATTTCAAAAAGAAGGTGACGGTAGGATAACCGCCGCTTGTGCTAAACATTATTTAGGTTATGGAGCAGTGGAAGCAGGTCTTGATTATGCTACATCGGACTTTTCCGAAACTAAGATGAGAAATTATTATTTACCGCCATTTAAAGCCGCAATTGAAGCCGGCGTGATGAGCGTCATGAGCGCTTTTACTACTTTCAATAATCTTCCGGTAACGATGAATCACTATCTTCTTAATGATGTCCTTAGAAAAGAATGTGGTTTTGGGGGGCCGGTTGTAAGTGACTGGCAGGCTATAAAACAATTAATGAATTTTAAAATTGCCTCATCGGAAAAGGAAGCTGCAAATTTAGCTATTGAGGCGGGGATTGATATTGACTTGCATGGACGAGTTTATTCTAAATATCTAGAAGAACTGCTTATTGAAAAACCGGAGTTAATTGATTTAATAGACCAAGCAGTATATAGGATTTTAAATATGAAAGTACAAATGGGTTTGTTTAGTGATCCTTTTCCGAAAAGAAATCCAGTCTCAACTGAAGAAATCAGAAAGCAAGCCCGAAAAAGTGCCGATGAATCGATAATTCTCTTTAAAAACGAGGATAAGATTCTTCCACTAGCCAAGGATGCAAATATCTTGGTAACCGGCCTTTTCCTAAATGACCGTGATATTCATCTTGGTGCTTGGAGTTGTAATGGCCGTGCGGAAAATGTTGTTAATATCCGGGAAGGGATAGAAAAGAGATTTGAAAAGGCCGATTTCTATGAAATATTAGATATTGGGAAAACTAATTGGGAAGAACTCAAAAGACAGGCGTTGAATAAAGATTATATTATCGTCGTACTTGGGGAACCAAGATATTTAAGTGGTGAAAACAATTGCCGCCTTAGCCTAAACCTTCCCCTAAACCAAGAAGCTTTAATAGACTTTTTGTCTGATCTTAATATTCCTTTAATCGGTATTATTTCTTCAGGACGTCCGTTAATTATTGAAAATGTTGAGAAAAAGGTTAAGGCATTACTTTGGAATTTTCATCTAGGATGTGAAGCCGGAAACAGCCTTGCTGCTTGTTTATTGGGAGAAGTCAATCCAAGTGCAAAAACTGCGGTTACATTCCCAAAAAAATTCGGTCAAATACCGATCTATTATAACCGTTACCCCTATGGTAGACCGGATATCGTCCGTTATATGGACGGAGATCTAGATCCACTCTATCCATTTGGTTATGGTTTGTCTTACTCCGAATTTACCTATCACGATTTTAATCCTATTCTTAAAGGAAATAAATTATTTATTGAATTTGAAATTGAAAATATTTCGGAATTTGACGGAAAAGAAGTTGTACAGATATATGTAATTCCCGAGGTAATAAAAAGTCTTGTTCCGGAAAAACAATTAATTGCTTTTAAAAAAACAAATCTAAAAGCTAAATCCAAAGCATGCATAAATATGGAAATAGACCTTGATTTAAGTAATTATCGGTCAGGAATTACAATTATGGTCGGATCTTCATCTAAATCAGTAACCTCAAAATACCTTCCTCTCCAATAACAATAAGCCAAGCAATGCTTGGCTTATTGTTATTGGTATTATAAAAGTTTTTTTAAATCTTCAAGAAATCTGTAGATAGCTTCTTCATTTGTAGCCCAGGATGTAACAAGCCTGATGGTAGTATTATCATCATGTTCTTCCCAAATCTCAAAATCATATGATTTTCTGAGCTTTTCTACAAGGATCCGACTTAGTGTAATGAATTGTTGGTTGGTCGGCGAATCATAGGCTAGTTTTACTTTTAGGTCTTTTAATCCCATTTTTAAGATATTTGCCATTTTATTTGCCTGGGCTGCTAAGCGGAAAAATAAATCATTTTGAAACAAAGCTTCAAATTGTATTCCAACTAGGTAACCTTTCGCAAGCATACCACCGTTTTGTTTGAGAGTATTTCGGAATCTCGTTTTCAAATTGTCATTTACAATCACTAAAGCTTCACCGATCATGGCCCCGTTTTTTGTTCCACCGATGTAGAAGACATCAGAATAACGAGCTATATCAGAAAGTGATAAATCATTTTCCTCTGACTTTAGGGCTACTCCGAGTCGAGCTCCGTCAATAAATAGTAAAAGTCCGAGTTTCTTGCATGTTTCTGAAATTGCTTCAAGTTCGCATTTTCTATAGATGGTTCCAATTTCGGTAGAATTGGATATATAAACCATCCTTGGAACTACCATATGTTCATCTTTATGACTTTTATAAACAAAGTTAATTTCTTCGGGGGTTATTTTCCCTTCTTTTCCGGGAACTGTCAGCACTTTATGTCCATTTGCTTCGATTGCTCCGGATTCATGAACATTGATATGGCCACTTTCGACGGATATTACCGCTTCATAAGGTTTTAGGCTGTGAGCTATGACAATTTTATTACAACTTGTTCCACCAACAAGAAAATGTATTTCAACATTTAAGTCTTGACCAAGATGTTTTTTAATATATTTTCGGGCAAGTTCACAATGTTTGTCTAGTCCATAACCGAGGTTTTGCTCGGATGCGGACTTAATCATCAAATCCAGAATATCTTTATGAACAAGTTCGCTATAATCATTTCGGAAACTATACATCATATTACCTTCTTTCTAAATAGATTATATCAAAAATGAAAAGCTTTGTGAAGAATATCATGGGGAAAAGGGTGAATTTACAAAAATCTAAAAATATGTTATAATAATTAAACATTATTCTGGATGATATGAAAATTTCCTCTTAGAATATTTCTACTAATAGTACTTGAAATGGGATATTAAACTTATTTAATTTTTTATGGTCTATGGAGAAGATGTGGCGTATGAAGTCAAGTGACGAAAAACATAGAAATTTTTTGTTAACAGGAAATGTCTTCAAAGTAATTCTTGTGATAGCGTTTCCAATATTGCTTTACAATTTGTTTGGTTACCTTTATGTTCTTATTGACGCAATATTGGTTTCCGGTATTGATGATGTTTCTGTATCGGCGGTATTCTACTTTAATCAAATAAAAAACGTTATAAGTTCTTTTGGTGTTGGAATTGCAATTGGCGGAAGTGTCCTTGTAGCTAAGGAATATGGAGCGAATAATTTAGAAAGAGCTAGAAAAATAGCTAATACATTGATGAAACTGGCAATAACTGTATCAATATTAGTAATTGTTATTATAATTCCTACCACACCCCTAATATACAAAATTACAAATACAACTTCAGATTTAAGGGAAGCGGGTGGAATGTACTTTATTGTACAAGTTATTTCAACTGGACTCATTGCGGTTAATAATGTTTACATAGGTATTGAAAAAGCCAAAGGAAGAACTAAACACATTTTTTATTTAAATATCATTTCTCTTATAATTAAATTTATTTTTACGTTTTTATTTTTGAAGGTTCTAAATTTAGGTTTAACTTATGTTGGAATTGCTACCCTCATATCTCAGTTATTCATTATGGTTTCGGCTTTTATTTTTTCATCATTAAAAAGCAATCCTTTAAGAATAAACCTTTTTGAAAAACAAACTTTATCGAGAAAAATAGCCAAAGATATCATATTGATTTCTTTACCTTTAGTAATTAGTAGATTTTTATTTAGTTTTGGAAAGGTGATCTTTAACTCGCTAAGTATTAAATACTATGATAGCTCTGTTATTGCAGCATTAGGATTAGCCGGAACAGTAGGGAATTTTGGACATAGTTTAACAACCAGTGTTACCGATTCAGAAAGTTCGATCATTAGTCAAAATTTAGGAAATAAAAATTTAAAGCGTGCTTTCAAATTCGTAAAGGTAACTTTCTTAATTGTAGTGATTGTTTCAATTTTTTCCATTTCTATTTTAATTATGAATCAAGATTTCTTAATAAATCTCTTTAATTTTGATAATATTGAAAACTTTGCACTTGTAAAAACAATGTTTAAATATGAAGTTTATTCTATACTAACCTGTGGAATAGGTGAAGTATGTTTAGGATGTTTAAATGGATTCAGATATACAAAAGCATCATTATACGTTAATCTAGCTAGATTATTTGTATTCCGTTTACCGGTCCTCTACATTTTATATAAGTTTTTCCATTATGGACCTGAAGCAGTAGGAATGACCATGCTTATAAGTAATATATCTTTCTGTTTGGTTGCCATATTACTAGTTATTATCTTCTATTTTAAAAACATTTATAAAAAAGACTTTCAAGATTATTATTCAATATAAATAATAAACTTCTTACCACAAATATAAGGCTAGGTCCTATTTAGCACGGGATCTAGCTTTTTTATAAGATTGTTAATTATATGAGATTAAAAATGTTTCTTTCATGAATAGATTAAAGGTCTTTTATTTGATTTACTTAGTTTTCAAATGAGGAAAATTCAATTTACAATAATATGAAAATATGCTATAATTATTAAGAATTAATTTGGAGGAGTACCCAAGCGGCTGAAGGGGCTGGTCTCGAAAACCGGTAGGTCGTGTAAGCGGCGCAGGGGTTCAAATCCCCTCTCCTCCGCCATATTAGAACGATATGTTTGATATAATAAATCTGTATTATGTTGTTTTGCACGAATTGATGAATGGAAAGAAATGGATTCGTTCGCGAAACATAATGAAGACTCATTTCAAAAGTTATTAAATATGGATACTTAAATACCATCACATGATTCACTAGAAGATGTTATAGCAATCATAAAACCTCAGGAATTAATAAATATGCTAGTTCCTCTTTTTGTGAAGGTTGTTGATAACGGTATAAAGTTATTAGATGTTGAAAATGAACCGATTTATAAAGATAATGATACAACTATAAGTGATATTTTAGCCTTTGATGGGAAAGTTATTAGGTCGGTGCTAGAGGATGATCCGAATCATTTTACATGGCCGTTTTGTTTTACTTTGTAGCACTGTTTAGATAATCACCATGAAAGTTGAACAAGCATTTCAATTCAGTTTGCTAGAACTTTTTATTTCTACGATTGTCTTTTGAATATATAATCATCGGTTCCAATTCTCTTTTTAAACATTCCAATTTTTTCCAAAATATGCTATAATCCCATTAGAGAATGCATGAAGTAGTTATATTTTATACAAGATTAAGGATAAGGAGATAGGGTTGTTAGAACATGGAGGGATGAGTTTATTAAAAAGGGAGATTCAGTGATTTGAACAATTATTCCTAGATTTAATTGATTAAAGTAAATTAGAAAAACTTCTCTTTCTTATAATTTGAATTCATTCATAAACTTCCATTAAATAAATAATGGAAAAGCCATTTCATCTTTATACGAACAATGTCGGTAAAGAATGTGATAATATAACTAGCGCATTTTTAGTTTGGTTTATAATTTTCTATACAAAAAACTGAAGAACAAGAACTTCGGTTTATAATTGTTCCTATTTAGAAGATATTCATAAGAAGCATAGTCCTAATATTAATGAATCAATCAAATTTAAGAAACGAACAGATTATCAAAGAACTTTAATAGTATTTAGAAAGAGGAATATATGATAGTATATAGCGAAACTAAAGGGCAGTTTAATAACGACGTTTTATCAAATAACATTTCTGATAAGATTCTTGAAAAATTAAGAGAGAATCATATTAGTGGTGGCGTCGATAGTGAATTCAATTCATGGCAAAACTCTCTTCAATTTATGAGGAATGTCATAGATGATAAAGGTATATCCGACGATGTTAATGTATCTATTGAATATCAAATTCCTAGAACATCAAAAAGGGTAGATTTTATAATTGCCGGATGTGATCATAATGATAAAGATTCAGTTGTTGTAGTTGAGCTAAAGCAATGGACAAAAGCAGAAAAGATTGCTGATGAAATGCAACACAGCGTTAGAACCTTTACTGGTGGAGCAAAAAGAATGGTAAGCCATCCTTCATATCAAGCTTATTCATATTCTGTTTTCATTAGAAACTTTTCCGAACAAGTTCAAGATAATAATATTAATATTGTTCCTTGTGCATATCTACATAATTACCAAGAACAATATCTTGATCAATTGAACGACCCAATTTATCAAACTTGGATAGATGAAGCTCCACTTTTTATTAAAACTGATACCTTAAAGGTTAGAGAATTTATAAAAAAGTACATTACAAAGAAATCATCTAATGGTGATTTACTATATTTGATAGATAACGGAAGGATTAGACCTTCCAAAGCATTACAAGATTGCATTGTATCTCTCATGAAAGGTAATAGGGAATTCTTATTACTTGATGACCAAGTTGTCGCATATGATGTATGCAAGAAGACGATGGTTCAATGTTTAAAAGATTTTAAAAAAAGAACTATTATTATCCAAGGGGGGCCAGGAACTGGCAAAAGTGTTCTTGCAATTAATTTACTTAAAGAATTTGTATCGGAGGGATTAAATGCAAGTTATGTTACTAAAAATAGTGCTCCTAGAAATGCTTTTACAAGATTACTTTCAAAATCAGATTTAAAGAAGGAAATAGATATAAAAGGTTTATTTAGATCGCCGTTTCGTTTATGTGCAGCTCCTAGCAATTATTACGATTGCTTAATAGTTGATGAAGCACATAGATTAGTTAAAAAAATGTACGGTGATTTCAACGGTGAAAACCAAGTGAAAGAATGTATTTTTTCATCCCTTTTATCAATATTTTTGTTAGATGAGGACCAAGCAATAACAACAAAAGATATTGGTTCTATTTATGAAATTAGAAAATGGGCAAAAGAACTGAATAGTAGAGTAATCTTAAACGAGGATACGGTCTTAAGAAGCCAATTTAGATGCAATGGTAGTGATGCGTATATTCAATTGCTTAACAATATGTTAGGAATAGGCGAAAATGTTGATGTTGATATTAATGAGCTTAATTATAATATTAAAGTGTTTGACGATCCTAATCAAATGAGAGATGAGTTAAGAAAAATTAATGAAGACACCAAAAAAGCGAGAATGGTCGCTGGGTATTGTTACGATTGGGATGTTAAAAACGGAAGAGGAGAATATGATATTTACCTTAAAAATGACTTTAAAGCAAAATGGAATTTAGAAGGTGATAATATTTGGGCAATTAATCCGGAATCTTTTGAAGAAGTGGGGTGCATACATACAGCCCAAGGATTAGAATTTGATTATGTAGGCGTCATAATAGGAAAAGACTTGAGATGGGATGTAGAGAATAACAAAATTATCACAGATGCTAGTAAGATTTCTAGTGATGATAAATCATCAGGCATTAGGGGCGCAAGCGAAGAAAAAGCAAGAACTTTAATCTTAAATACATATAAAACGTTATTAACAAGAGGTCAAAAAGGATGTTTCATTTATTTTGAAGATGAAGCATTGCACAATCGTTTTCAAGCAATAATTAATAAGAAAGGAAGAAGATTTAATAATCATTTTGAAAAGAATAAGTCGATTTAATGAAAATCTAAAAGGGTTAATTATAAAATCATTTACTAGTTAATTAAAATAAAATTGCCATCATTAATTTGACAGAAATCCAGTCAAATAAGTTGATGGCTTTTACTTAATTTAATCGATGTTTTCTCCTTGAATCTTTTTTAAATAAATTGATTATCCATACTCACAATGCTGGGTTGTTTTCTAAAGAGTAAAAAATTTAAAATTTAATATGCATTTTTTGTAGATTTTTAAAAAAACATTGCTATTAAAGGAGAAACTTGTTATAATTATATGATAGGTACAATTATTTTTCTAAAAAAGTTTATTTCAAACACTTGATTTATAAACGTTAGAATATTTTTGTTATGAACTCTCTTAGAAATAAGAGAGTTTTAATTTTTTTACAAAAGATTTTGTTTAAATGGTAATAAAACGGGAAGGTAGAAAACAGTTTCCCATAAAAATGTTTTCATAATCATTGTTTAGTAGGCATATTACTAAACTATTTGTAAATATAAAACATTTCAAAAAAAACGATAGATTGGAGGTATAGGTATGATTCTTTCTGATAATGAAACCGTAGTTGATATGTTAAATAACCGCGCAATTGCTAAGACGGTAGCCGATCTCATAAAAGAGTGTGACGACCGTCCTATTTCAATTGGCATTCATGGAGATTGGGGTGCTGGAAAATCAAGTATATTAGCTATGGTTGAGGATGAGTTTTCAAAGAACAAAGATGATATTGAGTGTATTCGGTTCAATGGCTGGAAGCATCAGGGTTTTGAGGACGCTAAGATTGCTTTAATGAGTTCGATAATTTCAGAATTATCTAAAAAGCGTAAATTATCAGAAAAAGCGAAGGATATATTAAAGAAACTCTGGAAAAGTATCAACTGGCTCAGTGTTGCAAAAACGGCTGGTACCGTAGCTCTTTCTGTTGCTACAGGCATCCCACCCATTGGCATATTATGCAACTTGATGGATAATTTAAAAGGTTCAATAGGCGATAAAGAAAAAGTTTCCAATGCAATTGAAAGCTTAGGTTCATATCTAACAGATGCTAAAGTATTTGAAGACAATTCCCTAGCAAAAGAATTCTCCGAATTCCAAGGATCTTTTGAAGTTTTGTTGACAGAGTCAAAGATTAAAAAGCTTGTGGTTCTCATAGACGATTTGGACAGATGTTTACCAAAGGTTACAATCGAAACATTGGAGGCTGTTCGCCTGTTTATGTTTTCTAAGTCAACTGCCTTTGTCATAGCTGCAGACGAAACTATGATTGAATACGCTGTTCGTAATCACTTCCCCGATTTTCCAGATGGCGGCGACATACGGACAGGATTTGAGTATTCTAGGCGTTATTTGGAAAAATTGATTCAAGTACCATTTCGCATTCCTGCATTAGGCGAAATTGAGTCTGAAATGTACATTACGCTTCTTTTAGTAGGTTCGCGTTTAGAAGAGAATAACACAGAGTTTAATAATCTATTAAAAGTCGCGATTGATAAAATGAAGAAACCGTGGGAGAATTTGGGCTTCACAACGGAACAACTTAAAAAAGTTCTTGGCAAAACAGATTTTGAGGTATCTAATGAAATTACAGTATCAAACCAGATATCTGATATTTTGGCGAAAAACACCCAAGGTAATCCACGAAAAATCAAGCGATTTATTAACATGCTGCTATTGCGAGATAAAATCGCTAAGGCAAGAGGATTTGGAGATTCTATTCAAATTGATATTTTGGCAAAAATGATGCTAGCTGAATATTTCTTTGTAGACGAATATAAAAGAATTGCTACCTTAACAGATGATAACGGAAAGTGCGAATTGCTACACATTTTTGAAACACAGTTGTTAGAGCCTTTAAAGGAAGCTGAAATATCGACTGAGGATACATATAATATAAAATCAGGGGAAATAAAACCGTTAACTAATGGCCCTGAACCAGAAATAGACAAAGAACTAGAATCATGGCGCAATAATGCAGATTTTAACTCATGGGCGTCCAGTGAACCTTTATTGGGCATAATTGATTTACGTCCATATTTTTTTGCAAGCAAAGAGAAAGAAGACTTTTTCTTTGATCAAGTTAAGTCTGACCAGCTAAGGATTCTTATCAGCAAGCTTATGGGTGGCACAATGAATATAGCAAGTGTTAATGATGAGATTAAGGCATTGGCTTCTACAGAAGCTAAGAAAGTTTTTGATGCCCTATCATCAAAGATTCTTAAAAATGGTGATATTGCTATGATGCCTAAAGGTATGGAAGGTGTTAAAGCGCTTGTTTCATATCATAGTGACTTAGAGTCGTCCTTAGTTGCTTTAATTGAATCATTTGATTGCACGAGAGTGGGAGCTTGGATTTGTACCGGATGGGATAAGTGCATAACAACTGAAAAAACGAAAGTACGTTTAGACAAATATTATGAAAGCCTTTTAAAGGAAGGTAATAGTTTAGTGAAAGTTGCATTGAAAAATACATGGAAGGGAGGGTAAAAAATGGGAACATCAACAAGTAACCGTGGACAAAGTGGCAAAACACCATTAGTGCCTTCATGGTTGGAAACCGATGATGGTAAACAACAGCCAAATCAGCCTCAACCAACGCAACTTCAACCTGAACAACCTCAGCTGGTTGACCCTAAACGCTTTTCAATTCCACGAAGTAATTTTACACGATATATAAATAGCGATGGAAGTAGAGGTAGAAATTTGCATAGAGCCACATCTTATTATGTTAGACACTCATTGGGAGGCTCACAAAATGCAGTCACTCGATTAGGATCGGCACGTAAGAGCACTGCTCGTCTTGTTTCTTTATTCAGTAGTTTTGTAAATCACGGCGTAGCGGAAACAAGCAAGGTTTATAAGCTTGGAGATATTATAGGAAAAAGCGCGTCTGATGTTTTGCTCCGTATTATAGACTTTGTATGTCCTGATGGTGGGAATACTGATGAAGGTATTGCAAGAACTGCATATATTGAAGCGCTTTCCACAATGCCTGATTGGGAGAATAAGACTATTGAATCTCTTTCTCCTACTGAATTTCTTGCTTTTATAGAAATCTATATGACAAACGTTATTGAGGAAAGGCTTGTGAATGATATTGGAAACAAACTTTTCTCCTTACCCAAAAGTGTCTCCCAAGTTGAGAACATTCAAGGACAAATTAAAGACTATATAAAGGGAGCAGTTTCGGATTCAATTTCTAAGCTAAATATAGATATCTGTTTCATAGAAGCATCACAAACAAAATCAATAGTAGATTCAGTATATCATACAGCCTATGATATTTTATCAGAACTGGAGGAATAGCTTATGAATAAATATTTTCTTGTCGGTGAATATATTAACAGAGGAGTCACTTCTTCGAAAAAAGCAGATTATATTACGGTTAGAGTACCTTTTAGAAACAGTAAAAACAACCTTAAATATGGAATAAACCATGCATTAAAAAATCTTAATGCTTATGATATATATCCTACCGAAGATGGTCTGGATATACTTAGCCTTGCAGGCTTAGTCTACCTTTCCGACACTCGGATTTCTCGGAGCCTCCACTCAGAAGATAGTTGGACAAGAGAAATCTCTATTGAATTACCCGTTTACAACCTTGAAAAATGGGAACCTCTTACAGGATTATTTAAAAGAATGTTAGATTTTTTAACGGGAGATAGATGGACAATAATATTCACAAAAAGGTATGAAGATTTTTTGGCGAAACCTGAAAATATAACTTCACCACCGAAATTTGATGCAGTTACCCTTTTTTCCGGCGGGATGGATAGCTTGATTGGAACGATTAACCACTTGGAAAAAAGTCATAAAACTGCTCTTATTAGTCATTCGGGTGATTCATTTACAAAAAAAGTCCAACGCACGCTTTTAGTTAATTTGAAAAATAAATATCCTGCTCATAATCCTCTGTATCTTGATTTAAGGATGGTTTTTGAGAAAGATCTGATTCCGAATGGAGGGATTGAAAACACAACTAGAAGCAGATCGTTTTTATTTATAGCATTTGGTATTTTTGCAATAAGTGGGATGAAAGAAGTATCAATACTAGAGGTTCCTGAAAATGGATTGATAGCATTAAATGTACCATTAGATGAATTGCGTATCGGCTCACACAGTACGCGGACAACACATCCTTTTTATCTGGAGTTGTGGAATCAGGTGTTAAACGGATTAGGCCTAAAATTATCAATACAAAATCCATACTGGAATAAGACAAAAGGTGAAATGGCAAACGAATGTTTGAATAAAGAATTCCTTTTACAGGTGATAAAAGATTCAGTTTCCTGTTCGTCCCCACACAAAGCACGTTGGAGTGGCATTTCTCCACGACATTGTGGGTATTGTGTTCCCTGTATTATACGAAGGGCAGCAATAAAAAAGGCTTTTGAGGAAGAAGGAGATAACACCACTTATTGTGTAGATAACGTTCAAAAAATAGTTTCCAATCACGCCAAAAATAAGGGAGTACAACTTCGCTCCTTTCAAATTGCAATAGATAAAATTAAAGAGAAACCTCAACTAGCTAAATTTTTTGTGTATAAGAGCGGTCCCCTGGATAACAATGAAGATTTTCTTCAGGGATTATCTGCCGTATATCATAGAGGATTAATAGAGATTGATGACTTCATTATAGAGTGTTGTCAGACCAGTTTGAAGAAGATATAAATAGAAAACACAAGTGTTATATTTTATAATAATAGAGTGGTGATCAGATATGGATATTTATGATATGCATTGCCATGTGGATTTGATTCAACCCATGGAAGAATTCAGTAAAGCTGCTTTGGAAGAGAATATTAATCTATTAGCGGTGACAACAACGCCAAAAGCATTTGAGATTGAACAAAAAAAACTTAGTAGTTTCTCTAATGTTAGGGTAGCTTTAGGATTACATCCACAACTTGTTTTTAATAGATATGAGGAACTCTCTCTTGTTGAAAAATATATACATAAAACTAGATTCATAGGTGAGATTGGACTTGATTTCAGCAAACAGTTTTATTATAACAAGAATCAACAGATAAACATATTTACAAAAATCATTGAGTGGTGTAATAATTCATCAAATAAAATCATATCATTACATTCTGTATGGTCAGATAAAGATGTACTAGATATTCTGGAAAAATACGATTGCGCAAAATATAATAACTGTATCTTTCATTGGTATTCTGGATCATTAAAACAACTCGAGAGAGCAATAAAACTTGGTTGTTACTTTTCAGTCAACGAGTATATGCTTAATTCTTTAAATGGACGCGATAAAATACGGAAAATTCCATGCAACCGATTATTATTAGAATCTGATGCTCCATTTCTTTCAGACATAAAAACGGCTTCTCAGCTAAAACTAAAATTGGATTATTGCCTTCATGAGTTATCCATAATTAAAGAAAAGGATGTATCAATACACATCGCTGAAACAAGTCGCAGATTACTTGAAATTTATTAATGGCTGGTCAAAGATGAATCGTAATATATGACTTAACTAAACATGTAAGCATAATAAAACAGATTATATAAAGGGATTTCAATACATTAATTTATTGTTTGAATAGACTTTGCATATCTATGTGATTTGAAATGGTTATAGATGGTTCTGTAAAATAATTAGTGATCAAAAAACAAAGCATTTCATGCTGTCTCGTAAAGCATTTGAAATGCTTTTTTGGTTAATTTACTTGTTGTCCATTTATAAAATATAACCTTATTTTGTAATCTTCATAATTTCAATACAGATTATAACGCCTTCAATATCGAGTTTAATAAATGGCTACCTTTTAATATATCCATGTGTAATAACTCATATATGCCTTTATTAGAAAAAGGTATTTAAGTAAGGGATTAAAAAACCAACTAGATGAGGCAGAAAGAAAAGAAAGTATAGAATATTTCCAAATGTATACACAGGAATAGTAATTAAATATGGTAGAAGAAGATAGTATTTGTCTGATGATAGATAATATAGTAGTGGAATAGGATTGCTTTCTAAAAGAAAAAATGTAATATTGGCCTGCGTATATGAGTGAAATCTTAGGATAGTTTGCACCGTTGACTTTCTTGTTGCTAAATAAAATGCTTGCTATCGATTAAATTTCGAAAACAAGCATTAATTACATAAATATTAATATTGCAGTTTAAATTATCGAACTGCTACTAAGCGTCCCTTAACTTCTCCACGGTGTAGTCTTTCTAAACCTTCAGGAATTTCATCAAAAGAAATCTCATGAAGCTGCGGTTTGAGTTTACCTGTAGCAAAGTAACCATATACATCTTTAATATCTTGGGCTGTGCCACCACAACTGCCAACGAGTTTGGCTTGTTTGAGGATTAATAATCTAGTGTTGATTTTAGATTCTAATCTACCCATACCTACAACTACCACTGTGCCTCCAGGGGCAACTGCCTCTAATGCATCGGCTGTGGTTTGGCCAAATCCAGCAAAGTCGACTATTAACTCACAATTAGCGGGTGCTAGCTCTAGAGCATTTTCGTAGACATGTTTGATACCCATTTCCTCAGCTAGTTTTCGTGCTTCGGGGTTGATATCGCATACATATAAATCAATATTATCAATTAGTGCCATGCCTGCAGCAAACTGTCCCAATCCACCGATACCTATAATACCTACTTTCATGCCCGCCTTGGCACCTCCAGCTTTGTACAAAGCATGATAGGAGGTCATGCCAGCATCAGTAGCGGCCGCTCCCTCTAAGAAACTTACATTATCAGGTAGTGGAACCAGGCAATCAACTGGAACCATACATTTGTCGGCATAGCCACCGTCACATTGATATCCGACCGCCCAAGAACGTCCAGTCTCGGCGCAGAGTTTCGCAGATAAGGGAGCAATCCCTACCCTATCTCCTACTTTGAATTCCTCAACGCCTTCACCAATTTCAGTAATAATACCTGCGTTTTCGTGTCCCATATACATGGGGTGTGCGGTGATGATACCTATCCAGCCTGGATCTTCTAGAGCAGCAACATCAGAATGGCATAATCCAGCCGCCATAACATCGATGACAACAAATCCGGGTTGAACTACCGGATCAGGTTTTTCCACCAATTTTAGTGGAACATTAGTGTTTGTAAACTGCCAACCTTTCATAAAAAAAACCCCCTTTTTCTTAAAATATTAATAAACAATAATACCAGTTTATTATAAGTATAATAGTTTGTTAGTAAACCAGTTTTTATGTTTTCATTTGCAGAATTTTGTTTGGCTTTTTCTAAATCATATGTAGAAATTAAGCCAATACCTAAGACATATAAAATTATGTTTGTAAACAATAATATAAAAAACTTATTTTTTGTAGAAACAACTCCTAATTTGTATTATAATATAAATGTTACGATTTAATATATTTATTTTAGGGAGATTGAAGAATGATTTTTGATACTACACACAGTTTGTACATCCTGTTTTCTTTACTATTTACTTTTTGTATTTTAATTATTGCAAAAAGGTTTATTCAAAGCGAAAAGAATAAATCGAGATTTTTACGATTTTTTTCTTTGGCAACATTTTTATTACATATTAGCATTATTTGGACCACATATTTAGCAACTGACAACAATTATGGTTATGCCTATGACAATATCTTGTTCCCGATTTATTTCTGTAATTTTGCAATGTATTGTTTATTAATATGTTCATTTTTAGATACTAAGAAGAAATACTATAAAGCCTTTGCTACCTTTACAGCTTGGGCTGGTATATTTGGCAGTTTGATATCACTTTTTTATCCAGATTATTATCTAAGCAACCCGACCTTAAAAGATTGGTCGGTTTTAAAAAGTATGTTAAGCCATAGTACTATGCTAGTTGGTTCATTATACTTATTTATTGGAAATTATATTACATTAAATATTATGAATATTTTATATTATATCTATGGACTAATAGGTTGTTTATTTGTTGGACTAATTAATAACCTTTTTCTTGGTTTGTTTGGTAGAGATATGAATTCTATGTATCTAAAAAGGCCGCCATTAGATGATGCCCCTTACCTCAACTGTTTTACAATCCCATTGTTAATGCTTCTTGTTATCTTTGTTTGTACACAAGTAAAAAGATTGGTTATGATGAGGAATAAAAAGCAAGAGTTGAAATGGGATTCACCTCTAAATGTTCAATAGAAACTTCAACAATGAAATATCCATATTGTATAATGCAATGATACTTTTAAAACCTAAAGCGAAAAAATATTATAGTTTTGAAGTTTAATAGATATACTCAGATGATACGATTAAATTATCTATTCCCAAAGAACTAATTATCGAAGAAGATGTAACATTTTGTATTTAATTACAAAATGTTTTTAATTTTATACATGGTCCATCTTGGTATAAAAAAACCGACAATTTTTATATTTATATTCTAAACTCAATTTGTTTTACTTTAACGGGTTACTCTTTTATTCCTACTTTTACAACTTTAAATAGTGTATAATTAACTTACTAAGCAATAGCATTTCTTAAGGGTAACAATGAGTAACATTTCAATTTATAATTATGATATATAATGAACTAGAAAGAAGGATAACAATATGGAATTTAAAGAAAAACTAAAAGACTTAAGAAAACAGAATAACATGACCCAAGATGCTCTAGCACAAGAAATACATGTTAGTAGAAGTACAATTGCTAAATGGGAAGCCGGTTTAGGTCTGCCCCAACAAGATTCAATGGAAAAGCTGTGCAATATATTTGAAATATCAGAAGAAGAGCTTATTTCATCAAATTATAAAGAAGAGACGTTAATATCCAAGAATAGGAAAATACATAGTTTAAATAAAAGAGTCTTAGGTATATCTATTACTTTTGGATTAGTATTTATACTAACAATTGTGATTGCATGTCTGATTATAAGCAAAATAAAATATGTGAATAGTGAAGCAGACCTGTATACAACAATTCATCTTACCAATTATACTGATATTAATTCTAATTATGTTGCTTTTGCTGGTGAAATAAGAACTGGAACATTATTGAAATATGAATATGGGTATTCTCGTCAAAAGATATCTTTTGAAAAGATCAAATTTACCGATAAATCTAGTTTGGTTTTGATTTGTGTAATCGATCAATTTACACCGGGTCATGAAGCTTATTTAATTGGTGAGGATAATTTTAAAAAGGATTCAACTTTAGAGGAAAGTTATATTGAAATAGAATTTAATGATGATGTGAACACGATATATTCTTGGCCGAATTTTAAGTTGGAATGGGTTCGGGTTAATTCAGTCTATAGTGAGAATGTGGTTTATGATTTTAGTATGTTTTTTTCGAGAATTCATATTCAAAAAGTGAGTAATCAATTACAATTTTATTATCAAGAAAGCTTTGAAGATATTATACTTAGCAATGATAAAAAAGAAATAATTAGAGAATTTGATTATCTGAATAATGAGAACTCCTCATTGTGGAAATATCAAATGTATAATTATGCAAAGAATATAACCTTTCATACTAATACCTTTTATCTTATTGAAGTTAATGATGTCGACTCAAATTCATTTGAGTTCAGTATTGTAACTGGAATGAGTAATGGAAAGCATGAAATTAAAAGGAAGCAATATATAACTTGTTTTTTATAAAGATAAATAGAAAATCGAGAAGCATTAAATGCTTCTTTTTTGTGTGTGCCAGGCATGCATTTTAATTAGGTAGAATATCATTAGTAGAACTATTAAAGATGGCGATGTAATATGGCTTATAAGAAAATTCTTAGTAAGTGGAGTAATGACTCAAGGAAAATATGAAAAAACAACTATCGGAACCCCTCAAGAAAGTTATCAGAAAGAATGAAGAGATATTTAAAATCGCTGAAGAAATTTAAAAAATAAGTATAAAGGAAAAAGTATGAGTGAAAAGAATATATCATTGAGTGATAGAATATATGGTTTGTCGCTAATTTGGAAAGAAGCAGAATATAATTTTCCTTTTTAAAAAAAACTTAATCTTGATTGGGATAGATCTAATAAAGATTCATTGAATAAATCATGGTAACTAAGACTATCCGCGAATATTTTTTAGAATTGAGTCGTTTTAAATCAATTTACGAGATGGACATACAGGAGTCTTGTTTTCAATGAAAGTAAATGAAGAATTTGGAAAACTTCCTGGCCCTTATTCCGATAAATAAATGCACTCATTCCGTTTTATAAAGGCACCTTCAATTGACACAATTATAATCTTTATTATTAAATTTTTGTATATGTAATCCGTTCGTTCTTATAAAGATTATTTTTCAAATAAACTCATCTGAGTGTATTTAAAAGAAGGAAACTCATTGAGGTATTTAAATACTTCATTGACGTCACTCATTACACCATGGGCTTTGCATTCGGAATGGAATAACTTCATTAATGAATAGTTATTATCACTTGTAATCTCATAGGAGTAACCATATTTTCGATGGTATTTTTCACGCAAACCAGGAAAGTGTTCATCAAGGTTTTTATAAAAATATTCACGGTTACCTTCTCGTAAGGTTAAACCTATACCAAAACAAATAATGCCTTTTACACCGGCTTCAAAGCAATAATTGAGGATTCCTCTAAGATTTTCTTCAGTGTCATTTATGAAAGGAAGAAGTGGTGAAAACCAGACAACCGTTGGAATACCATTATCCCGTAGAATTTTTAGGGTTTCGAATCGCTCTTTCGTTGTACAAACATTTGGTTCAAGTATTTTACATAACTTCTCATCATAGGTAGTTAATGTCATCTGTACAACAGCTTTTGATTTCTCATTTATACTTTTCAACAAATCTAAGTCGCGCAAGAGGCGATTTGACTTAGTTATTAATGTTGCTCCAAAGCCGTACTCATCGATTATTTCCAGGCATTTTCGAGTAAGTTTTAGTTTTTCTTCACAGTGCATATATGGGTCACACATGGAACCGGTGCCAATCATACACTTTTTGCGTTTTCTACGTAAGGCGCCTTCTAACAGCTCCGGAGCATTTTGTTTAACCTCGATGTCTTCAAAATCGTGATACATCTGATAACATCTAGAACGACTATCACAATAAATACATCCGTGTGTACAGCCACGATAGATATTCATTCCGTTTTTAGAGGAAAGGATTCCTTTTGCGTTTACTAAATGCATGATTGATCTTCTCCTTTTTTCTGGGTTTTAAGCGTTTCATTTTATCATATAATTTTTCTATAAAAATAAATACTTTTTACTTTTCATACGCTTTTATAGAAATAAAACGGAAGAAATTAAATTTATCCGAATTAGGTGTCTTTTTCACCAGCTTTATAAAACATATTGTATCTTTTGATTATAATTTTATAGTAATTTAGCCATCTTCTTAAATATATTACAATTATATCACTTTTTATAATTTGTTAATAAGAAAAGATCAAATTCTTTAATTTTTTATGGCTTTATTATACAAAAGAAGAACGGGTTATAAAGAAATAAATAGCCTATAAAAATGGTGAAGTATTTAGGACAATTGGTCCAAACTTCACCTTTGTATATACACTTACTTATGTATACTGATCTAACTAAATGGGGCGAAAACAAAAATGGGGAATATAATTAACTGCAATTTTTGTTTATTTTCATTCTAATAATTCCATTATTCAAATAAAATTAAATAACATCAATTATAATATTTACAATAGAAAATATATATGATATCTTTTCCCTATAATGTGGAAATTATATCCATCCATAAGTATATAAATCAGTTTCAATACAATATTTAATTACACAAACAATTTTTATTTTGTATATTTCACCAAGACCTAGTATAGTTAATTATGATTTTGGAGCCTACATTTGGGTAAGAATCTCACGCAAAATGATTATGTGATAATAGATATTTTCAAGTATATTTAGAAAATAGTAACTAAACATCAAGTAAAAACTATAAATAGTGATTTGCATGATGGACAATTTTAGAAAGTTTAAATACAATCAGCATATGAACAAGTTTTTTCCGAAACTTTTGTTTATTTGCACTTATTTTAATAGGAAGGAGGAGCTATGAAAAAAGGGAAACAAATTTTTATATTTGTTGTATTGCTTACGTTTTTCAGTATATTTTTAACATCGTGTGATATGGAAAGCGGGTATACTGTTACTTTCAACACTCAAGGAGGAAGCAATGTTGCTTCGATAACTAATGTTGAAAGTGGTAGTAAGATATCAAGACCAGTTGAACCTACAAAAACTGATTATTTGTTTGATGGATGGTATAAAGAATCTAGTTGTGACAACGAATGGAATTTTGATGAAGACGTAGTTACTGGTGATCTTACGCTTTATGCAAGATGGGTAGAAGACAATTTTGAAAACTATTATACAGTTACTTTCAACACTCAAGGAGGAAGCGATGTTGCTTCGATAACTAATGTTGA
The DNA here is from genome assembly GCA_937877075.1 of uncultured Acholeplasmatales bacterium. Lineage (GTDB taxonomy): Bacteria > Bacillota_I > Bacilli_A > ML615J-28 > CAG-698 > DTU067. Next base: position 39,599 of record CALEGD010000121.1, read on the forward strand.
AAGTGGTAGTAAGATATCAAGACCAGTTGA
>CALEGD010000122.1 GCA_937877075.1 uncultured Acholeplasmatales bacterium
CATAATGCTGCCAGGGCTTCAGATGAATTACCGCCGAAATCAACCATATTATAAATAGTTTGAGCAACGGTGGAATTAACCATAGTCATAAATAAAACACCTAAAAAGTTAAAAACCGCTGCCATCAGAATAGCGTTTTTAGGTGTCATAGCTTTTGTGGAAACACAGGTAGCAATAGCATTAGGTGCATCGGTCCAACCATTAATTAATATAACGAGCAAGGTCAGTATTGAAGTTATAAGAAGAATATAATTTCCTGATAATGCTTGAATGAATTCTTTTAATCCCATAAATTAATTCTCCATTCTACAAAATATGCCTTTTTTATTATAACAACAATTGTTAGTGTTTGCAATGCCAAAAAAAAATTAAAAGCGTGTTCATAACTACACGCTTTTATTATATCCTTTACTTTAAGGTCTATTAATCGAGATAATCCTCAAGATCAAAATATGGATCGAGATATTCTCTGGTATTTCTGAGCATCTTTTTAAACAATGTTTCGGCATCTTCAAAACTCAATTTCACACAAAGAGAATCATTTAAGAAAGCGGTAAAAATCAAGTGTAAATCACGGTTTTTGATACCTTCATAAACTGTTTCAAGATTATAAACATGAGGCAAAATTAAGTTTTTAACTTGATCCGGTAATTCTTTCGCCACAATCGGGGAAACGCAGTCATTGGAGAAAACTGCATTTGTCTCAACAATAGCACCCAATGGAAAATCTGGAATTTGGCCAACGTTCGGCAAATTAACATTAGAAACAATAGTTCCAAATCCAAGTAGGGCTTTCATCATTACAACCGCCTCTTCTTTTGAACCCTTTACTTCCAATTTTTCCCGACCTTCACTGATAGCATTTAAAGTAAGGAGACGCTTTGCTCTTTTCTCAATTCGATTATCGACAGTTGTTAAGGCAAACTTAAACTTTTGAATAGTCTCTGAATCCTTCAAATACCAATTTGGGTTCATAAATTCCACCAAATGACGATCTCCGGCAGCACCTAAAACCCCATAGCGGCGGTAAAGATCCATCTTAACTAAATTTGCATAGCGGAAAGGTGAAATCTTAAATTCATCAACCGGCCCGCGCTCATTATAACCAGTTTCGCCGTATTTCAAAATAAAACTATCCAAAAGTTTTAATAAATCATCATTTTCATATCTAGCTTTACTAATCCATGTAAAGTGATTGATTCCGGAAACATCGGTAAAAATCTCTCTGCGATCGGCTTTTATTCCCTTTTCTTCTTCTAATACTTTACATAGGAAGTGTTGAGTATTAAAAACTTCGTGACAACAACCGAAAGCTTTTATTTCTGGAAAGACATCATAAAGGGTCTTCACACAAAGGTTCATCGGATTGGTAAAGTTTAAAACCCAAGCTTCGGGACAGATCTCTTTTATTTTTCTGGCAAATTCTTCATAAATTGGGACTGTACGCATTGCTCTTAGGATACCACCGGGACCGGTCGTATCTCCCACAGTTTGGAAAATCCCATATTCCTCCGGAGCATGAACATCGCTTCTCATTTCTTCAAATGTTGCAGGTAGAATTGAGATAGCAACGAAGTCGGCTCCCTGAAGAGCATCGTCCAGTTTATCATAAACTTGGTAATCCCATTTAGTTAAAGTGCTCGGATGATTATTGATTAAATTTCCGATTTTTTGATTCAGTTTTGCTGCTTCTAGATCAATATCATAAAGGGCAATTTCGCCATTGATTCCTTCTGTAAGCGCCAAATCATTCATAAACACATGGGCCCATTCTTTAGAACCCCCACCGATATAAGCTAATTTGATTTTTTTCATATCACTTACTCCTTTAAAAATTATTATATCATAATAATCTATAATAATAAAGAAAAAAGGCAAGCTGCCTTGCCTCATTCAATCTTTGTAACATCATATCCTATATCTTCTATACTATTTTTAAAAACCAAATCATTAATATCAGAACTCGTCTCAACTTCAGCTAATCCTATTTTAACCTTTACATTTTTAAGTCCTTCAATCGAATTTAAAGTTTTTTCTACTCTTTTAACGCAATGTTCACAAGACATACCATCTATATAGATTTTCTTTTTCATATACTTTCCTTTCTTACTTATGTATAGGTTTAAATCTTTTTAATCTTAAAGCATTGAGAACAACCGAAACAGAACTAAAAGCCATAGCTCCGCCGGCTATCATCGGATTTAATAACGGACCTCCAAAGAGGTATAAGAGTCCCGCCGCAATCGGTATTCCAGCGGTGTTATAAATAAACGCCCAGAAAAGATTCTGTTTAATATTGGTGATTGTCCTTTTGCTTAGGTGAATAGCGGTAACCACATCAAGCAGATCGCTTTTCATCAAAACGATATCGGCAGATTCCATAGCTATATCGGTCCCCGAGCCAATCGCAATGCCAATGTCGGCTTGAGCCAATGCCGGTGCATCATTTATACCGTCTCCTACAAAGGCAACTTTCCTTCCTTCTTCTTGGAGTTTTTTAACCTCTTCAGCTTTATCTTGGGGAAATACTTCGGCCAAAACACGGTCGATCCCGACATTTTTAGAAATTGCCTCCGCAACCAAATGATTGTCTCCGGTAATCATTGCAACTTCAATACCCATTTTATGTAAAAGATCAACGGTACGACGGCTATTTTCCTTTACAACATCCGCAACCGCAATCACTCCTACAAGCTTTCTTGAAATCACAATATACATTGTAGTTTTCCCTTGTTTTGAAAGCTCTTCGGCTTCATTTTCCAGATTATTATCAACCCCGAAGTTTTCTAATAAACGGCGATTTCCAATTAAGATTTCTTCGTTTTCTACTTTTACTTTAATCCCTTGGCCGGGGAGACTTTCAAAATCAGAAAACGGAAGAAGACTCAAATCTCTATCTTTTGCTTCCTCAACAATTGCTTCCCCTAAAGGATGTTCCGAAGCAACTTCAGCCGAAGCCGCATAAAGTAAAATCTCATCCGCACTTTCCCCATTAGTAACAATAATATCGGTTACTTTCGGTTTACCTTCAGTAATTGTTCCGGTCTTATCAAAAACTACCGTATTGATATTATGAGCAATTTCCAAAGCCTCTCCATTTTTAATCAATACTCCGTTTTCGGCACCTTTACCGGTCCCGACCATAATTGCAGTCGGAGTCGCAAGTCCCAAAGCACAGGGGCAAGCAATAACAAGTATTGAGATGAAGATTGAAAGTGAAAAGGTTGTACTCTTACCGGAAATAAACCAAGCAAGTCCGGAGATAATCGCAATAATCATAACTGTCGGTACAAAATAGGAAGCGATAATATCTGCTAATTTTGCTATCGGTGCTTTTGATCCTTGAGCTTCCTCAACAAATCTAATGATTTGTGAGAGAACGGTATCCTTACCGACCTGAGTAGCCTCAAATTTAATATAGCCGTTTTTATTAATGCTGGCACCAACTACTTTATCCTTCGGTCCCTTTTCCACAGGAAGACTTTCCCCAGTCAGCATTGATTCATCAACCGCTGAATTTCCTTCCAAAATTACTCCGTCAACAGGGATGCTTTCCCCGGGGCGTACAATTACAACCGAACCGACTTCTACATCTTCAATTGCAATTTCTTTTTCGACTCCATTGATTATCACCCTAGCCGTTTTCGGTTTTAGTCCCATCAATTTTTTAATAGCTTCTCCTGTTCTGCCCTTGGAAAGCATTTCTAAATATTTCCCGAGCATTATCAAGGTAATAATCACACCGGCAGATTCAAAATATAAATTCATCGCCTGACTGTGATCGCCCCGAAGAATTCGGATTACCGCATAAATTCCGTAAAGCACGGCTGCTCCGGTTCCGATGGCAATCAGTGAATCCATATTCGGTTGCCCCCGGAAGAGTTTCGAAAAACCACTTGTATAGAACTTATAGCCGACCAAAACTACAGGTATTACCAAGATAAGTTGGGTTAAAGCAAAATTAGCGGGATGCAGGTCCGGGTCAAGAAATTCCGGTAAAGGCCAAAAAAGCATATGACCCATCGAAATATAAAAGAGTGGTACGGTAAAGACAGCAGCAATAATCAGTTTTATCAACATTGTCTTTTGTTCATGCTTCTTCCGAGTTTCTTGTTTATCTTCAGTTTCAACCTCAAGCGGTTCATATCCGGCTTTTTTAATTGCTTCCTTTAAATCTTTCACTTTAACGGAATTTGCTTGATAACTGACCCGAGCCTTTTCGTTTGCAAAGTTCACACTTACTTCCTTAACTCCGTCAAGCTTACTAATTGAACTTTCAACTGCACGAGCACAAGATGCACAAGTCATTCCCGCAATCGGGATAATCACTTCATTAAGTTCATCTTCAACACCATAACCTACTTTTTCAACTGCAGCCTTTATCGCATTTAGATTAATTTTATTTTCATCGTACTCGACAATCATTTTTTCCGTAGCCAGATTGATATTAACTTTATCGACATGCTCTACTTTCGAGACCGACCTTTCAACTGCATTAGCACAAGCGGCACAAGTCATCCCAGTTATATTTAATATTTCTTTCTTCATAATCTATCCTTCTTTTTTAAAAACTATCCTATCAATATTTTTGGTTAAGTTTTCAAAAATTATGTATTTTCTTCACCTTATATAAGAACTATTATTATTATACCTTTGAATAGATTTTCAGTCAAAACATATGCAAAAGAAAAACACCACTAAGGGTGCCGAAAATTTCTTTAAATAAATCTTTTTTATTCATCGAAAAGATACCTTAAATATTGCTCTTTATCATTTAAAAAATGGCGAAGTTGATTTACCGAATCAATATCTTCATAATTAACCCTTTCTAAAACTTCGTGATTAAAGTCATAGATGCAGGAGTCTGGTATACTCATCAAAACCGGTGAATGAGTAGAAATGATAAATTGACAACCGTCAGCTACCGCTTCTTTAATTAAAACCATTAAAGTCAACTGATTCTGAAAGGAAAGCGGAACCTCAGCTTCATCGAGCAGATAAAGGCTGTTCGTCCTTAACCTAGATTTAAAAAAATCCAAATATGATTCTCCGTGAGATTGCTTATAAAGACTTCTTTGATACATGTTTTCAATATCAGAAATAGTTCTCTTATGGGGCATTGAAGCCAAAGCTTTGGAAAACCCAGATTTATTTTGATATTCATGATTAATCCTTTTCAACTCAGATTCGGCTTCTGTTTTTGCTTCGTTTAAAAAGCGGATATAAGATATAAAATCTTCACTGCGAAAAAAGAAACCCTTAGGCTTAACTAGATAATCTATATTGAAAGAATTTATAGCCTTTTTAAGATCTTTGAATTCCGGATCTGAGTAAGTTAAATCCATACTTATTCTTTGAAGACTAAGTTTTAAGGCAATTAGTTCCAATAAGGTAGATTTTCCGCTTCCGTTTTCTCCGATGAAAATGATAAGATTATGATTTAAATCAAGTTCGGTGAGATTTCTTATAATTGGTGTTGAAAAAGGATATTGGGAATTTTCATTTGTCTTCTTTAAGATTTTTCTAATTAAGGCCATAGCTTTCCTTTTTTACAAAATGATATTCAATATTTTCTCTGATTATCTGAAAACCATTATCTAAATAGACTTTATTTGAGATAGGATTAGTCTGATCTACAAAAAGTGTAATATATTCCGCGTTCCGAAGCCCATATGCACAAAGCAGATTAATCATCTCTTTCGCATATCCGCGGCAACGATACTCCTTAAAGGTATAGACCAATGAAACCGTCAAGCCTTTCTCCGTTCTTTTTTTAAGATGTGCAAAGGAAGTTTTCACACCGTCTTCATTTTGGTAGAGAAAAAAACCCGGAGATTCTAAATATTCTAAAGCTTTCTTATTAATAAATTCTTCATCAGAAAACCTTCCGATTACCTCTTCTTGAAACTCTCGAAAACCCGACTTAATGAAATCTAAATCACTTTCCGTTGGTTTATTTAGTTTTCCTCTTATCTTAAGATTATTTAATTGATTTAATTTCATAATATCCATTCTCATACCAGGAAGAAAATTATCCCCATATCCTTGAATAAATAAAGCAGTATCATTTTCACTTCCGAGAATTCCTTTGATCTCTACTTCTTCAGATTTGATATAATCTGCAAGTTCTTTTGATGTTTCAAGAGAATTATTTATTCCAAAAAGTAGTAATTTAAAAGGATTTGCATTTAAGAATAGTAAAGCAAGATCACCCCTTTGATTATATACCGCTCCCCGGATATGAACTTTATCAATCTTATAATCAACAATCAGGTTTTGAGAAAAGAGTTGCATTTCCGCTTCATAATCAGAGAGGATTTTTCCATATAAATTCTTAAATTCCTTATTTGTTTCTACAAGTTTTACCATCATGTCTCCCTCGATTAAATAAGTTTAATATTTCCCATATATTTTGAAGATTTTAATTCAAAATATAATGATTCAAAGAAGTATATGCACGCACAAACAATTCCTACCATATTATATAATAAAAACTAAAGAAAGGAGTTTTATTATTAATAATAGAAATTTACCAAAAGGGAGCGATAAATTCCGAATCTATCCAAATCCTGATGCTAACAGCCAATTCAAACCTGATTTTACGCCACCATTTGACGAGACCCCACCTTTCGGTCCACCGATGGGTCCGCCACCAGGCAGACCACCCATAGGCAATCAACCGGAGTTCTTCCCGCCTGCAGGTCCGCCATCTGGTCGACCCCCTGTTGGCGTTCAACCGAAGTTCTTCCCGCCTGTAGGTCCGCCGTCAGGAAGTCAAAGATTTCGTCGCTGCCTAAATCGCATGTCTCGTATCACCTTAGTCGGTGGTAATCAAATCTGGTTTTTCCCAACCGCAATCAGAAGACAGAATTTGGTTGGTTATAGCTGGCGTCAATTTAACTGGCAACCCAGTTCTATCCCTCTTTTTAGAATCCGCTCGATTCAATGTTCTTAAAAATGGCTTTCAAAGCCATTTTTATTTATACTTCATTACCAAATCTTCAACTAAATTATCAATGTTTTTTAATTCTTTAATAACAAATTCCGGTTTATTCGAAATAGCTAAACTTTCAAGAAGGATTTTATCAAGAGAATCGCGACATCTTACTTCATGGAAATAACCAAACTTTTTAACAAGGCCAAGATATATATTTAAAAATGATAAAATTCGATCTTCACTTAAATTTACAAAATTCATTTCTAAAACTTTATCCCCTTTCAGATCATAAAGTACATATACAGCTAGAAGTGAGTCGTTTGCTTTTAAGGGAAGAAATAAAAGATCATATTCAACTGTCATGGAATTAAAGTTAAGATTTAAAAAATCAGTATTAAATTTATCATTAACCTTAAAAGTTGGCGTGATACAAAACATTTCCTTTACAAAAGGAAGATAAAAATTATCATAGAGTTTGGTTTTCGGATTATAAACTCTGGTCGGTACTTCTCGAATATCTTTCTTTTTCGTAATCTTACCCAAAGCAACACAATTTAAAAGAATAAATAAATTTTCAAGAACAAAGTTGATATCGGAAAGTTCTTTTTCATTATAAGAATGGGATTCCTTATTCCATTGAAAATGTTGGATTAAAGGATAATGAAATTCCTCATTTACTTTCGTGAATTTATCTATTAATACCTTTTCTTCTTTATTCATGTCCAGATATTTTTTATAAGAAACTAGATAATATTGATATCGTCTACGTCCGGAAAGAATATGTTCCTTGATGTTTTCCTCAAAACTTAATAAATAATTTGATTGAATAGCTTTCATACAAATGATAAAGCCAAAGTGTTGATCGATAACATCGCCAACAACTTTTACTAAAACAGGATTTGAAACTATATCTAAAAACATTTGGGAATAATCTTTGCTTCCTAAAAAATCCCATGGTGCAAGATGTAAGAGATGATCACATATATGATAAAACCGCTTATATTCCTTCATAAACACCTCACATTATCTTAATCTTACTACAAAACGACTTGATTTAAAACTTTTTATTAAAAAAATAATATAGAAGATAATAAATAATTCTTTCCAGAAAAAGAAAAAAAGAAATAGTTATAGAAATATAGACATAAATTCCCCCAATAATTGCAAAGATGATTGCTGCAATGACTGCAATAATCATTGAAATGAAAAACATCCACTCATATGCTTTTCCGCGAATTAATCCGAGTCTTTCATCACGTTCATGCAAATCGTTTTTCTTTTTAAACTTATCGGAATGGGATAGCCACCCGCCAATAAGAATAAAAACTATTGAAACACTTTTAAACATTCCCTCGCTAAAATCATTTAGAAAATCATAAATATTATTAAAACTAACCACTGTCCCAAGCAAGAGTCCGACATAAAATAAAAATTCAAAATACTTTTTACTAAATGGTTTCATTTAATCCTCTCCTTCATAAATAAATATTTCTTTAATTTCCATTTTAAAAAAATGTGAAATTCTAAAAGCCAAAGTTATGGAAGGATTATATCTCCCATTTTCAATAGAACTGATAGTCTGCCTAGAAACTTTCAAAACTTCAGCTAATTCATCCTGACTGATTTCATTTTGTTTTCTAATCTCCGCTAACCTATTTTTCATATTCACCGCTTCTATGTAAAGTTTACTTTACATATATTATATAATCTATATTATTAAATGTCAACTGAAATTTACAATATTTAAATTAAAAATGCATATCTAATTAAAGAAATGCATTTTAGTTATTTTTCAGTAACAAGAAATTATTTCTGCTATTCAATTAAGTTATCATCAATAGATTGGAGATCAATCAACGCAACATACTTGCCTTCCTTAGAGGTAGCCAGAAATTTTCCGTCTATTACTTCAAAAACAGAATCATGATCCATCAAGAAAAGATATACAAACTGTCTGCTTTTATTATCATAGATGGCAATCTTATTTTGATTAGCTAAGCTACCAACAAATGTTAATCTATTAGATTCGAACAAGGTAATTTCAGGAACAAAATTGTGATAAGCAGGATATTTTCGACTTAAATAATCATTTGAGGAAAGATTTCCATTTAAACGATTGAATAATTTTCCTTGACATAAAATATGTTTCCCGTTGAAATAAACCCGTTCTTGAACATAACCAAAAATATCTTCAAGCAAATATTCACACTCTCCGCTTTGAGTATTAAAATATAGCAAATCTGCTGATGAAATATCGCTTTCAACTACATATAGTAAATGATCTTTACGATTAATAGTCAACAGAGGGTCGCTATACCTATCGCTAGTTTTTATTTGTTCACCAGTTTCAAAATTATGAAAGAAGATATTAGACCATGAATTTCCCTCGGCGTAGATGATTATTTTATCATCCATAGTTATTTCATTAATCACAACTTCTGAATTTAGGGTTAAGTATTCCTCATAGGTATTTAAATCATAAATTTTAACCCGCTTAGTTCCGTAACAGACAACCAATTTCCCTTGATCGGCATCAATGTCAATCGGCTTTTGTACCGAAAAGATTTGTTTTTCTAGTTCCATATCGTCATTGTAAATATCAATCCAGAAAGTTCTTAAGACGACAAATTTATTTGTTGTTTTATCATAGACAATCTTATTATAAGAACCTATGTCCCAGTATTTTACAACCCCATCTTCGGTATTGCGATAATCAACTGGTACTATTTCATAATATAAAATGTATTCAGAGATTGCATCATAAACAGAATCAGGAATCTCTAAAGAGACATCATCTCCCGTTGCTTTTACGTATATTGTCATTTGTACTGAGGAAAATTCACCCGCTTTGGAACTTATCTCAATTCTTTCCAACTCTTCGGTTTTGTTGTCAACGGTTATTTCCATAGTCATTGAAAGAGACGATCCAGAATAAAGATTACCCGTCATTTCGTCTAATAACCTCTTGACTTCAGAATCATCAATTTCGATCGTATAAATGATACTGTCATCTTCTTTTTTAGATGTTAATTGATATTTCAATTCCTGAAAATCAAATGATGGGACCGGATTTTCAGCTTCGAAATCAAAACTTTCAGATTTGTAAACTTCATATTGTTCATTTTCAGCAGTGACCACATAATCACCGATATAATACATTTTTGTAGGCGCTACATCTCCCGACATTTCCATATATGCACATAATTTCCCGCAGATCTCTTTTACAATGATTCGTCCTGTAACTATAAAATTCGTTTCTAAAGAACTAACGGAGATTCCATAACCAATATCGATGCTTGTAGTATCTTCAAATTTATTTAGAATTTCTTCAACATTTCTGATACTTCTTTTTTGATTACAACCGAAAAGACCTAAACTAAAAAATAATACAATAATAAAAAACTTTCTAATTTTCATAAGCTTTCCCCCTTGTATAATAATAACAATACTCAACAATATTATAGCAATAATCTTTATTATCTCAAAGGAAAATTATTTTATTAACAAGACTTTTTATAATACTAAAGGCAATATGCCTTAATAAGCAATTTGGGAATCTTAAATACTCAGTAATTTTAGCAACATTGCTAGCTATTAACACATTCATAAGGCAAAATAAAGCAGGAAATTTTTAAAACATTTTGTATTTTATCGCAAAATGTCAGAGTTTTCAACTATGAAAAGAGTACACAAATACAATGCGTACACTTATTAGGAAAATATTGATTTATTTTACAACCGAAATATCATAATAGATCTCTTTTAGTTTAAGGAATTAAACAAAAACAATACAGATTACCCCATGCTGTTTTCTATAATCTTAC
>CALEGD010000123.1 GCA_937877075.1 uncultured Acholeplasmatales bacterium
ACTACAATAAGGAACCCCTTCAACTTTCATCACATAATCAAGAGAATAGAATTTATTACATTTCAAGCAATAATTTTCCTTAATCGTTCCATGAAGTTCAATAACATTACTATTTCCGGCCATTTGATGCAAACAATCAATATTCTGGGTAATTACGGCCTGAAGCTTACCCATTTCTTCCAAACGAGATAGCGCTAAATGAGCAGGATTCGGTTTCGCCTCTGGATAAATCATCCGGCTTTTATAAAAATTAAAAAAAACTTCCGGATGTTGGTCAAAATACCTTCGCGAAAGAAGCTCTTCCGGAGTGGACATACCTATTTCCTGAAAGAGGCCATTACTGCTCCGAAAGTCCGGAATATTGGAAGCAACGGAAACACCCGCACCTCCGAAAAAAACTAAATTTTTGGTTTTTCTTAAAATATTAACTAATTTTTCTAACTTATCCATTAACTTTCCCGCTTTCCTTTTCGTTTTTTATTTGTTTATATTTAAACTTATTAACAGCTACTAATTTACGAAATTCCTTTTTAGGTAAGGTTGAATAAACAAAAAAAACACCTCTTCCCTTTATATTTAACTCAACCAGTTTTTCATGTTTTAAACGATTTAAAAGAATTTCCCCAAGATCGGTGATTTCTTCAAAATTGAGATATTCTTTCATTTCTATTTTTAATTTAACCAAATTCGGAGTACTGGTAATAATCAAATCAATTTCCTTTTTTAAAACTGATTTAAAATTTTCTCGGATTGTATAAAATGATCTTGAAGTCTTCACCATTTTATCTCTAATAACCGCTTCTAGTTCATCGCTAGCAATATTATAAAGGCGATTATATTTAATATTCTTTTGATAGAGATTTGCCCGTAGGATTTCCTCCTTCGCAAGTAAAATGAAGTTTTTCTGTTCATAGTTTAAATTAGCATAATTAACCAAGGTTTCAATAATATTTACCGACGGAACTTTTAAATCCAAAAGAAGTGATGCTGCTCGGTCAACAATCATATCACTGACTACAATCAATAATTTAAGATTGTTTTCCAGAAGCAAGGCAATATTTCTTTTAATAATCTTAATTAATTCGTTATCAGAAATATTCAAATAGGATTCATATTCCAGATCATTAATGTAAACAATTCTTTCATGTTTCAAATTCTCTGATATTGTCTTCGCAATTTGAAACCCCTCTAGACCCAAATCAATTATTCCGATAGCATCTTTAACCATATTTTCACCTATCTTATTTTAGCATAATTATAGCTTTTATTCAAGTTTATAGTCCAGGAAAGGCTAATAAATGCTTTCTTCTTTTAGATAAAAATGGTATAATAAGTCGGAGGATAATTATGCGTGAATTGGATTTAAATTTAATAACCGAAACGGTTCGTAGTTTAATACTTGATGCCTCATATAATTTAGAGGACAATATTTTAAAAAGAATTCGCGAAGCAATTCATTCTGAAGAAAGTGCTTTAGGAAAAAACGTCTTAAAGCAGATTGAAGAAAACGATCAAATTGCAAGCATGAATCTAGTACCGATGTGTCAAGATACGGGTATTGCAGTTGTCTTTTTGGAAATCGGTTCTGAAGTTGTTTTTAAAGGCGATTTAGATGAGGCTGTCAATGCCGGTGTAAAATCTGCCTATCTGGAAGGTTATCTCAGAAAATCGGTGGTTAATCACCCCTTAGAAAGAATCAATACTAAATTCAATATTCCAGCTATAATCCATACCAAAATCATTCCAGGAGAAAAA
>CALEGD010000124.1 GCA_937877075.1 uncultured Acholeplasmatales bacterium
ATCTGCAGTCGGATGTCCGTGTGTATTTCCGAAATAGTTTCCATTGGTAATAATAACCACCTCGGGATCGACAGCTTCTAAAAACTTCGTCGTAGTTCCTTCTTTAGATCCATGATGGACAGCTTTTAAGATATCAATATTACCGACATCATCCATATAATCAGCTTCCAAATGGGAATTTGAACCATTATCGGCATCTCCGGTTAAAAGGACTCTTGTTCCATAAGCCTCTAGAACAAAAACAATGCTTCGAGAATTGGTTTCTGTTGCTTCGTAATTTTTCGTATCTACAATCTCTATGAAAACCTCATCTAAGATGTCGATTTGTTTTTTACAACCGTTAGCATTATTAATGGAATCGGTAACCGTACACTCACTAATCAAACCCTCGGCAGCAACACTGGCAGCATAATTACTATATGTCTGAGTCGTATGAGTCCCATAAAACTGAACTAAATTCAAAATCTGATAATAATCAAAAATCCCAGGCATATTGCCGATATGGTCACTATCGGGGTGAGTAGCAAAAACATAATCAATGACTTTATCATTGCTATTAGTATCAATTACCTCTTTAACCGCCGTAAAGGAAGCCGTTTCTTGTCCTGAATCAACTAAAATATCAAAATCATCAATTTTAATATAGATTGCTTCACCGGTATCTCCTTGCCCGTATTTCCCGATGTCGATAAAGAATATTTCTACCGGAGTAACCATCTCTTCACTAAGAATTAGTATTGAAAACGAGGAAACAAGATTATCGCTAAATCCAGTAATGGTAGCGGTAAGCGTTACATTTATATTTTCAGTTAGTTTACTAACCAGTCCCAGTTCATTTAAAACTGTCGGAAAACTTGAATGCCAAGATATAATACCTCCCAGCGCTGTCGTCCGAGGCAAAACGAAAGTTTCAGAGACTCGCTTCGGCATTATTTCTTCAAGTGAAGAAAAGATATCTTCTTCATTAACCGCTCTTTCGATTCGGAAGTTATCGATTAAGACATACTTTCTAGTTATATAATCAGTACTAAAATTAAGCCTGAAACGAACCGGGCCTTCAAGATCAGAAACATCTTTACTAAATTGATGAATATCTTGATCAGCGTTAGTTAATTCTTCAAGATGGAACCAGTTTTCTCCTTGATCGCTGGAATACTCAATTTCTATTTTGATGAAATAACTGGATGTTACTTTATCTTCAAACTTATAGTCAAAAGCAAGACTTACCGGTTTCTTGACATCCGTATTCATTTCCATCAAACCAATAGGGTTATCGGCATCAGAATCCGCATAAAGTTTTACTATCCTCTCTGTTTCTTTCTTTTCAAGAAGAAAGTTTTCGAAAGAAAAAATTCCTTCTTCCCATGAACCATATGAAGAGCGGCCGGCAAAGTTATTGAAATCTTCACTTATAAAAGGAAGTAGATAATTACTATTAAGCGTGACCGGAAAATCTACGTTTTGTTGATATTCATTAGAAGAAATAGTCGCTTGCAGAGTTGCATTACCGTCTTTAATATATTCACCGTTTGCACTGATAATATCCGGGGCAGAAGTACTCCAGGAAATACTTACTTCCGGGTAAAGTGCAACCTCAGTGATGAGACCGATATCGGTAAGAGACAGCTTGGGAACATAGAGATTATCGATTACATATTGAACCTTTTCCTCATCGGTGATTATAGGTTCTTCTTCGTTTGGAAATAAGTTATAAAAAAAATCACATCCTGATATTAATAAAGAAATCAAAAATACCAGGAAGATATTTAAAACGGGGGTGAGCTTTCTGCTTACTTTAATAAATTTCATTTTCCCTCCAAATTCTTATATATGAAATCTTTTCTTAAGTTCTTCTTTAGTCTCCTTATCAGCAAAGACAATCATTCCGACAATCGTCACAAAGGAAAGAGTTGCTGCGGCAAGGGAGGGCCAAAGTTCATCAATCAAGCCCATCAAATAAAGGATAAAAGGAATAAAACCGAGTATCACAGATGAAAACAAATATAGAAGATACTCGCCATAACGAACTCCGCTTCCGATTAAGATTGAGATAATTGCCAAGATTGACGCCATAGAAAGAAAGGGAATTACATAGTTTAGAGACCAACGACTAAATCCGCAAACATAATCAATTCCGATAACCAAAATCGAGAGCGTCAACATTTGAATGACCAAGCGTAACGGAACATTGCTTTTGGCTCGGAAAGTCGAACGAAGTAAAACCCAAAAATAAAGCAAACCTAATATTACAATTAAAGACCAAAGTGATTTATTTTGTCTATAGGTTAGGGCATTGACAACTACCGATGAAAAGATTGCGATAATTGTAAAGAAAGTGATGATTCTAAGTAAAACATTATACTTTGGTCGGTAAGGCGTCGGTTTGGGATAAGCCGGTCCTTGCAACTCTTTTCCGTCTTGATCTTGAAGAATTTCAAAACAAAGAGGACAGGATTTTCTATTTGTATCAAATAATAAATTGCATTTATGACATTTTTTCATCCTAGACCTCCAACTCATTGGTTTCTATTATTATTTCCAGTCCAAATTTTCCTAAAATTCGGAAAAACTCTCGTTGTAGATCGCGTTCATGAATTGCACCCGCAAAGGTAAGCTGTATTTTGTCTTGGTAACTTATTGCACCAAGATTTCCCGGCGATGTCCCCGTGGCACTGTTTGAGAAGATAAATTTACGGACATAAGGTTCCATTTCTTTCGGTAGTTTTACTAGACCGATATTGGAAAAAGCCATGGAATTTAATTTATCCCCCCAAGCTAAATAACCGATTTTTAAAACAATTTCTTTTAGTACCAAAGGTACTACCCTTAAGAATATATTCTTTTCAATCGTTACATTCGCTACAATCCGTTCATGGAGTTTTTCTTTTTTAAGTTCGTTTTCAAAAACAGTTTTTACTGCCTCCAAAATTTCTTCAAAACTGAGATCCGGTTTTAAATGATGACCGGCAGAAATAAAGAGAGAAAAGTTTCTTAAAGTCTTGGACGGAAAATGTTTTCTTAAATTAACCGGAATAAGAACTTGAAATGGTTTGTTCTTTTTCTCGAAAAGATTAATCTGGTTATTGGCAGAGTAAATTAAACAAGCCGTCAGAAATTCGGTGATTGTAGAAGAATAGCGATGCGATACTTCTTTGAGTTTTGAAACACTGGCTTCCCCGGTTACAATCGAAATATAAGAATCATCATATTGGGTTCCCTTAAATTGTAAAGCTTGGGGATCACGTTTATTGTTTTTTAGAGAAGCATCATAATTCTTGACAAAACTATCTTGATACTCTTCATAAGCATTCTCAATTTCAGAAGTTAAAACAAGATTCTCACTGTCGATTTTTTTACCGGTTATTATCAGATAATTATAGACTAAAGCTTTTAAAAACTCTAAAGCACCAGTGCCGTCTGTTAGTGAATGAAAGACTTCTAGGTTGATTCTTGAAGAATAATAACTAACCCTAAATAAATATCCATTGTTTTCTCTTCGTCTTATGCGTTGACAAATATATGGACTTTCCGGGCTTACTAAAGCCTTAGCTTCATTTTCTTCAAAATAATACCAGAAAAGTCCCCGTTTCATTTTAACTTTGAGCGGAGGAAAGCGTATGATGGTCAGGTTCAAAGCTTCTTCTAGAAGACTTGGATCAATTTCTTCAGTTATTACAACCGAAAGTCGAAAAACATTACTGCGTTTATCATTGGTTACTGAGGGAAAGATTTTTGCTGCATTATCAAGTTTATACCATTTGTTCATAATACACCTTCTTTTAGATTTCACTTTTTTAACCCCTTCCCCCCAATTAAATAGTTTCTTTTACCCTATTATTTATAAAATTTCTAAACAAAAAAGTGCTAGGAGAAAGCACTTTTCTTTCCAACTGCTACTCCTGAAGTGAGCACTAACCAGTCATCTTGTGATGCGAAGTGGAAAGGCTTTCAAATATCTCCTCCACATTCCAATAAAATTTTGATTACACCCTTATTTTTCTGAATCATATAAATATTATACAATAAAAGACTGATTATAACAAGAAAAAGAATATGTTTCTAAAAAAGGATGACATTAAATAAATTATTATTCATCGAGATATAATTGTGTTTTCTATATTTCTAATTATCTTATTAAAAGAAAGAGCCCTATCAAGGCTCATGGATAATTTATTTATTAAGTATATAAAGAATTCCTATTGTTCGTGGTCCGCAATGCGTGGATATAACGGCGCTGGCTTTGGTAATGTGGATGTTCTTGACTTTTACTACTTTTCCGACTTCTTCTTTAAGGAATGCTGCATCTTCATCAGCTATACTATGTGTGATCATAATGTTTTCTAAATCAACATTTTCAGCATCATGACGAAGATAATCGAGTAAAGTTTCTAAAGCTTTTAAGAATTTTCCTCGCGGTTTTTTCGCTACTACCATCTTACCGTCTAAAACTCTGATAATCGGCTTAATCTTCAATAATGTACCGATGATTCTAGAAGTTCCACTACATCTTCCGCCTTTATGAAGAAAGGTAAGAGTGTTAATGGCAAACTGAGTTCTAACATTGGGAACATGAGCCTCTACTTTCTGAGCAATTGTTTCCAAGTCATCACCTTGATCACGATATTTTGCGGCTTTTAATAACAAAAGACCTATCCCGCTTGAAAGGTTGACTTGGAAACAATTGCTCAGAAAGTAGAGGCTCATGTTCC
>CALEGD010000125.1 GCA_937877075.1 uncultured Acholeplasmatales bacterium
CCTTATTATTATATTCCACGGAATATAATAATAAGGTAAAAGGTGGAAAAAATCGTTCCAGTCTCCTAACCTCTTTTGATCGGATGGAATACAGTATAGTAACCGAAAATTCCAAGGAAGCACTCTTAAAAATTTGCGATACTATTTTGTCCGGAAAGGCCGTCCTTGCTAATTTTGATAAACTTGATCCCGAGGATGCAAATCAGATGTTGCCGTTTATCTCCGGAGTTGTTTATGCGAAAGAAGGGGAAATCTATAAACTGGACGAAAAACTTTTTCTGTTTGGACGTAAAGAGGAGTTTGAAGACGGTTCATTATATCAATATGTTGAGGATACTAAATGACATTCTCTTTGATTATTAAAATTATTTATCTTATCTTCCAAGCCTATGGAGCTATTATGACGATAAGCATTCTACTTTCCTGGATTCCCGGTGCTTTTGAGATAGTTTTCTTCCGACAGATTCGGAAGATCAGTGATTGGGACTTGGAAACATTTCGCGGAAAGATTGTCTTTGGAGTCGTTGATTTTACACCGCTAGTTGGGCTTTTGATTTATAGTTTTATTCTGAATCTTCTGACAATATGGACATAAAAATACAAAACTTACTAAAGAATGGGCAGCAAGGCCCAATTTTAAGTAAGTTTCTGACTCCTGAAGAACAAAAAAATTTAGTCTCAAAAGATTTGGATATCCATTTTTCCGAAACTTATCGCGATGAAGAAAGAAAACGCGCTTTCCTTTGCCCGAAAGCCTTAGATATCAAACCCGATTTTCAAATAGATATTTTGGAAATTACTTCACCACGACCACTTCGTCATCCTGAAATTCTAGGAGCAACAATCGGAGCCGGAATTAGTCGGGAAGTAATCGGTGATATTATCACACTAGAAGAGAAGTCATTTATGATTGTTGCCACAGAAATCTCTCGATATCTGTTGGACAATCTTATTCAAATCGGTAAAAATTATGTTCAAGTGAAAAAAATAGAAAACTTGGAAGCGGTAAATAATAATAATTATCACTCCGCTTCCATAATTGTTCCCGGGCTTCGTCTTGATGCCATTCTTGCTAAGAGCTTAAACCTTTCACGGGAAAAGGCTCAGGAATTGATCAAAACCGGAAATGTGAAGGTTAACGGTAAAATCAATCTCCACAAGGATTATCAATGTAGAAGCGGGGATTTACTTTCAATCACCCGTTTCGGAAGAATAATTGTCCGAGAAATTACGGGAAAAACTAGAAAAGAAAAGATTATACTAAATATTGAAAGAACTAGATAAGGAGAAAATCATGAACAAAGATTATAAAGATACGCTTTTGATGATGAAAACAGATTTTTCAATGCGTGCAAATCTTATGGAAAAGGAACCGAAAATCCAGAAGGAATGGGAAGATAAGGATATTTATAATAAAGTTTTGGAGAAAAATCAAGGACATCCCAAGTTTATTCTCCATGACGGACCTCCCTATGCCAACGGTGACATCCATGTCGGTCATGCCTTAAATAAAATTCTTAAAGATTTTGTCATTAGATATCGAAGCATGAACGGCTTTTATACTCCTTATAAGCCAGGCTGGGATACCCATGGTCTCCCGATTGAAACGGCCCTGACCAAAAGTACTAAAGTTAATCGAAAAACCATGTCGGTTTCGGAATTCCGAAAACTCTGTGAAGAATATGCACTCAAACAAGTTGAACGTCAAAAGAAGGAGTTTAAACGTCTGGGTATTTTAGGCGAATGGGAAGATCCTTACTTAACTTTAAATAAGGAATATGAAGCCGAACAAATCCGGATTTTTGGAAAAATGGTTGACCAAGGACTTATTTTTAAAGGTTTAAAACCTGTTTTTTGGTCGCCTTCAAGTGAATCAGCTCTAGCCGAAGCAGAAACCGAATACCATGATAAAGTTTCACCGTCGATTTATTTGGCCTTTAAAATTCAGGATGGAAAGAATGTACTGTCCAATGATTGTGAACTGGTTATTTGGACAACCACGCCTTGGACAATCCCCGCTAACTTAGCTGTGAGTGTTCATCCTGAATACGAGTATGTGGTCTTATTGACAGATGAAAGATATTTGATTATCGCCAAAGAATTAGTTCCCGCTTTTGTAGAGTCGGTCGGTTATCAGGAATATAAAATTATTAAATCCATTTCCGGTCTTGATCTTGAAGGTGTTACTTACTTTCATCCTTTAAACGGAAAAATCTGCCCGGTAGTCTTAGCTGATTATGTAACTCTCGATAGCGGTACCGGTCTTGTTCATACCGCTCCCGGCCATGGTGAAGATGACTTTATAACCGGAAAGAAATACGGCTTAGAAACCCTTTGCGTAGTTGATGAAAAAGGGTATATGACCGAGGAAGCCGGTGAATTTGAAAATATCTTTTATGAAGATGCGAATAAGGCGATTGTTGAAAAGCTGAGTGAAGTGGGAAGTCTACTTAAACTTAGCAAAATAACCCACAGTTATCCTCATGATTGGCGAACAAATAAACCAATTATCTTCCGTGCAACCTCACAATGGTTTGCTTCCATTGATAAGCTCAAAAATGATATGATTGAAGCGATTAAGACCGTTAACTGGATTCCTTCCTGGGGTGAACACCGGATGGAAAATATGGTCAAAGATCGGAAAGAATGGTGTATTTCTCGGCAACGTGTCTGGGGTGTACCGATTCCGGTTTTTTATGCGGAAGACGGAACCGAAATCCTTGATATAGAAATTATCAATCATATCGCAAATCTCTTTCAAAAATACGGTTCAT